>NZ_CP022190.1:0-300000 GCF_003111685.1 Alloyangia pacifica | reverse complement strand
AGCGCCTTGGCGACCTCGAGGGATTTTTGCGCCTTCGAAGCACTGTCGAATGCGATCGGCACCAGAATGTTCTTGTACATGAAAGTCCTCCTTTCCTGACCTGACGGCATCATGGGCTCTTCGAAGGTATAGCGCCTTGATACAAATCATCCTCCCCGCCCCAAGCTGGCAACACATTTCGGGCACAATTGCACGCTACTCCTTGGAACGGGCCGCAGAACGCGCCGCCCTCCCCCGACGGATCCGCCCGGATCCACGGGAGGCCCCGGGTTTCCCGGCAGACCTGCAAGAATGGTCACCCTCGCCCCCAAGAGAACGGATTTTCCGCCGGGCCAGCGCCCGCGGTGCATAAGAGGAGCCTGCCCATGCGTTATCTGATTGCTGAAACCACCTGGAAGATGATGAGCCTCGGTCACGCCTTGGCGCAGACCGGCACGCTGCTGACCCGCTGCGAGGCCGCCGAGGACATCGAAGAGTTCCACCGCATCGGCGCGCACGACCTTCTGGTGATCGAGGCCAGCGTGCTGCGAAACCAGACCACGCTGACCCGTCTGCGCGAGCGGAATCCCGAGGTGCCGATCGCGGTCATCTCGCGAGAGTCGGACGGCGCGCAGATCGCCGCCTGGCTGATGGCTGGCGCCGACACCGTGCTGCCCTCCGAAGCCTCCCCCGAAGAAATCCTTGCCCGCCTCGGCGCAGTGGCGCGGCGCGCGCATGGCGTGTCGCTGCCCGTCAGCGATTGCGGCCCGCTGCGCTTCGACCTCGACAAACGCCGGGTGCATTTCGGCGCAACGACGCTCTCACTTTCGCCCAAACTCTACGAGATCCTCGAATTCCTCGCCCTGCGCCCCGGCCGCCTCGCCACACGCGAGACGCTGATGAACCACGTCTACGGCTTCGAGAACGAGCCGGCGCCGCGGGTCTTTGACGTCTACATGTGCAACCTGCGCGCCCATCTCGCCCCGGTCGAGGCAGCGCTCGCCATCGAGACGGTGCGCGGCGAGGGCTACCGGCTGCGCGTCTCCGAGCGCCGCGGCACCGCGCGCACGTTGGCTGCCTGAGCCCCCCTTGCGCGGGGTGGCAAGGTCAGTAGACCGCCGCCACCTCGTAGAGCACCGGCTCGAAGCTGCGGCACAGATCGTTGAACCGGCGGTTCCAGGCGCGCATCTCGGAGCTGCGCAGCATGGCAAGGAAATCCTCGCGCCGCTCCCATTGCGAGTAATTGGCGATCCGGGTCTGGGCGTCGTTCACGTGCAAGCCCGCCCCCACGAACCCCGGCTGCTTCGAGATAAAGGCATCATAGGCCTCTTCCAGCGCCTCGAGCAGGTCCTGGCAGGTGCCCGGGCTGGTCTCGAATGTGGTGACGACCGTCTGGGCGGAGCTGGGGTGGGTGATGGTGGGCATGAGATCCTCCTCCTGTGCCCCGTGCAGTCTGCCAGAAATCCCCGCGCCGCCAAAGCCTTCCCTTCGCCGCGCGGCGCGGTCATCACACCTCGCGGAAACACGCCGGTCGTCCAAGAAAGGGGGCGCAATCACGCGTTGGACCTGATAGGGTCTGCACAAAACACGGATCACCCGGAACAGGCACGGACAGACCGGAACAGGCATGAGCAGTCCCCGTATCGACGAGACGCTGCGCGAGCAGCTGCTCTCTCGCCCCGACATGATTCTCGATGATCGCGACCTGATGCAGGCGCTCATCGCGTCGAACGAACGCGCCATGGGCTCCAATATCGTGGACCTGCGCGGCATCGCCATGGAGCGGCTGGAGTCCCGCCTCGACCGGCTCGAGGACACCCACCGCAGCGTCATCGCGGCCGCCTACGAGAACCTCGCCGGCACCAACCAGATCCATCGCGCCATCCTGCGGATGCTCGATCCGGTGGCTTTCGAGCCCTTCCTGCGCGATCTCAACGGCGAGGTTGCCGCGATCCTGCGGGTTGACGTCATGCGGCTGGTGCTGGAAACCGGCCACCCCGACGACACCCGCGCCGTCAGCAAGCTCGGCGACGTGTTGTCTTTGGCCGAGCCCGGCTTCGTCTCGAGCTACCTCACCGAGCGCACCGACGCGCCGCTGCGGCAGGTTACCCTGCGCCAGCTCGGCGCCGGCGACACCCGCATCTTCGGACCGCGCGCTGACCTGATCCGCTCCGAGGCCTGCCTCAAGCTCGACTTCGGCCCGCGCCGCCTGCCCGGCCTGCTGGTCATGGGCTCCGAGGATCCGCAGATGTTCACGCCGCAGCAGGGCACCGATCTGCTCGCCTTCTTCGGCGGGGTCTTCGAGCGCACCATGCGGCGCTGGCTGTCGTGAGCCTCGCGCTCACACCCGCCGCGCGCGATGCGCTGCAGACTTGGCTGGAGCACGCCCGCGCGCTGAAGAACGCCTCGGAAAACACCATCACCGCCTATCGTGGCGACGTGGCCGAGTTCATCGCCTTCCAGACGATGCACCACGCCGAGCCGCAGGGGCTGAAGCCCCTGGCGCGGGTGACCACTCCGGACATGCGTGCGTTCCTCGCCCACCTGCATGGCAATGGCTGCGCCGCCCGCTCCATGGCGCGCAAGCTCTCGGCGGTGAAAAGCTTCTACCGCTGGCTCGCCGAGCGCGAGGGTTTCGAGCCCACCGCGGTGCTTTCGGCGCGGGCGCCCAAGTTCCAGAAAAAGCTGCCCCGTCCGCTCACCGAGGACGCCGCCCGCGCGATGATCGACACCGTCGAGATGCAGTCGCGCGAGGGCTGGGTCGGGGCGCGCGACGCGGCGGTGGTCACCCTGCTCTACGGCTGCGGCCTGCGGATCTCCGAAGCGCTGGGGCTGACTGGCGCCGACTGGCCGTTCGGCGAGTCGCTGCGCATTCTCGGCAAGGGCGGCAAGGAGCGCATCGTGCCCGTGCTCCCCGTGGCTCGCCGCGCGGTCGAGGTCTACCTGCGGCTCTGCCCCTTCGAGATCACCCCCGACAGCCCGCTTTTCCGGGGCGCCCGCGGCGGAAAGCTGAACCCCCGGCTGATCCAGTCGGTGACCGAAAAGGCACGCATGCAGCTTGGCCTGCCCGCCAGTGCCACGCCCCATGCCATGCGCCACAGCTTCGCCACGCACCTGCTGTCGGCCGGGGGCGACCTGCGCGCCATCCAGGAGCTGCTGGGCCACGCCTCTCTCTCGACCACCCAGGCCTACACCTCGGTCGACAGCGTGCACCTGATGAAGGTCTACGAGGCCACCCATCCCAAGGCGGGCTGAGCTTGCCCTGCTGCGCCCAAGGGCGCAGAACACCCGCATGACTGGACCTGATACATCTTTCGAGTCGCCCTTCTGGGCCAATGGCGCGCTGGTCGCCGGGGTGGATGAAGTCGGCCGCGGGCCGCTCGCCGGGCCGGTGGTCGCCGCCGCGGTGATCCTCGATCCGGCGCTGATCCCCCTCGGGCTCAACGACTCCAAGAAACTCACCCTCAAGCGCCGCGAGGCGCTCGAGCCGATCATCCGCGCACAAGCGCAGGTCGGCCTCGGCGTGGCCTCGGTCGAGGAGATCGACGAGATCAACATCCTGCAGGCCACCTACCTCGCCATGCGCCGTGCCGTTGCGGCACTGCCCACCGCCCCCGCGCATCTGCTGATCGACGGCAACCGCCTGCCGTCCGATCTGCCCTGCCCCGCGACGGCTGTGGTTAAGGGGGATGGTAAGTCTGTGAGTATCTCGGCTGCTTCGATCGTCGCGAAGATCTGGCGGGACGATTTGATGCGGGACTTGGCGCAACAGTATCCCCATTACGGCTGGGAAACGAACGCAGGGTACGGCTCCAAAAGACACATGGATGGCCTCCGAGATTTCGGTGTGACCCCACACCATAGAAGATCCTTCGCACCCATACACAATATCTTGTATCAAGACGCAAACGTAAGGTCCTGATTTAAAAAAACAAATTGACCCCGATTCGCTGTTCCCTCATTTTATCCCCAATCCAAGAGCGCAAAAATGCGCCGGGGCAGAGGCAGAGAATGACAGCAATGACGAAAACCAAGGGCGCAACTGCGCTCCCGCTCAACACGATTCTTTCCGGCGATTGCATCGAGCAGATGAATGCGCTGCCGGAGGCGTCGGTTGACCTGATCTTCGCGGATCCCCCCTACAACCTTCAGCTGAAGGGCGATCTGCACCGCCCCGACAACTCCCGCGTCGATGCCGTCGACGACCATTGGGACCAATTCGACAGCTTCGCCGTCTACGACCGCTTCACCCGCGAGTGGCTGAAGGCCGCCAAGCGGCTGCTGAAGCCGAACGGTGCGCTCTGGGTCATCGGCTCCTATCACAACATCTTCCGCGTCGGCGCGGCGCTGCAGGATGCGGGTTACTGGATCCTCAACGACGTCGTTTGGCGCAAGTCGAACCCGATGCCGAACTTCCGCGGCAAGCGCTTCACCAACGCCCATGAGACGATGATCTGGGCGTCGAAGAGCGAGGGCGCCAAGTACACCTTCAACTACGAGGCGCTGAAGGCGCTGAACGAAGGCGTGCAGATGCGCTCCGACTGGGTGCTGCCGATCTGCAACGGCGGCGAGCGGCTCAAGGACGCCAACGGCGACAAGGCGCACCCGACGCAGAAACCCGCCTCGCTGCTGCATCGCGTGCTGGTCGGCTCGACCAACCCCGGCGACGTGGTGCTCGACCCGTTCTTCGGCACCGGCACCACCGGCGCCGTCGCCAAGATGCTGGGCCGCGACTTCATCGGCATCGAGCGCGAGGCGGCCTACCGCGAGGTCGCCGAGAAGCGCATCGCCTCGATCCGCCCCTTCGACCGCTCGTCGCTGGAAGTGACCCGCGCCAAGCGCGCCGAGCCCCGCGTGCCCTTCGGCCAGGTGGTCGAGCGCGGCATGCTGAGCCCCGGAGAGATGCTGGTGTCCTCCTCGGGCAAGAGCGCCAAGGTGCGCGCCGATGGCACGCTGATCGGCGACGAAGTTAAGGGCTCTATCCACCAGGTCGGCGCCCAGCTCGAGGGCGCACCCTCGTGCAACGGTTGGACCTACTGGCACTTCAAGCGCGAGGGCAAGCTTGTGCCGATCGACGTGCTGCGCCAGCAGATCCGCGACGAGATGGCCGACCGCCCGAACTGAGTTTCAGAACAAGATAAAGGTTTCACGACCGCCGGTGCCTGCTTCGGCAGGCACGAACTTGCCCCGCCAGCGCACCCGCGCGGTGGGGCTTTTTCTGTCCCTTTATCAGTGATTTAGCTTCTTGCCGGAGCGGCTCAGCGCCGCCCCGCCATCTTCCTCAGCGTGCCGTCGCGCCAAAACCTCTCGTGCACGGCGACCATGGCGATATGTCCGACGATCAAGACTGCCAGCACCCAGCCCAGTTCGCCGTGCAGCAGTCCGGCAAGGCTCGTGGCCCATGCGATCTCAACCTCGCGCGGGGCAAAGACCTCGAACCCGAACGGCGCAAACCCCCGTGTTCCGCCCCAGGCGCGCAGCAGGGCCAGGGTGGGGATGGCAATCATCAACGCGTAGAGCAGCCCGTGGCCCGCTGCCGCCGCTTTGGCGAGCATCCCTGTGCCATGATCCGGGCGGCGCTTGCGGCTCGCCAGCGCCCACAGCACGCGGAACACCACCAGCCAGAAGATGACAAAGCCCACCGGCTGGTGCGTGCCGACGAAGAAGCCGACGAAATCATTGCGCCCGAAGATCAGCTTCAGCCCCATGCCGAGGAACTGCCAGAGGATCAGCACCGCCACCGCCCAGTGCAGCCCCCGCGAGACCGCGCCGTAGCGGTCAGAGCTGTCGAAAATCTGCATCGTAATCTCTCCTGAAAATCAGGGCTGCGAGAGCCCGTCGACCATGACCATCACCCGCCCTTCCGAGCAGCGCTCGACCCGCGCGTCAATGCCATAGACCTGCGACAGGCTCCGCGGTGTCAGCACGTCCGAGGGCGCGCCCGAACCGCGCAGGGCGCCGCCTTCCAGCAGCACCACCCGGTCGGCCCATTGCGCCGCCAGCGCCAGATCGTGCAGCACGGCGATCACGATGCGCCCCTCGCAGGCGAGCTTTCGCGCCTCCGACAGCAGCTGGAACTGCCGTGCCAGATCGAGCGCCGAAGTCGGCTCGTCGAGCAGCAGGAGCTTCGGATCGCGGATCATCGCCTGCGCCAGCCCCACCGCCTGCCGCTGCCCGCCAGAAAGTGCCGCCATCGGGCGCAGCGCCAGCTCGGCCAGACCGAAGCGCGCCAGGACCTCCAGCGCATGCCGCCCCGCCGCAGGGCCGCGCAGCGCGCGCCCCGCGAGACCGCCGCCCGCGTTCATCGCCACCATCAGGCTGTCAAGCACTGTCAGCGCCGAGCGGCTCTCGAGGCTCTGCGGCATGAAGCCCACGAGCCGGGCCTGCTCGGCGCGCGGCAGGGCGTGCAGCGCCCGACCTTCCAGCGTGATCTCTCCAGTCGAGGGCAGCAGCCCGGCGATCGCCCGCAGCAGGGTCGATTTGCCAGCCGCATTCGGCCCGGCGATCACCGCGAATTCCCCCATGGCGAAGGGCGGCAAACTCAGCCCGTCGATCACCCGGCGTGGACCACGCGCGACGGTCAGGTCGCGAATATCAAGGCTCATCGCGCCTCCCTCCGCAGCACGAGAGCAAAGAACACCGGCAGGCCGACCAGCGAGGTCACGATCCCCACCGGCAGCAGGATCCCGGGCACCAGCAGCTTCGAGGCAACCGAGGCGAGCGACATCAGCAGCGCCCCGGTGAAGAGGCTTGCCGGCAGCAGAAAACGGTGATCCTCGCCCACTGCCATCCGCGCGATATGCGGCCCGGCGAGGCCGACGAAGCCGATCACGCCGACCATGGAGACCGACGCCGCCGCCAGCAGGCTCACCCGCACCAGCGTCCAGCGCCGCAGGTGCGCCACATCGAGCCCGAAGCCCTGCGCCTGATCGGCCCCGAGCCGCAGCGCCGTCAGCCGCCACGACGCGGCGAGCGAGAAGGGCAGGCAGGCCGCCAGCACAAGTGCCAGCATTGCGATGCCCTCCCAGCGCGCGTTGACGAGGCTGCCCATGGTCCAGAACACCAGCTGCTGCAGCGCATCCGGCGAGGCGACAAATTGCACCAGCGCCAGCAGCGCCGCGGCGGTGAAGTTGACCGCAATACCGAGCAGGATGACCACCTCGGAGCCGCCGCCCCGCAAGACGGATGCCAGCTGCAGCAACCCCAGCGCAAGGAGCGCGAAGACAAAGGCGTTGCCCGACACCGACCAGAGCACCGGGATGCCCGGCAACGACAGCCCCAGCACGATCGCCACCCCCGCGCCAAGCGCCGCCGAGGCCGAGATGCCGAGCGTGAAGGGTTCGGCCAGCGGGTTGTCGAGCACGGTCTGCATCTCGGCCCCCGAGAGTGACAGCGCCGCGCCCACGAGCAGCGCCATGATCGCGACCGGCAGGCGGACCTGCCAAACGATCACCTCCGCGGCCTTCGGCACCTCGCCCGCCCCGGTCAGAGCGCCAAGCACCTGCCCGAGTGGCAAGCCCGACGGCCCCGAGACCAGATCGAGAAGCACCGAAAACCCCGCGCCCAGTCCCAGCAGGGCGACGAGCAGAACCCGGCGCTGGCTGCGCCGCGATTGCTCGGCAAGGATCGCCTGGACCGCGCTCATTCGGCAGGGGTCCAGTAGCTTCCGGTTATCTCGACCGGCGAGAAGCGATCCTCGAACTCGGCGATGGTGGCCATCGGGTCAAGATCCGGGAAGAGATCCGGGTGGAAGCGTTTGGCCAGCGCCTCGATCAGCGCGATATGCGCCGGGAAATCGTTGAACAGGTGCCAGATGCCGATCGCCCGCCCCTCTTGCACCGCCCGGAGGTCGGCGAAGCCGGGGGTGGCGAGCAGCGCGGCGAAGCTCTGCGCCGCCGTCTCTGCGCCGATCCCCGCGCCCAGCACCAACCCGCCGCGGGCCTTCATATGCGCGCCGCCGGTGGCGAGGTAGACATCCGGGTCCGAGGCCAGCAGGTTCTCCAGCCCGACGTTGCCCATCACCCCGGGCACGCTGTCACGGCCGATGTTGTAGCCTCCCGCGGCCTCGACGAACTCGTCAAAGACCCCCGGCCCCACGGTAGCGCAGCAGTTGGTCGGCGCGGCATGCACGTGGATGAAGACCCGCGGCGGCGCGGGCTGAGCGGCCTTCAGCGTGGCCCGGACCTTGTCGAGGTGGCTCTGGTAGAAGCCGGCAAACGCCTCTGCCCTCTCTTCGGCCCCGGTCAGCGCGCCGATCAGCCGCAGGCTCGGCAGGGTGTTCTCGAGCGGTGCGGTGAAGAAGTCGACAAAGGCCACCGGAATGCCCGCCGCGTCCAGCTGGCGCAGCGGCATCTCCATCTGCGGGTCCGTCGCGTCCATCAGGCTCAGCAGCACGAGGTCGGGCATCAGCGCGATCGTGCTCTCGACCGAGAGCAGACGGTTGCCTGCCCCCACCGGCGCCACGTCAGCCAGCGCCGGGAACTTTGCGAGATAGGCCTCATAGGTCGCCGGATCGAGTCCCTTGTCCTGCCGCCAGCCCGCCAGCAGCGCCACCGGGTCCGCGTGCAGCATGCCCAGCACCGCAAGATGCCGCCCCTCGCCCAGCACGATCCGCCGCGCCGGCTCTTCCAGCACCACCTCGCGTCCGGCCAGGTCGGTCACGCGAATCTCGGCGCGCGCCGCGCCGGTCCCGAGCAGCAGCGACGCCAGAACTATGGAAAGACCCATCAAAAGCCAGCTCGAGGTAAGAATGCACGGATGCCTGAGACGCGGCGTCATGAGAGTCCTTTCTTCGGCATGATCGGCCATTGCAGCCGGGGCCAAGGGAAATTACTTGAGTGGTATTGTCAACTAATAAGCCCGAGAGCGGATCTCATGTGCGAAACTGCCCCGCAGACCCCGTTGCCGCCGCATCGCGGACGGGACGCCACGCTGGAAATCCTCACGACGCCAGTCTCTTCGCACGTCCTCACCAGTCGCGTTCTGCCCCGCGAAACCTGCGGCCCGGACGCTCCCGACGTGCCCGCAACGCGGCTCTTCCTTGCGGTTCCCAAGGCGCCCGCGCCGGAGAGAGGTTGGCCGATCCTCTACCTGCTCGACGGGAATGCGGCCTTCGACTTCCTGACGGCCGCGCTGCTCGAGGGAGCACCCGGGCTGATTGTCGCCGGGATCGGTTACGACACCGACAAGCAGTTTGCCCGCAACCATCGAATCTTCGACTATTCTCCCCCCGTGGCGCCCGGCGCCGCGCCGCGGCCCGACCCGCACCACCCCGAGCGGCGCGCCGGCGGCGCCGAGGCCTATTTCGCCCGGCTGACCGGTGGCATTCGCGCCGAGGTCGAGCATGGCCTGTCGGTCGACCCCGCAAGGCGAACGCTCTGGGGGCACAGCTTCGGCGGGCTCTTCACGCTCTTTACCGCGCTGACAAGGCCCGACAGCTTTGCCCGCTTCGCCGCAATCAGCCCGTCGGTCTGGTGGGACGAGACGCTGGTCGCCCGGCTTGTCTCGCAGCGCGGCATCGCCGCAGGCCCGCCTCGGGCGCTGCACTTCGGCATGGGCGACAAGGAGAAGCGCACCGGCAGCGCCGGGCCGCAGCCCGACGGACCGCCCCCGCCCACCCTGCGGATCATCGAGCAGCTTCGCGGTGCGCCCGCCGGGCTAGAGATCTCGGCGCAGGTCTACCCCGGCGCGGTGCATATCGCCTCGCTCCCGGCCTCGCTGCCCGGGACGCTGGCGTTGGCGGCTCGGTAGAAAGCGAAACCGGGCCCTGGCTCAAGCCCTCTCCCGCAGCAGCGCCTCGGCCTGCGCCATGCGCACCGAGAATTCCGGCCCCAGTGCCTCGGCCGCAACCTGCGAGACCATCTCGGGATGCAGCAGCGGCAGATCGAGCGGCTCGACCCGCGCGGCGTGGGCGCCCCAGAGCCCGGCATGCAGGTCGCGCCCGGCGTGGTCTCGCGCCGCACGCACATGGGTGAGCGTGCCCGAGTAACGCCGGTGTTCATGGCCCCGGATCAACCGGTTGGTGCCGGTAACCAGCAACACCACCGCGTCGAGCACCGCCTCCGGCAGGCTGCCGAGCGGCGTGCCGCCCTGCTTGAGAAAGCCCACCACCGCCGCGCGGCTGTCGAGTTCGGGATGGCTGTCCGGGTCGTGACCGGCGATGGCCAAGAGGGCGCGCAGCGCCTCGGCGTCCGAAAGCTGGGGTTCGGCCCGCCAGCACTCGGCGGGGTAGCTGTCGAGCAGGGCGACAAGCCCCGGCGCGCGGCCGCGCGTCGCCAGCTCCACCGCGGCTTCCTGCGCCAGGATACCGCCCACCGACCACCCGGCGAGGTGGATCACGCCTTGCGGCGCCTGCGCCTCGATCCGGTCGGCGTAATCTACGGCGAGCCTGCGCAGGGTGCCAGGCAGCGGCGCGCCGGTCAGCAGCGGCGACTGCACGGCGAAGACCGGGCGCGGCGTCGTCAACGCCCGCGCCAGTCGCCGGTAGCCCCAGCCGAGCCCGCCCGCCGGATGCAGGATGAAGAGCGGCGCGCCCTCCCCCTCGGCCAGCGGCAGCAGCGGCGCGAGCCCGGCCTGCGCCGTCTCCGCCATCTCGAGCGCACGGGCGAGCTGGGCAAGCCCCGGGGTTTCGAAGATCTGCCCAAGCCCCGGATCCTGCCCGAAGGTGGCCTCGATGCGGAAACTGAGGCTCAGCGCGGTCAAGCTGTCGCCGCCAAGGTCGAAGAAATCCGCCTCCCGGCTCGGTGTCTGGGGCAGGTGCAGCACGTCACGGTAGAGGGCGGCGAGACGCTCCTCGACCGGGCCGACCGGAGGTGTGCCGACGGGCATCTTGAGCACCGGCGCGGGCAGCGCCTTGCGGTCGAGCTTGCCCGAACTGGTCATCGGCCAGCTCTGGAGCGCCACCACCGCAGAGGGCACCATGTGCGCGGGCAGCGCGGTCGCCAGTTCCGCCATGAGCGGCGCGCTATCGAAGCGCGCCCCCGTCAGCACATAGGCCACGAGACGCGGGTCCGCGCCGCCGTCGGCGCGGGCGATCACCACCGCATCGCGCACCAGCCCCGTCGCCTTGATCGCGCCCTCGATCTCGCCCGGCTCGATGCGCATGCCGCGGATCTTCACCTGGTGATCGGCCCGGCCCGCGTAGACCACCGCGCCGTCGGGCCGCAGATAGGCCAGGTCGCCCGTCGCGTAGAGCCGCTCACCGGGACGGAAGGGATCGGGGATGAAACGCTCCTCGGTCAGGTCGGGGCGGCCGAGGTACCCCCGCGCCAGCTGCACCCCTCCGAGGTAGAGCTGTCCGTGCACCCCGGGCGGCACCGGGCGCAGGCGCGCGTCGAGCACCTGGACGCGGGTGTTCCACACCGGGAAACCGATGGGCAGCGGCAGGCTGTCGTCCTGGGGGGCGGCATCCCAATAGGTCACGTCCACCGCCGCTTCGGTCGGGCCGTAGAGGTTGTGGAGCTGGGCCGTTACCCGCGCGTGGAACCGCGTGCGGTGTTCGGCGGTCAGCGCCTCCCCCGAGCAGAAGACGCGGGTCAGTGAAAGCCCCTCGGAGGCCGGGGCCTCGAGGAAGGCCGAGAGCATCGAGGGTACGAAATGCATCGTGGTGATGCCCTGCGTGCGCACCAGCCGGGCTATGGCCGAGGGATCGCGATGCGCACCCGGCTCGGCAAAGACCAGCGTGCCGCCGCAAAGATAGGGCAGGAACAGCTCCCAGACCGAGACGTCGAAGGTGGTCGGCGTTTTCTGCAGGATGCGATCCGTGGTATCGATACCATAGTGGTCGCGCATCCATAGCAGCCGGTTCACGATCGCGCGGTGCTCGATCATCACGCCTTTGGGCTCGCCGGTGGAGCCGGAGGTAAAGAGGATATAGGCCAGATCGTCCGGCGTGGTGCCGGGCTCCGGTGCCGCGCCGGTCGCGGGCCATGACCCGGGCGCAAAGGCGGCCATGCCCCCGGCGTCGAGATCACCCTCTGCCAGCAGCGCGACCGCGCCAGTGCGCTCGAGCAGCGCGGCAAGCCGCGCGGGCGGATTCTCGGGGTCGAGCGGCACATAGGCGGCGCCGGCGCGCAGGATGGCCACAAGCGCGACGGCCAGATGTTCGGAGCGCGGCAGCGCCGTGGCCACCACCTTGCCCGGCCCGGCGCCCTGCGCGCGCAGCGCGGCGGCAAGCGCGGCGGAGCGGCGGTCCAGCTCGGCGTAGCTGAGCGTCTTCGTGCCATAGACAACCGCGGGCGCCTCGGGCGCGGCGCGCATCTGCGCGAGGATCAGCTCGGTGAGCGTGGTCTCGGGAAACTCATGATCGGTGGCGTTGACCTCCCCGACCGCCCAACGTTCTTCGTCCGCCGTCAGTGTCGGCACCTCGGAGAGCCGCTCAGCCTTCAGCGCCGCCGTCAGGAACGCTGCCAGCCGATCGAGATGTCGCTGCGCCGCGTCAGCCGAATAGAGCGCCGGGTTGCTGTCGATCTCCAAAGACAGCAAGGCGGTCGCGTCGCCCCGGAAGGTGGCGGTGATATCGTCCACCGCCCCGGCCCCGAGAATATGCAGATGCGCCTCGAGCCCAGCGAAGCGCGGCGGCATGTCGAAGGGCTGGACGTTGATCATCGGGCCGTAAAGCCGCGCGTCGATGGCGGTGCGCCGCAGGTCCCGGCGCAGCTGTTCCGACCGATAGCGGCCATGCTTGCGCAGCGCGCCGAGCCGCCGCGCCTCGGCTTTCAGCAACTCGGGCAGCGGCCTGTCCTCGTCGGGGTCGCAGCGATAGGGCAGAACGTTCATCCACATGCAGGGTACGCGGGCCGCTCTGGTGCCCATGCGGGCCATGAAGGGCAGGCCATAAACCCGCTCGCCCGCACCCGAGACGCGCGAGAAATAGGCCCCGCTGAGCACCGTGAGCACATCGGGCCAGCCGACGCCCGCCGCCTTGGAAACGGAGTTCAACGCCTCGCAAAACTCGGGCGGCAGGTCCAGCCGGGCGCGGTCGAAGCGCGCCGAGGTGACCGCGCGCCCCTCGGCGGGTCCGGCGACCGTCTCGAGGCCCCGCATCTCGGCCAGCCAGAAGGCGGCATCGGCGGCCCGGCGGTCGGACTGACGATAGGCTGCGTCGTCCTCCAGAACCGGGTCCAGCGCCGGGAAGGCAGCGGGGGTCTTGCCCGTCGCCTCTGCGGAATAGATCTCGCCCACGCGGTTGGTC
This sequence comes from Alloyangia pacifica, assembly GCF_003111685.1. Lineage (NCBI taxonomy): Bacteria > Pseudomonadati > Pseudomonadota > Alphaproteobacteria > Rhodobacterales > Roseobacteraceae > Alloyangia > Alloyangia pacifica. The sequence continues at coordinate 286,829 of NZ_CP022190.1, read as the reverse complement.
AGCAGCACGATGCCGAAGCCATCGGTGGCAAGATGGTGGATGCGCTCGTACCAAAAGGCCCGGCCCCCGCCGAGGAGGTAGAGCACGAAGCGCCCGGCTTGTTCGCCGGCAAGATCCACAGCGCGGCCACTGTCGGCCATCATCCGGGCCCGGGCCTCTCCCACGGGATCGTCCAGCCCCGAAAGGTCCACCATTTCGAGCCGCGGTCCCACCTCTGCGAGCCATTGCCGCGGCGCGCCGCCCTGCATGCCGAAGCGGAGGCGCAGCGCCGGGCTCTGAGCCGCCGCCGTCTCGAAGGCGCGGGCGAAGCGGTCCACGTCGAGCGGGCCGAGCAGCTCGATGTACTGGCCGCAGTTGAAGATCGGGTTCGCGCGGTCGAGCGCCTGTGCATACCACAGGCCCTCCTGCGCCTCGGTCAGCGGGAAAGCCGCGCGCCCCGTCGCCATGTCAGGCCCCGGCGTGCTGGGCCGCGACCACGCCCCACCAGGCGGCGAAGGTCTGGTGCTCCCAGATCTCTGAGAGATCCGCCTTTTCGTCGGCCTCCTGCCAGGTCATGACCAGCGACATGAGCCGCATGGAGTCGAGCCCGAGATCGAAGAGATTGGCCTCGGCGGTGATCTCCTCCGGGGCGATCTCCAGCGCCTCGGCAATATCGGCGCGCATCTTGTCCTGCGTAAGGCTCACGCGGTCTCTCCTTTTTCCAGGTATTTATCTTTCAGCGCGGCGCGCAGGGCCTTGCGGCTGACCTTGCCCACTGCGGTGGTCTCGAAAGCGGGCACGAAGACGATCTGGTCGGGCACCTTGAACTCGGCGATGCCGCGGCTGCGGACAAAGGCCTTGAGGTCCTTTGACTGCACCTCGACCGCATCGCTACGCACCACGAAAGCGCAGGTCTTCTCGCCGAGGAACCGGTCGGGCACCGAGACCACCGCGGCGTCGAAGACAGCTTCGTGGGCGATCAGATGATCCTCGACCTCCTCGGCCGAGATCTTCTCGCCGGCGCGGTTGATGTGATCGCCTGCCCGGCCGCGCACCTCGAGATAGCCGCCGGGCAGGCGGCGCACCACGTCGCCGGTGCGGTAGAACCCATCGGCAGTGAAACTGCGGGCGTTGGCCGAAGGCTCCTCGTGGTAGCCGCGAATGGTGTAGGGCCCTCGGGTGTAAAGGTTGCCGGGTTCGCCCTCGGGGACCGGATTGCCTGCGTCGTCAAGCACCAGAACTTCGTCGTCGGCGCTGATCGGCCGGCCCTGAGTATTGATGATGATCTCTTCGGGATCGTCGAGCCGGGTGTAGTTCACCAGCCCCTCGGCCATGCCGAAGACCTGCTGCAGCGTGCAGCCAAGCAAGGGTCGCACCCTCGCCGCCGCCTCGGGGATGAATTTCGCGCCGCCGACGCCCAGCACCTCAAGGCTCGAAAGGTCGTGCTTGCTGCGCGGCGCGGCCTGCATCCACAGGAGCGCGAGGGGCGGCACGAGGCCGGTGATCGTGACGCCATGCTCGGCGATCAGCCTGAAGGCGACCTCGGGCTGCGGGTTGGGGCTCATCACCACCGTGCCGCCCGCGTGCAGGGTGCCGAGATAGCCTGGAGAGCTCATCGGAAAGTTGTGCGCGGCGGGCAGCGCGCACAGGTAGACGCTGTCGGCGCTCAGCCCGCAAATCTCGGCCGAGGCGCGGACGCTGTAGAGATAGTCGTCGTGAGTGCGGGGGATCAGCTTCGGCAGGCCGGTGGAACCGCCGGAGATCTGCAGGAAGGCGACCGCGCGCGGATCGCGCGCGACCGGGGCGGCGAGCCCCTGGTCGCCGAGACTGCCGAGGGCGGTGAACTCTGCGGCCTCACCCGCCACGATCACATGCACGACGCTGTCGATCTCGGCCAGCACCTTGCGCGCCATCGGCAAGTAGTCGAAACCGTCGTGCCGGTCGGCAACCACATAAGCGCGGGCGCCGGACTTGGCGGCAAGGTGCAGCACTTCGGTCTCGCGGTGCGCGGGGAGCGCGTAGACTGGCACCAGCCCGGCGTAGAAAAGGCCGAAGACCGCGACGAGGAATTCGGCGCGGTTCGGCAGCTGCACAAGCACGCGCTCGCCCGGCACCAGCCCCAGACCTGCGAAGCCCTCGGCAGCGATGCGGGCGCGGCGGGCCAGCTCGGCGTAGCTCCAGCGGGCCTCACCGGCGACCAGCGCAAGGCGCGCGCCGTGAGTCGCCTCCAGCCGGTCCAGCATCTGACCGAAGGTCTCCCCCTGCCAATAGCCCTTGTCCACATAGCGTTTCGCGAAGTCTTCGGGCCAAATCTGCTGGGGGATGCTCATGGTCTTGTCGCCTCTGACTGTTCCTGCACCGCGCGTCGGATCGCGCCTTTGCGCTACCAATCATTACAAAAACAGTCAACTTACAAGCCCGTGTATTTGAGTCGGGAATTCTGCGCCTTTCCCTGACGCGTGCTTCAGCCTCTCCGGCTCAGGTAGACCCCCACCAGGATCAGGGCGACCCCGGCGAGCTGCATCCAGAGCACCGCCTCGACCCCGCGCAGCAGATCCAGAGCGACGCTGGAAAGCATCTGCCCGGCGACCAACAGACCGCCGGTCAGCGCCGCACCGAGCCGCGGGATGAGCCAGCTGCCGCTGGCCACGAAGACCACACCGATTGCCCCGCCCACCCAGGCGAACCAATGGGCGGAGGCCGCCTCGGCGGGCCAGAAGCTCCCCGCGATCAGCGCGCAGGGCACAAGCACCGCGAAGCCGACAAGGTGGTTCCAGAACGACGACTGCATGGCCGAGGTCGAGAGCGCGAGCCGCCCGTTGAGCTGGCGCGACAGCGCCACCAGCATGCCCGAGCAGAGGCCGAGAAGGATCATCCAGATCATGCCGCGCCCCCCCGTGCGAAGATGATCAACAGCGTGCCCCCGACGATCGCCGCCAGAGCCAGCAAGTCATTTCGCCGCGGCAGCCGCCGCTCGAGCCCCAGCGCGCCGGTGGCGTCGAAGAGCAGCGCCAGCAGCACCTGACCGGCGAGCCCCAGCGCCATCGTACCGGTCAGCGCCAAGGACGAGTTCACCACCACCGTCGAGACGACCACCGTCAGCGCGCCTGAGATGCCGCCGAGATACGCCCAGAGCGGCGCCCGACCCACAGACACGCGTGACTGTGCCGGCTTGCGGAGCCGGAACAGCAGGAGCAGCACCACAGCCACCATCGTGCCGACGCCATGGGCGGTCAGCGAGGCAAAGATCGGCGTCGTATGCGCGGCCATCATGCCGTTGCTGAGCAGCATGAGCGTCAGCAAGCTTCCGGCGCAGAGGGCGGCAAGGATCTCGAAAGGGTGCGGCCGGCGCGGCTCTGCGGCGGGAGGTATACGGGCAGCCATGGTCTGTCCTGCTGTCTGGAGGGCACTTGCGACCTCCTTACGCTGCGGAAGTGGCGGAGGTAAGCCCCCGGTTGCGCGAGATATTGCACTGCGCGGCACGAGCGCCTCCCGCCGCCCCGAGTATGCCCTGCTGGCGCGGCGGCTTCGCCGGGAATGGGCGTGTTCAGCCCAGCCCCTAGGGAAGCTTTATTCTGGATTAATTTAGTCAGGTATTGAGCATCGCTTGCGTTCGTGCCAGACAGAGCGAGAATGGAGTCCTATCTCCCCGTGCATGCCAGCCTCCGGACCCCCGCGGGCGAGCCCTTCTAGCCAAAGTCAGGAGACCCAAGTTTTGCGTATTCTCCGCATGACCCTGCCGCTTCTCATGCTGCTGCCGGTGCCGCTCGCCGCCCAGCAGGCCGGGACCGGCACTGCCGGAACGCTCTCGCTCGAGCTCAACACCACCAAGAGCGTCGAGAGCGGCTGCCAGCTCAGCTTCCTCATAGAAAACGGCCATGACACCGACATCGACGCGGCGGTTTACGAGACCGTGCTGCTGAACACCGAAGGGCAAGTCGACCGGCTGACCCTCTTCGATTTCGGCGCCCTGCCCGCCGGCCGTCCGCGCGTGCGTCAGTTCGTGGTGCCCGGCGCTGGTTGCGAGGGCCTCGGACAAATTCTCATCAATGGTGCCAACCGGTGCGAGGCGGGCGGCACCGAGTCGAACCTTTGCACCAAGGGGCTCGAGCTTAGGTCCCGCAGCGACGTGGAGGTGATCGGATGATCGATACGATCCTGGACGGCCTGCGCCGCATCGCCGACCTCGGCGGACCGGTGGTTCTGCTGCTGGTCGCCATCTCGCTGCTGACGCTGGCGGTGGTGCTCTACAAGCTCTGGCAGTTCGCTGCCTCGGGCGTCGGCCGCCACGCAGCGCTGCGCGAGGCGGTCGACGCCTGGGACCGCGGCGACCGCGCCGGCGCGCGCGAGGCGCTGAACCGCTCGCGCTCCTACCTGCGCCCGGTGATCGATATGGCCATGTCCGGCCAGACCGACCCGGCACGGCTCGAAGCCGAGGCCGAGACCCGTTTCGCCCGGCTCGAAAAAGGGTTCCGCCTGCTCGACTCGGTGTCGCAGTTGGCACCGCTGCTGGGTCTCTTCGGAACCGTGCTCGGGATGATCTCGGCCTTCCAGTCGTTGCAGGACGCGGGCAGCCAGGTCGACCCGTCGATCCTTGCGGGCGGCATCTGGGTGGCGCTGCTGACCACGGCGGTCGGCCTCGTCGTCGCCATGCCCACCGCCGTGATCCTGAGCTGGTTCGAGGCGCGCATGGAATCTGAGCGCGTGCTGGCCGAGCGCGCGGTGCACACCATCCTGTCGCCCACCGGCAGCACCGCCAAGGCGCGGCTGGCCGAGGGTGCCGCACGCCATGCGTAAGATCCGCCGGCGGCGGAGGCTGTCGATGACCTCGCTCATCGACGTGATCTTCCTGCTGCTGCTCTTCTTCATGCTGACCTCGACCTTTACGCGCTTCGCCGAGGTGGAACTCGCCGCCGCCGGATCCGGGGCCACCGCCGCGGACACCCGCCCGCTGTTCCTACAGCTTGGGCCCGAGACGGTCCGGCTCAACGGCGCCGAGATGACCCTCGAGGAGCTTCCGGCCAAGCTGGGCGAGACGCGGGGCGAGGTCGCCGAGGACACACCCCCGCAGCCGCTCATCGTGGCGCTGCGCGGCGAGGTCTCATCGCAACGGCTGACGGATCTGCTGGTGGCCCTGCGCGGCGTCAGCGGCTTCCGCGCCGCGGTTCTGGGAGCATCGTGATGCGCCGCAGGAAACAGAAATCCGAGCGCGAACCAACGATCGCGCTGATCAACATCGTCTTCCTGATGCTGGTCTTCTTCCTCGTCGCCGGCACCGTCGCGCGGCCGCTCGACCCGGCGCTGAACCTCGTGCACACCGCCGATCTCGAAGGCGCCGCGCCCGCCGACGCGCTGGTGATCAACGCCGATGGCAGCATGTCCGTCCGCGGCGAGGCGATCGAGGCGCCCGAGGCCTTCCTCGAAGCGCTCGGCGACGAGGCGATGACGCTCGCGCGCCTCGTGCCCGACCGCGACTTGCCCGCCGCAAGGCTGGTGGAGATCGGCCGTGCCCTGCGTGCCGCCGGGGCCGAGAAGGTGATGATCGTCACCGAAAGGGGGCTTGAATGATCGCATCCTCGCGCAAGGTGAAGCTGGCCGCCGCAATGCTGGCGCTTTCTGCTCATGGCGGCGCCTTGCTGGCGGTGATGCCGCCGAAGATGCAGGCCGAGATGGAGGGCATGGCCGGTGGCAGCGACCTCGCCCTCGGCACGGACTTCGCCGACATGGCCGTGGGCACGATCAGCGCCGATCCGGTCGAGGAGACTGCCGAGACGGTCGAGCCTGACCAGCCGGAGCCGATCCAACCGCAGCGGATCGAACAGGCGCAGCCCGTTGCCCCTCTGACCGCACCCGTGCCCCCTCGCGAGGCCGAGCTGACCGCCGCCCTGCCCGTGGTTCCCCCGCTCGAGGCCGAGCCGGTGCTGCCAGTCGCGCCGGTGGCACCGGTCGAGCCCGAGGACCAGCCCGAGCCTGAGCTTCTGGAGGCGCAGCCGCCGCAGACAGTAGATACGCCCGAACCGGAGATCGCCGATCCCGCCAAGCCCGAGCCGGAAACGCTCACCGCCGAGGCCTCGGAACCCGAGACGCTCGCCGCCGAAGAGCCCGAGCCCGAAGATGTCACCGAGACCGCGCCGGAGCAGTCCGCGCGTCCGAAACTGCGCACACCCGATGTCGCGCAACGCGCGCGGGAGCCCGAACCGCAGCCCCAACGCAAGCCCGAGCCAGCCCCCGAGCCGCGCCGTCAGGCCGCGCGTCCGCAGGGCAATGCCGAGCAGAACGCCACCGCCGGGGCCGCGACCGGTCGCGCCGGAGGCAGCTCGGCCACCGCGGGCAACGGCGGCAAGGCGCAGGAGGCCGGCAATGCCGCCGTCAGCAATTACCCCGGGCTGGTGATGCGCAAGCTCTCGCGGGTGCCGCGGCCCCGGGTGAATGCGCGCGGCGCGGCCGTCATCGCCTTCAAGGTCTCCGGCAACGGCGGTCTTGTGGGAGCCTCGGTGGCGCGCAGCTCCGGCTCGGCGACGCTGGACCAGGCAGCTTTGCGTGTCGTGCGCAGCGCCTCGCCCTTCCCCGCGCCACCGGCGGGGGCGCAGACGAGCTTCACGATCCAGATCAAGGGACGGTGATCGGGCGCCGCGCTCAGAGCGAGAGCAAGCCCCGCGCCATGGCCATTGACAGCGCCTGCTCCGGCGCGGCGACGCCCAGCGTCCTGCAGGCGCTGAGCAGGTGGCGGGCGGCCTCTTGCTCGGTGATCGTGAAGCGCTCCGCCACCTCATGCAGCCGCAGCCCGTGCGCAAGATAGCCAAGCACGTCGCGCTCCCGCGCGCTCAGCTGCGCCCAGGGCGACTCGCAGATCCATTCCTGGGCGGTCTCCTCGCCCGGCGGCAGGATCGCGTCGTTGAGCATCGCCGAGATCGCGCGGAACGCCCGCGCCGTTCCCCGACCGTACAAATCCTTCGGGTCGCTGGCGCAACCAAGCACGATGGTGCGCTCGCTGGCACCGACGATCCAGGTCTGGGTGAGCAGATAACGGTACTCGAAGTCCATCAGGCAACCATACAGATCGCGCTGACGCGTGCCGCCCGACCGGCGGTACCTCTCCGAGACATCGACGAATTGCCTCATGACGCCCGCCTTGCAGGCGGCCAGGACGGGATCGACTTCGTGGAAACGGGCCTGATGGTAGTGCCGCAGCCAGCGCATATCCATGGAACTACGCAGCCACGCCAACTCGCGCGAGTCGCGCATGATCGCGCCGCAATTGAGGTCCGTGGCCCCGATCCTGCGCCCGATCCGCACCGCCGCATCCCAGGAGTCCTGCGCGCTTTGCGCCCCTGCAAGGGTGTCAGCCGTGTCGATCAACAGCTTCGCGTAACGAGTCGAAACCATGTCACTCACGTCTTTGTTTGCGTATCCCACCTCAATGTGAACACGGGATTGCATTTAAGGCCAGAGAGAAAGTTCCCGTAGCGTCTAAAGCATAGGTTGAAGCAGGATTCCGCCGAAGACGATAGCAAGTCCCAAGACGATGCAGAGTGCCCTGACAAATGCCGGGCGCCGTCCGATCAGCCCGTGGGAGATAAGTGCCAGGCCAAGGCCGATCCGGACGAAGGCAAAGAGCGCCAGCGCCGGGGCCGTGGTCAGCTTGAGGATGCCCGGGTTGGCGATCATGCCGAGCGGGATGATGTAGAGCCCGATCCCCAGCGCCATGGCGGTGCCCGCCACCTTCACCCAGTTCTCGCCGATCATCCCCGCCGCGATGAACACCGCGCCGCAGACCGGCGGCGTGATCGTCGACAGCAGCGCAAACCAGAAGACGAAGAGATGCGCCTGCAGCGGCGCGAGGCCGAGCTGGGTCAGCGCCGGTCCCGCGATCGAGACGCAGATCACATAGGCCGCGGTGGTCGGCACCTCCATGCCCAGCACGAGGCAGGCCAGCGCGGTGAGGATCAGCGATGGCCAGAGCAGGCCGCCCGAGCCCGACAGGATCAGCGAGGTGATCTTGACCCCGAGGCCCGTCACCCCGAGCACGCCGATCACGATCGAAGCGCAGAGGATGATCGCGGCGATCATCGCAACCTGCTTGGCCGAGTTGAGCAGCGCCTCGGTGACGCGCTCCGCAGTCTGGCGCGGGTCGAAGGTCAGCCGAGCATTGGTCAGCAGCAGCAGCGCGCCCGCGAGGATCGCGAGGCAGGCGGCGTATTGCGGCGTGTAGCCAACTCCGAACATGCCGATCATCAGCACGGTGAAGGGCACGAGGAAGAACAGCGCGGTGATCACCACGTCGCGCTTCGCCGGGCGGTCCTCGTCACGGATGCCCTTGAGCTCGAAGCGCGTGGCATAGGCGTTGATGCCGACCCAGACCGCCCAGAAATAGAGGATCGCCGGCAGGATCGCCGCGCCCATGATCTGCGTGTAGGGGGTGCCGGTCAGCTCGACCATGACGAAGGCTCCTGCCCCCATCAGCGGCGGCATGATCTGCCCGCCCGAGGAGGCCACTGCCTCGACCCCGGCGGCCAGCCGCTTGGGGTAGCCGAGCCGGCTCATTGCCGGCAGGGTGATCGCGCCGGTGGAGGCGACATTGGCGCTGGCCGAGCCCGAGATCGAACCGAAGAGGGCCGAGCTGAGCACGGAAACCTTGGCCGCGCCGCCGGTCAGCCGCCCCGCCGCGGCGGCGGCAACGTTCATGAAGCCCTGCCCCGCCTCTCCGGCATTGAGGACAGCGCCGAAGATCACGAAGATCGACACCACGCCGACGGAGACCGCGGTGAGTGATCCCCAGATCCCGCCCTCGGCGATGGTCATCGTGCCGAGGAAGCTCTGGATCGGCGTGCCGGCGTGGCCGAATTCGCCCGGGATGTGCTGGCCGAGAAGCGCATAGGCGAGCGCGATCACCGCGACCAGCGGCAGCGGCCAGCCGATGGCCCGCCGCGCCGCCTCGATCACGCAGAGCAGCAGCACCGCCGCGACGCCGATCTGGAAATTGCTCTCGAGGAACCCGTACTGGTCGCCCAGCATCTCGTGGTTGAGCGCGATCCAGCCCGCGGCACCGACGCCCAGAACGGTCAGCACCACGCCCGAGATCACCTGCCAACGTCCGGTTGCGCCGAAGAGGAAGACCCAGGGCAGGATCACCGCCATGTGCAGCGGCCGGCTGACGAGATTGGGCACGAGCCCCGAGAACACCAGCCCGAGGTGAAAGACCACGACCAGCGCCGCCAGCCCGATCCACACCGCCCGCTGCCATGCCGCTTGTGGCATTTGCGTCTCAAGCCCCATCACCTGCCCTCGTCTCAATGAGCGCGGGCCGGACAGAACTGCCCGGCCCGCCTGCCTTGTCTTTCCGCCGGGTTACTTCTGCGCGTCGCTCAGCGCAATGCCCGCTTCCTCGTAGTAGCGCACCGCACCGGGGTGCAGCTTGCCGGTCACGTTCTCGAGCAGCGCCGCATCGACGCCGGTCCACCAGGGCGACTCCTCGCCCATGCGCGCCTTTTCCTCCCAGAAGGTCTTGGTGAGCTGGTAAGCGGTCTCGTCGTCCATCTTTGTGGTGGTGTAGGTCACCACCGGCAGCGAGGTGGTGGCGATGTCCGCGTCCTGACCGGCATAGGTGCCCGCCGGGATCACCAGCTTGGCGCGGCCGGTTTGCGCGACCTGCTCATCGGTCAGCGACAGCACGGTCACATCGGTCGAGGCAGCGGCCTCGACGACGTTCGGCGCCGGGAAGCTGCCCGCGGTGACGAACCCGTCGATCTGGCCGTTCTTCAGCGCCGGTACGGCGTTCGACAGCTCGACATCGGCGATCTTAACCTTGCCGTCGAGGCCGAAGAGACCAAGGTATTTCTCGCCCTCTGTTGCGCCGAAGCTGCCCTTGCCGAGCAGGATGTTCTTGCCGTCCATGCCGGCGAAGTCGGTGACGCCGCTGGCCTTGGACATGACGAAATGCATGGTCAGCGAGGGCAGCGGGAAGAGCGCGCGGATCTCGCCGAAGGCGGGGGTCTCCTTGCCCTCGAAGGCGCCCTTGCCATCACGGGCCGCCGCGACCAGCGCGGGCGGCGAGGTGAAGACGTAGTCGCCGCCGCGGGCGCGCACTTCCATCACGTTCTGCTGGCTGCCCTGGCTTTCCTCGACGGTGACGATCACGCCGCCGTCGGTGCCCGCCTTCATCGCCTCGGCGATCTGCACGCTCATCTGGTAATAGGAGGAGCCCGACTTCGCCGCCTTCAGCGTGACCCGGGTTTCCGCCTGCGCCGGCACAGCTGCCAGCAATGCAAGCCCTGCCGCCAGCGCGGCCTTGCCAAGAAAGTTCATTTGTCCAGCTCCTCCAAAAGCTTCGCGTGACATAGACACCGCGTGTCCCGTCGGGTCAAGCAGATGCCTTGCGCGGGCTGCGCCCCCGTCCGGGCGCCCCCAGCGCGAGGATGACACAGCTCACGCGGCTCTTGCGAGGGGTTCCCGCCTCAGCGGATGCCGAAGGTAAAGCTCATCTCGGCGCGGCGGGTCTCGCCCGGGCGCAGCACGGGACTCTGCGCGCCCCAGCTCTCGGGCATGTTGATCGCGTCGGGCCAGATCTGCGGCTCGAGGCAGATGGCGTCATGCTTGCGCGCGGCGTAGCCACCCTTGCCCGGCACCGAGCCGTCGAGGAAGTTGCTGGTATAGACCTGCAGCCCCGGCAGGTTGGTGGTCATCCGCATCAGCCGTCCGCTGGCGGCATCGTGCAGCTCGATCTCTCCGGGATCGAGGCAAAGGCAATGGTCATAGCCATCCAGGGCCCCCGAGCGCACCGCGGTCAGCGGTTGCCGCCCCTCGCGGAAGTCGAAGGGGCTGGCACCGACCGGTGCGACGCCGGATGGGATGAGCGCCTCGTCCACTGTCAGGTAGCGCGAGGCTGGCACCTTCAGCCGGTATTCGAGCGCCGAGCGCGGCCGATCCGGCAGCGCCGAGAGCCCCGCCAGAGCGAAGAAGCTGTGGTTGGTCATCGAAACAATGGTCGGCGCCTCGGTCTCCGCCTCGTAGGTGATGCCAAGGCAGGGGCCTGCAGGCGTCTCGCGCAGCGTGTAGGTCGCGCGGGCTGTCAGCGTGCCGGGAAACCCCTGGTCCCCCGCCTGGCTAACCGTCTCGAGCGTCACCGAACCGTCGCCCATCTCGGCCACTGCCCAGTTGCGCCGATCGAACCCGTCGGGCCCGCCGTGCAGCGTGGTCTCTCCCTCGTTCTGCGCCAGCTGGTAGCCGTGCCCGTCAAGTTCGAACCGGCCACCGGCGATGCGGTTCGCCACCCGTCCCACCGAGGCGCCGAAGAACATGCGGTTGTCGAGATAGCCTTGCAGGTCGTCGAACCCGAGGACGATGTCATCCAGCCGGCCCTCGCGGTCGGGCACATGCAGCGATTTCAGCGTCGCGCCGTAAGTCAGCACCTCGGCACGCGCCGCGCCCGCGCGCAGCACAATGCGCTCGACCGGGGTGCTCGAGCGGACGTGGCCGACGGAATGGCGCTCAGGGATCGTCATGGAAGGCCTCGACACGGGTCTGGGCGCCCAGCAGGAAGGCATCGGCCACCAGCTGCAGCGGCGCGAGGTCGACATCGGACTCGCCCGCCGCGATCAACTCGGCGAACCGGGCGTAGAGACGTCGGTACTCGCGGTCCTCGGCCGAGATCCGCGCCTCGCCGCCGACGAAGAGCTTCGCCCCGCCCTCGCGCAGCAGCACGTCGGGGCCGTCGGTTTCCACGAGGATGTCCCAGGTCTGCGGGCCCGTCTGCCGCCAGTCGAACTCGGCCGCGATTGGCGCGCCGGAGGCGGTTTCCATCTCGAGCTTCGCGGCGATGGGGGCCTGCTTGTTCTCGGGAACGTCGAGCTGCGCGGAAAGGGGGTGCACCGGTTCGGGCAGAATGCGCGTGAGGATCGACAGCGCGTTGATGCCCGGATCGAACACGCCAAGGCCGCCCGGCTGCCAGATCCATTCCTGCCCCGGGTGCCAGTGGCGCACGTCTTCCTTCCAGGTGATCGTCGCGCGCTTGACCGTGGCCCCGGCCAGCAGATCCCGCGCGTCTTCGACCGCCGCCGCCTCGCGCGAGTGCCAGGTGGCAAAGAGCGTCACGCTCTTGTCGCGCGCCAGCCGGGCCAGCCCCTCGACCTCCGAGACGCTCGCGCCCGGCGGTTTTTCCAGCATCACGTGCTTGCCCGCATGGATCGCCGCCGCGGCCTGGGCGAAACGGCCCTGCGGCGGGGTACAGAGCGACACGGCCTGCAGTCCCGGCGCCTTGGCGATCATCTCTTCGATGTCGTGGAAAGAGGGCAGCGTGTCATGCCCGGCATGGCGACTGGCGATGGCGGCCAGCTTCAGCGCCGGCACATCCTCGAGCGAGGGCAGGTGCTGGTTGCGCGCAATGGTGCCGAGGCCGACAAGGCCAAGCTGGATCGGATCGGTCATCAGGCGTCTCCCGTGTCGAGGATGAAGGCGGGTTCCGCCCTGCCCTGCCCTGCGCCGAGCTCGGCAAAGACCGCGCCGGAGTGCGGCGCCTCTGCCAGCGCCTCGCGGCCGAGGCCCTGCGTCGCGCTGGTGCAGTAGAGCGTGGTGAAATCGGGCCCGCCGAAGGCCGGGCAAGTGCTGTGCGGCGCGGCGAGCTCGTGGCGCGCGCCGAGCTTGCCATCCGGCGATATCTCGATTACCGCGCCCTCCCCCCAGAGCGCCAGCCAAAGATTACCGGCCGCATCGGTCACCGCGCCATCGGGCCTGAGCCCGGTATGGCTGAAGTCGACGAAGACCTCGGGCGCTTCGCTGGGCCAGCCCGCCTCGTCCAGCGCCACGCGGAAGAGCAGCTGCGCATGGGTGTCGGCGAAGTAGCCGCAGCCGCGCGCCGCATCGAAGCAGAGGGCGTTAGGGATCGAGATGCCGTCGGCAATCTTGCGCAGGGCTCCGCCATAGTGGCGGTAGATCGTCCCGGCGTGGGGTTCGGCCTGCTTGCCCATGGTGCCGATCCAGAAGCCGCCCCAGGGATCCGCCCGCCCGTCGTTCGAGCGGGTCACCTGGTTGTCCTTCTCGAGATCCGCGAGATGCCCGAAGACCCCGGTGGTCAGGTCATACGTCCAGAGCCCGGTCTCGGAGGCGATCAGCAGCCGGTCGCGGTCGATCCAGGCCGCCGCCGAGCACATCTCGGTAAGTGGCACCGCGCGGGTGTGCCCCGAGGCCGGGTGGTGCGACAGCAGACGCCTGCCGATGATGTCGAACCAGAAGAGTTCCTCGCGCAGGGGATGCCAGAGCACCCCCTCGCCAAGCGCGCAGATCCGGGCGTCGAAGATCTCCATCAGTGGCTGTCCTTGCCTACGTCGTTGCCGCGGCAGCCCTTCAGGAAGTCGAGATCGGCACCGGTGTCGGCGCCCTCGACATGGCTCTGGTGCAGCCAGGCGTAGCCGGAGCCCGGCAGATCATGCGTCGGCTGCCATGCGGCAAGACGCGACTCCAGCTCGGCCTCGGGAATGTCGAGGTGCAGCAGGCGGCTTTCGACGTCGAGCTCGATCATGTCGCCGTTCTGCACCACCGCCAGCGGCCCGCCCGCCGCTGCCTCGGGCGAGGTGTGCAGGATCACCGTGCCATAAGCGGTGCCCGACATGCGCGCATCCGAGATGCGGATCATGTCGGTGATGCCCTTCTTCAGAACCTTCGGCGGCAGGCCCATATTGCCGACCTCGGCCATGCCCGGGTAGCCCTTTGGCCCGCAGTTCTTCAGCACCATGATGCAGGTCTCGTCGATGTCGAGCGCGTCATCATTGATCTTGGCCTTGTAGTCGTCGATGTCCTCGAAGACCACGGCGCGACCCTTGTGCTTGAGCAGATGCGCCGAGGCCGCCGAGGGCTTCAGCACCGCGCCCTTGGGCGCGAGGTTGCCGCGCAGCACGGTGATGCCGCCCTGCTGGGTCAGCGCCTTTTCGAGCGGCAGGATGACGTCCTCGTTGTGGTTCACGACGTCCTTGACCTCGTCCCAGATGCTGAGCCCCGAGACCGTCAGCGCATCCTTGTGGAGCTGGCCGCTTTCGCCGAGGCGCTTCAGCACCACGGGCAGGCCGCCGGCGTAGAAGAATTCCTCCATGAGGTATTTGCCCGAGGGCATGAGGTTGACGATGGTCGCCACGTCGCGGCCGCAGCGGTCCCAGTCATCCAGCGTCAGGTCGATGCCGACCCGGCCCGCCAGCGCCAGCATGTGGATCACCGCATTGGTCGAGCCGCCGATCGCGCCATTGGTGCGGATGGCGTTCTCGAAGGCTTCCTTGGTCAGGATGTCCGACGGCTTCAGATCGTCCTTCACCATCTGCACGATGCGCCGGCCCGAAAGCTGCGCCATGACGCGGCGGCGGCTGTCCACCGCCGGGATCGCGGCGTTGCCCGAAAGCGCCATGCCGAGCGCCTCGGCCATCGACGCCATCGACGATGCTGTGCCCATGGTGTTGCAGGTGCCCGAGGACCGGGACATGGATTGCTCCGCCTCGAGGAACTCCTCCTGCGTCATCTCGCCGGCCTTCACCATCTCGGAGAATTTCCAAAGGTGCGTGCCGGAACCGACGCGCTCGCCCTGGAAATAGCCGTTCAGCATCGGCCCGCCGGTGACTACGATCGACGGCACGTCGCAGGAGGCGGCGGCCATCATCAGCGAGGGCGTGGTCTTGTCGCAGCCCACCATCAGCACCGCGCCGTCGATCGGCTGGCCACGCAGCGTTTCCTCGATGGCCAGCGCCGCGAGGTTGCGGAACATCATCGCCGTCGGGCGGAAGGTGTTTTCCGACGCGGAGAAGACCGGCACCTCGACCGGGAAGCCGCCGGCCTCCCAGACGCCGGCCTTCACCTTCTCCGCCAGCTCGCGCAGGTGGCCGTTGCAGGGGGTGAGATCGGACCAGGTGTTGAGGATGCCGATGATCGGCCGCCCGTCGAACAGGTCGTGCGGGTAGCCCTGGTTCTTCAGCCAGCCGCGGTGATAGATCGTGTCGCGCGAGTTGCCCGAGTACCAATGGGTCGAGCGCAGCTTGCGCGGCCAGGGGGCGGGAGTGAAATCCTTGACGGACATGGGTGCCTCCGGTGCGGCTTGTATTGGGGCTGAGCGCGCGGCTCAGCCCTGTTTGGATTTGTTGTAGACGTCGAAGATCACGGCGGCGAGCAGCACCAGGCCCTTGATCATCTGCTGGTAGTCGATGCCGATGCCCATGATCGACATGCCGTTGTTCATCACGCCCATGATGAAGGCGCCGACCACCGCGCCGACGATCTTGCCCGAGCCGCCCGCCATCGACGCGCCACCGATGAAGACCGCCGCGATCACGTCGAGCTCCATGCCGAAGCCGGCCTTGGGGGTCGCGGTGTTGAGCCGTGCGGCAAACACCAGCCCTGCCAGCGCCGCCAGCACGCCCATGTTGACGAAGGCGAGAAAGGTCAGCCGCTCGGTCTTGATGCCCGAGAGCTTGGCCGCCTTGCGGTTGCCGCCAAGCGCGTAGATGCGGCGCCCGATCACGGTTTTCTGGGTGATGAAGGCGTAGATGATGATCAGCACACCCATGGTGACCAGCACGTTGGGCAGGCCGCGGAAGGTGGCGATCTTGAAGGTCAGGAACAGCAGCGCGCCGCAGACGATGGCATTGCGCACCCAGAAGAAGTTCGCGGGCTCGCCCTCGATGCCATAGGCCTTGTCACGGGCACGTTCGCGCAGGCCGAGCCAGACGATGGCGACGGCGGCGATGATGCCAACGCCCATTGCGAGCAGGTTGAAGTTGCGCGATCCGGCGATCTCGGCCAATCCGGCGGTCATCTCGCGCGGGAAGAGGTCCGGCACGAAGCCGGTCGAGAGCATCTGGAAGCCCGGCGGGAACGGGCCTACCGACTGCCCCTGCAGCAGCCAGAGCGAGGCGCCGCGGAACACCAGCATCCCGGCCAGCGTCACGATGAAGGACGGGATCGACCAATAGGCCACCCAATAACCCTGCGCCGCGCCGATGAGGCCGCCGACGACGAGACAGGCGAGGATGGTCAGCGGTACCGGCCAGCCCCAGTGCACAATCATCACCGCCGCCAGCGCGCCGATGAAGCCGAGCACCGAGCCGACCGAGAGGTCGATGTTGCCCGAGACGATGACGATGAGCATCCCCAGCGCCATGATGATGACGTAGCTGTTCTGCAGGAACAGGTTGGTGATGTTTACCGGGCGCATCAGCGTGCCGCCGGTCACCGCCTGGAAGAACACCATGATGGCGATGAGCGCGAAAAGCAGGCCGTATTCACGCATGTGGTTGCGCAGGTAGTGCTTCAGGCCCTGGCCTTCGGACTGCCCTGCGGTTTCTGCCGTTTGAGTGGACATGTCCCCTCCCCTCTCACTCGCTGACGATGAGCGACATGATGCGCTCCTGGCTGGCTTCCTCGGCAGAGAGTTCCCCGACGAAAGCGCCTTCGTTCATGACATAGATACGGTCGCACATGCCCAAGAGTTCGGGCATCTCCGACGAGATCATCACCACGGCTTTGCCTTCGGCAGAGAGCTCGTTGATGATCGAATAGATTTCGTATTTCGCGCCGACGTCGATGCCGCGCGTGGGTTCGTCGAGGATCAGAACCTCGGGCTCGGTGAACAGCCACTTGGCCAGCACCACCTTCTGCTGGTTGCCGCCCGACAGGTTGCCGACTTTCTGCATGACCGTCGGTGTGCGCGTGGCCAGCGCCTTGCGGTAGCGCTCTGCCACTTCGGTTTCCTCGGCCTCGTTCAGCACGCCCTTCTCGGACACGCCGTTCAGGTTGGACAGCGTGGTGTTGAAGCGGATGCTCTCATCGAGGATCAGCCCCAGCGACTTGCGGTCCTCGGTGACGTAAGCAAGCCCGTTCTCGATGGCCCGGTCCACCTTCGACACGTCGATCGGCTTGCCGTGCAGCGAGACTTCGCCCGAGATGTTCCGCCCCCAGCTCTGGCCAAAGATCGACATGGCAAGCTCGGTGCGGCCCGACCCCATGACGCCGGCGATGCCGACGACCTCGCCGGCCCGGACGTTGAAGTTGATGTTCTTGATGACCTGCCGTTCGGCGTGCTCGGGATGCCAGACGTTCCAGTCCTTCACCGCCATCACCACCTCACCGGCGCGGCGGGTGCGGTCCGGGTAACGCTGCGACATGTCGCGGCCCACCATGTCGCGGACGATGCGGTCTTCCGAAAGCCCCTGCGAGGCGTCGAGCTCCGAGACCGCCATGCCGTCGCGGATCACGGTGACCGTGTCTGCGACGTAGCGCACCTCGTTGAGCTTGTGGGAAATGATGATGCAGGTCACGCCCTGCGCCTTCAGCTCGAGCATGAGGTCGAGCAGCTTGCGGCTGTCATTCTCCTGCAGCGCCGCCGTCGGCTCGTCGAGGATCAGCAGCTTCACGTCCTTGCTGAGCGCCTTGGCGATCTCGACCAGCTGCTGCTTGCCCACCCCTATGCTGTCGACAAGCGTGCCCGGCGCGTCGCGCAGCCCGACCTTGGCCAGCAACTGCTCGGTGCGGCGGAAGGTTTCCTGCCACTGGATCACGCCACCGGTCTGCCGCTCGTTGCCGAGAAAGATGTTCTCGGCGATCGAGAGCTGCGGCACCAGCGCCAGTTCCTGGTGAATGATGACGATGCCCTTGTCCTCGCTGTCGCGCAGCGTCTTGAACTCGGCGAGCCCGCCATCGTAGTGGATTTCCCCGTCGTAGCTGCCCACGGGATAGACCCCGGAGAGCACCTTCATCAGGGTCGATTTGCCGGCACCGTTCTCGCCGCAGATCGCGTGGATCTCGCCTTCGCGGACCTGAAGGTTCACCTGGTCGAGCGCTTTCACACCAGGGAATTCCTTGGTGATACCGCGCATCTCGAGCAGAAGAGTCATGACCCGTACCTGCCTTGTATGAAGTGAAGGTCGGGGAAGGCCCAAAGGCCTCCCCCTGTTCGGCGCCCCGGGAGCAAATGGGGCGCTCGGGAGGAGTGCTTACTTGATCTGGTCTTCGGTGTAGTACCCGGAGCCGACCAGGACCTCTTCCCAGTTCGAGGCGTCCACCGGGACCGGCTCGAGCAGGTAGGACGGGACGACCTTCACGCCGTTGTCATAGGTCTCGGTGTCGTTGATCTCGGGCTCGGAGCCTTCCATCACCGCGTTGACCATGCCGACGGTGACGCGGGCCAGCTCGCGGGTGTCCTTGAAGATGGTCGAGTACTGCTCGCCGGCGAGGATCGATTTCACCGACTGCACTTCGGCGTCCTGGCCGGTGACGATCGGCATCTTCAGATCGCCCGAGCCGTAGCCGACGCCCTTGAGCGACGAGAGGATGCCGATGGACAGGCCATCGTAGGGCGCGAGCACGCCGTGAACGTCCTTGTCGGTGTAGTTGGCCGACAGGATGTTATCCATGCGCGCCTGCGCCACCGCGCCGTCCCAGCGCAGCGTGCCGACCTTGTCCATGCCCATCTGGCCGGACTGCACGACGATGTCGCCGCTGTCGATCATCGGCTGCAGCACCGACATGGCGCCGTTGTAGAAGAAATATGCGTTGTTGTCGTCCGGCGAGCCGCCGAAGAGCTCGACGTTCCACGGCTTGCTGTCGGGGAAGCGCTCTTCGAGGCCCTCGACCAGCGAGGTCGCCTGCTGCACGCCGACCTTGAAGTTGTCGAAGGTGGCATAATAGTCGACGTCGCCGCTGTCACGGATCAGCCGGTCATAGGCGACGATGCGCACGCCCGAGGCGGCGGCATTGGCCAGCGCGTTCGACAGGGTGGTGCCGTCGATGGCGGCGATCACCAGCACGTCGACGCCCTTGGTCACCATGTTCTCGATCTGCGCGAGCTGGTTGGGGATGTCATCCTCTGCGTACTGCAGGTCGGTCTCGTAGCCGGCTTCTTCCAGCTGCTTGACCATGTTGTTGCCGTCGTCGATCCAGCGCGCCGAGCTCTTGGTCGGCATGGCGATGCCCACGGTGCCCTTGTCCTGGGCGAAGGCGGCGCTGGAAAGCGCAACGAGGCTTACCGCGAGCGCACCCGCGAGTTTCGTCAGTTTCATCGGTATCCTCCCGTTGAGGGGGCGTCTCCCGCACCCCGCTGTTCCCCTGTGGGGACGCCAAAAGTCCTACTTAATGGTGACATACCGAACAAATACCATTATCCGTCATCTGCATAACTTGATCGGTATGTGTTATGTCCGAGCTGCTGAGAAACCTGCGCCCCGCGCAAATCCGCCTGATCGCCGCGATTGCCGAACACGGGCAGCTGCAGGTTGCCGCCACCGCCTGCCGGATGACCCAGCCCGGCGCCTCGCGCATGCTGGCGGAACTGGAGCGTGCCATCGGTGCCCGGCTGTTCCAGCGCACCCCCAAGGGAATGGAGCCCACGCCCACCGGCGCGCTCCTCGCCCAGCATGCGCGGCGCATCGAGCATGACCTTCGCCGGATGGCCGAGGATTTCGACGATCTGCATTCCGGCCTCGGCGGCGCGGTGCGGGTTGGTGCCGTGACAGGCCCGGCGCTCGGTCAACTGGTGCCGCAGGTGCAGCGGCTGAAGGCGCTGTCGAGCTCGGTGGATGTCTCTATCGAGGTCGCCCCCTCGGTGGCGCTGGTGCAGGCGCTGGAGCGCGGCGAGCTCGATTTCGCCCTCGCCCGCCTGCCACCGCAGGTCAACGAGCGAGAGTTCATCCTCGAACCGGCGCGGGACGAGATCGTGCAACTCTTGGTGCGCGAGGGTCACCCGATGCTCGGGCGCAGCCCGGTGGCCATCGCCGACCTGCACGGCACCCGCTGGATCCTGCAGCAGCGCGGCGCGCCCATCCGCGCGGCGATCGAGACCGCCTTTCACGACGAGGGAATGACCGCCCCGCCCGACGTGATCACCACCTCCTCGCTGCTGGCGATCATCGCGCTGCTGAAGGACTCCGATGCCGTCGCCCCGATGTCGCAGGAGGTGATCGACCTGATGCTGGAGCCGCCGGTCTCGGCCGAACTGCGGCGACTGCAGCTGAACCGGCTGGTGACGGTGGAACCCTACCTGATCATCCAGGCGCGCGGACGGCACATCTCTAAGGCCGCGGAGCGGTTGCTCGGCATGGTGCAGGAGAGCATTCGGAGTTTCTGAGGCTGGTCCCGGTTCCGGGAAATTTCCCGGGCATGTTTCAGCTTGCCCGGCGCACGCCGCCGGAGGGCGCGTCCATCACCACCTTCTCCATGCAGGCGCGCGCCCGGTCGGGCGCCCCGGCGCGGATCGCATCGACGATGGCGCGGTGCTTGTCGACGCTGCGCGCAAGATCGCAGGGATCGCGCGCTTCCTCGGCCTCGGCGATGAGCTGTGAGTAAAGCGCCGCCTGAACCAGATCCCCCAGCGATTGCAGGAAGCGGTTGTCGGAGAGATGCAGGATGAGCTTGTGGAATTCGAGGTCGGCCATGGCAAAGGCGGTGCGGCTCGGGGCCTGTGCCAGCGCCTCGCAGCTCGCCTCGAGACGCGCATGTTCTGCCGGTCCCGCCCGCTCGGCCACAAGCGCCGCCGCCGAGGGCTCGATGATCAGCCGGATCTCGTTGAGGTCGGCCACAAAGCGCCCCGGGGTCTTCTGCTCGGAATGCCAGCGCAGCACGTCCGGATCGAACATGTTCCATTCGGACGAGGGCTGCACCCGCGTGCCGACCTTCGCTTTCGAGGCCAGCATGCCCTTCGCGATCAGCGTCTTCTTGGCCTCGCGGATGACCGTGCGCGAGACACCGAACATCTCTTCGAGATCCGGGTCGAGCGGGATCATCGCCCGCTCGGGGTATTCCCCCGCAACGATGGCCAGCCCCAGCTGGTCCACCACGTGGGTGGTATGGCTCTGGGCGCGGTCCGAGAACCCGCCGCCCGCCGTCAATGTCATGATCGCGCGTCTGATGCGGTCAGATGCCTTATGCGCGCCGTCGTTGCCCAACCCAAACCCTTCTGCAGCATGATGAAGGCGAAGAGCAGGCCCCCAATCACGATCTTCGTCCACCAGCTCGAAAGCGTGCCGTCAAAGACGATGTACGTCTGTATCAGCCCCATGATCAGAATGCCAAAGAAAGTGCCCGCGACAAATCCGCTGCCACCGCTCAGCAGCGTGCCCCCGATGACCACCGCGGCGATGGCGTCGAGCTCGACGCCGACGGTCGCCAGCGAATAGCCCGCCGAGGTGTAGAGCGTGTAGACGATCCCCGCGAGCCCGGCCAGGCCGCCCGAGACGGCGTAGATGCCGATGGTGGTCCGCGCGCGGGGCACGCCCATGAGCTGCGCCGTCTGCGCCGAGCCGCCGATGGCATAGACGTTCTGGCCAAACCTTGTCCGGTGCAGCACGATCATCGCCGCCAGATAGGTCAGCAGCATGAGCCCGCCGGTCAGCCGGAAGCGGCCGCCGCCCGCTGCCTTCCAGTAGAGCGACTGCAGCCAGTCGTAAAACTCGTGGGTGATCGGCACGGATTCGGTCGACAGCACGTAGGCCAGCCCGCGCATCAAGAACATGCCCGCCAGGGTGACGATGAAGGGCGGCATCTCGAGATAATGGATGATCCCGCCCATGGCCGCGCCGAAGCCGGTGGTGATCAGCAGCACCAGCGCAAAAGCGACCAGCGGGTGGATCGAGGTGTCGCGCAGGATCACCGCAAGGAAGACGCCGGTGAAGGCAATCACCGAGCCGACCGACAGATCGATCCCGCCCGAGAGGATCACAAAGGTCATGCCGACGGCAGTGATGCCGAGGAAGGCGTTGTCGGTCAGCAGGTTGGCGACCACCCGCGTCGAGGCCATCGCCGGGTACTGCGCTGCGCAGAGCACGAAGGCGAGCACGAAGGTCGCGAGCGTGATGTAGAGCGGAAGCTTGGTGGACTGGCTCATGACTGGCCCTCCTCCTGGGGGGTCCGGGGCGCGGGCTTGGGCCGCTCCCGCAGCACCGGCCCGGTCGAGGCGCGCAGCAGGTAGAGGCTGTGGCGGACCCGCGGGCTCTGGATGACGAGGATGGCGATGATGATCAGCGCCTTGATGACGAGGTTGAATTCGACCGGCATGCCCGAGAGCAGGATCAGTGAGTTCACCCCTTGGATGATCAGCGCACCGAGCAATGAGGCCGTGATCGAGAAGCGCCCGCCGAGCAGCGAGTTCCCCCCGATCACCACGGCGAGGATCGCGTCAAGCTCCATCCAGAGCCCGGCGTTGTTGGCATCCGCGCCCTTGATGTCTGCGGCGACGATGACACCGGCGAGGGCGGCGCAGAGACCGGAGACAAGGTAAACCGCGATCAGCAGCACCCGGGCGTTGATCCCGGCGAGGCGCGAGGAGGTCTCGTTGATCCCCACCGCCTCGATCAGCAGGCCGAGCGCGGTGCGGCGGATCACCAGACCGACCGCGCAGGCCACGGCGATCCACAGCCAGATCGGTGTCGGCACGGCGGCGATGGTGCCCGCGCCGAGCCGGATCAGGCCGGGGTCGTTGAAGGTGAGGATCGCGCCCTCGGTCAGAAGTTGCGCGATGCCGCGTCCGGCGACCATCAGCACCAGGGTGGCGACGATGGGCTGAATGCGGAAGATCGCCACCAGAAGCCCGTTCCAGAGCCCGCAGGCCGCGCCCGCCGTCAGCGCCAGCAGCACCGCCAGCGTCCAATGCGCGCCGCCCACTACGGCGGAGGCTGCGACAGCCCCGGCGATGGCCATCACGGCCCCGACCGACAGATCGATCCCGCGCGTGGCGATGACCAGGGTCATGCCGGTTGCCAGCAGCGCCGTCGGCGCGCCGCGGTTGAGAACGTCGATAAGGTTGCCGAAGAGCCGCCCATGCTGGAACTCGATGTTGAAGAACCCCGGGAAGACCAGGAAGTTGGCCGCCAGCACCAAAGCGAGGATGATGATCTGCGGCATGACCCGTTTCAGCGTGGATTTGATCATGCCGCGTCCTCCGCCGCGATGGCCTCGACGATGGATTTGGTCGAGATCTCCTGGCCCGTGAGTTCCCCCACCTGCCGCCGGTCGCGCAGCACGACGATGCGGGAAGAATAAGCCACCAACTCCTCCATTTCCGACGAGGCGACGATCAGCGCCATGCCCTTCTCGCGCAGGTCCTCGATGAGGGCGATGATCTCGGCGTGCGCACCGACATCGATGCCGCGTGTGGGCTCGTCGAGGATCAGCAGCTCGGGCTCGGTCGCCAGCCAGCGCGCCAGCAACGCCTTTTGCTGGTTGCCGCCCGACAGCAGCCGGATCGGCATGTCGAGCGAGGCAAGGCGGATATCCAGCGCCTTCACGTAGTGCTGGGCGATCTCCTCGGCCTTGGCGCGGGGAATGGGACGGTGCCAACCCTGCCGGGCCTGCAACGACAGGATGATGTTTTCGCGCACCGACAGGTCCCCCACGATGCCGTCGGTCTTGCGGTCCTCGGGGCAGAGCGCGAAGCGGTTGCGGATCGCCTCGCGCGGATTGGTGATGCGCAGCGGCTGGCCGCGCAGCTCGGCCTTGCCCTGATCCGCCGCGACCACGCCGAAGACCACGTTTGCGGTCTCGCTCCGGCCCGAACCGAGCAACCCGGCAAGGCCGACCACCTCGCCCTCGCGGATCTCCATGTCGAACGGCTCGATGCTGCCGCGCTTGCCGTATCCCTTGAGCGAGAGCAGCACGTCGCCGGGCTCGGAATGCGCGCGGTGATGGGTCGCCGCCTCGAGCTGGCGGCCGAGCATCAGGGTGACGATCTCGGTCTGGCTCACCTCGGCGAGCCGCCGGGTGCCCACGACACGGCCGTTGCGCAGGATCGTGGCGCGGTCCGAGATGGCGAAAACCTGGTCAAGAAAATGGGTGATGAAGACAATGGCGAGCCCCCTGCCCTTCAGCCTCTCGATCACGGAGAAGAGCAGCTGCACCTCGTCGTGGTCGAGGCTGGCCGTCGGTTCGTCGAGGATCAGCACCTTGCCGGAAAGCTCGACGGCCCGAGCGATGGCGACGATCTGCTGGATGGCGATGGAATAGCTGTCGAGCAGTCGGCTTGGGTCGATGTCGAGCCCGTAGTCGCGCAGGATCTCGCGTGACTCGTCCCGCATCCTGCGGTGATCGACCATGCCCCAGCGCATCGGCTGCCGGCCAAGAAAGAGGTTCTCGGCGACCGTCAGGTTGGGCAGCAGGTTCACCTCCTGATACACTGTTCCGATGCCGAGCGCCTGGCTGTCCAGCGGATCGCGCGGATCGATCTCGGCGCCGGAAAGCTCGATGGTGCCGCCGTCACGGGTGTAGGCACCGGTGAGGCACTTGATCAGTGTCGATTTCCCCGCGCCGTTCTCGCCCAGAAGCGCGTGCACCTCGCCGGGATAGAGCGCCAGCTCGACGTCATCGAGCGCGATGGCGCCCGGAAAGAATTTGCTGATGCCGCACGCATGCAGCACCGGTTCTGGCATGGCCATCCCGAAGTCCCCTCCCCTAGACAGGGTTGTGCGCCTCCCGGACCCCCTCCGGAAGGCGCGTTCGGCAGGGGTCCTGCCCCCGCCGCGCAGCGTCAGTATCCGAGATTCTTCTTGCTCTCGTAAATGGCCGCATTGTCGTCGTCGCTCGTGTAGAGCTTGGACTCGGTCTGGATCCACTTCGGTGGCATGGTGCCGTCCTTCCAGTAGGCTTCCAGCACGTCGAAGGCCGGGCCTGCCATGTTCGGCGTCAGCTCGACCGTCGCGTTGGCCTCGCCGGCCTGCATGGCAAGGTGGATGTCCGGCACCGAGTCGATCGACACGATCTTGATGTCCTCGCCCGGCTTCAGCCCGGCTTCCTTGATCGCCTGGATGGCGCCCACCGCCATGTCGTCGTTATGCGCATAGAGCGCGCAGATGTTCTCGCCGCCCTCGGACTTGAGGAAGCTCTCCATGACCACCTTGCCCTGCGCGCGGGTGAAATCCCCGGTCTGGCTGCGGGTGATCTTGAGATTGGGCGCATCGGCGATGGCCTCTTCGAAGCCCTTCTTGCGCGAGATCGCGGGCGACGAGCCTGTGGTGCCCTGAAGCTCCACGATCGGGCATTCCTCACCGGCGACGGCGTCCTTGAGCCAATTGCCGGCCACCATGCCCTCGTGCACCTGGTCCGAGGTCACGGCGGTCATGTAGAGATCTTCCGGCGCATCGATGTTGCGGTCGAGCAGGATCACCGGAATGTCGGCGTCCTTGGCCTCTTCGAGCACGTCCTCCCAGCCGGTGGCGACCACGGGCGCGAGCAAAATCGCGTCGACACCCTGCGCGACGAAGCCGCGGATCGCCTTGATCTGGTTCTCCTGCTTCTGCTGCGCGTCGGCGAATTTCAGGTCGTACCCACGCTCCTCGGCCTGTTGCTTGGTGACCGTGGTCTCGGCGGCGCGCCAGCCGGATTCGGATCCGATCTGCGAAAAGCCGATGGTTTCGCCCTCGGCCATGGCGGCGGCGGGCACAAGGATAGCGGCGCTTGCGAGCAAGCTCTTAAGAATGTTCATGATGTCCTCCCATGGACCTCTCCTCAGGTCCTTGGAATATTAAGTATTACTTTATTACTATTGTAAAGCGCCCTGTGTCAGTGACCGAAAGGAGCTTTATTTATCAGTGGTTTGAGAAGATGCCGCAGGGGCATCTTGGATGCGGGGGAGCGACTCGTGGAAGACCGGACGCGCGCGACGGGCGCCGAGAGAAGCGAGGCCCCACCCCCGAGACACCTGACCCTAGAAGACAGCGCCTCGACACGCCTTGAGGTCAGCCGGTGATCTCGATGCGGCGCAGGCCGTGAAACTCCTGCGCGGCCATGCCCTGCAGCGGGCGCAGGTGGTGGGTCAGCACGTATTGCGCCGCAAAGGCCGACGGCGCCTTGAGCATCAGCAGCCCCTGCTCGAACTCGTCGAAGACGAGGCCCGAGAACCAGCTGCGGTGCAGCCCGGGATCGCTCTGCGCCAGCCGTGCCAACGTGCGCGACCAGGGGCCGCTGTCGGCGCTCGGCGCGGGAGTTTCCGCCGCACGCGCACCGAAATCGACGCGGACAACCTTTTCGCCAGTGGCGGCAGGCTCTGGGTGCTGGACCTCCATGCGGGCAGAGAAATCGGGGCCGACGTTCTCCCAATGCGGCGCAGAAAGCCGGTAGACCTCGGAATAATTGAGCCGGTAGGCGGCCACCCTGCCCCGCACGCCGGGCCTGAGCTGGAGCAGGATCTCGGTTTTTGTCAGGCGCTTGATCTCACGTTTCACCGTCCGCTCATCGACCGACCAGAGCCGCGCCATCTCGCGCTGGCCGACTGTCAGCTCGTCGTTCCGCCAGTTGTAGCGCGCCGTGACAAGCGCCACGAGACGCAGCATCGAGGTCTGGAATCCCGGTGATCCGTTCAGCCCGGCAAGGGCCAAGGCCGTCAACAGGTCATATTTCTGGGATCCTGCCTGAGGTCCCGTAAATCGTTTGAAGTCCATGTTCGTCTGCTCTGCCGCCGCTTCGGGTCCGGCTTCATTGGCCGATTCCCCATTGGCTTCGAGACTGCTCGATTTTCCCGTCGTTTGTCAATGTGGACAAAAAAGCGGGACCGGAACCCTTATCCAAATTTATTTGGAAAAAATCGGTTTATTGGTAATGGGTGACAGGCATGGTGACACCATTATGGGGGGTGATTGTCACCTTATCCACCATTTTGGCCCCAGAGCTGTCACCGAGTCCACGCCTTGGACGGTGCAGAAATCCCGTAATCCTGAAAATCTTCGCCAAAATACGAGAAATGCGAACTCTGGGTTTTGCCCTTTCCGCAATTCGCGTTATTGAAGGGACAGTATCAGAAAACACGAGCAGGCTCATGAGAGATCATTCCGACCTTCAATCCATGAACGAACGCAGCCTTGCGCAGCAGGCTGCGGTGCGCCGCGCGACCTTCTCCCCGGCCGAGGAGAAGATCCTGCGCCCCTTCTCCATCTGGGAGATCAGCCACTTCATGTTCGACGTGCCCGCGGACACGCTGCGCAAGAAACTGGCCGATGACCCCTCGCTGCCGCAGGGCACCGTAGAAGAGGACGGGCGCCAGCGCTGGTTCTCGCTGCAGGAGATCAACGAGCTGCGCCGGCGCCTGCGCTTCCGCGGCAAGCCGCTGTTGCCCCACCGCCCCGGCGGCCGGGCGATGCGCGTTGCGGTCTCCAACTTCAAGGGCGGTGTCGGCAAGACCGTCGTGGCTCAACACCTGGCCAATGCAGCGGCGCTCGACGGCTATCGCGTGCTGGTGATCGACTTCGACCCGCAGGCCACGATGACTCACTCCATGGGGCTCACCGAGGTCAAGGAGTGGAACACGGTCTGGGGCATCATGTGCCGCGACCTCTGCCGCGAGGCAGACCGTATCGCCGCGGCCTATGACGATCCGGCCGACTGCCCCTACCCCACCGCCGACGAGCTGCCCGAGGACGTGCAATCGATCGGCGCGCAGCGCATCCAGGACTTCATCCAGAAGACCGCCTGGCCGACCATCGACATCATCCCCTCCTGTGCCAACGCCGCCTTCGTCGAGTTCGCATCGGCGCAGTACCGCGCCATGCACAAGGCCTGGAGCTTCTTCGGCTGCGTGTCGCGCTACCTCGACGAGCTGCCCGAGGATCAATACGACCTCATCATCTTCGACTGCCCGCCGGCCATCGGCTACCAGTCTCTGAACGCAGCCTTTGCCGCCGACATCCTCTATATCCCGTCGGGCCCCGGCTACTGGGAATATGACTCGACCACCAGCTTCCTCGGTCAGCTCGGCGACGCGCTCGAGGATATTTCGGACGGCTTCGCCAAGGTCGCCGAGGATGCCGGCATCCGTCTGCCCAAGCGCTTCGACGACGTGCGCCTCTTGATGACCCGCTTCGAGCAGTCCAACCCGCTTCACGTCGCGATGATGGATGCCTTCCGGAACGTGTTCGGCGCTGACGTTTGCAAGCACGCCATCGAGATGACACGCGCGGTCGAACAGTCCGGCCGCTTCCAGCAGTCGGTCTACGAGCAGGACTATCGGCAAATGACCCGCGAGACATGGAAGCGGGCGCGCCAGAGCTTCGACTCGGCCTACGACGAGTTCAAGGAAGTGGTGCTGCGCGCCTGGGAAGCGAAAAACGCCAAGGAAGAGGTTGAAGCATGAGCAGCAAGAACAAGTTCGGCTTCGGTCCGATCGAGACCGCAGAGGTCAAGCCGCGCCGCCGCGACGTGGGCCCGATGGGGGCCGCGGTGCGCGAGGCGGCAAGCAGCATGACCGAGAGCACCGAGAACCTCGTGGAGCAGCGGCGCCAGAACGCGACCGATGCCAAGGCCTTCCGCCTTGCGCAGGAAGAAGGCCGCGTGCTGGTCGCGATCCCGCTCGAAGACATCCGCACCGACGATCTTCCGCGCGACCGCCTCGACCTCACCGGCGTGGCGACCTCCGACGAGATGGAGGAACTCAAGGCCTCGATCCGCGAGCGCGGTCAGAAGGAGCCGATCGAGGTCTACCGCACCGAGAACGGCTACCAGCTGAAAAAGGGGTGGCGCCGGATCACGGCTCTGGAACAGCTTCTCACAGAGACCGGCGACGCCCGTTTCGCCAAGGCGGTCGCGCGCGTGGCGGAAGAAGCGGGCACGCGGATCGATCTCTACATCGACATGGTCGAGGAGAACGTGATCCGCGAGGACCTGAGCTTTGCCGAGATGGCGCAGGTCGCGATCACCGCGGCGCAGGATTCCGGCCTCGATGGCATGGGCGCCGAGGAACTCGTCGGGCGCATTTACGCATCGCTGCACAAGATGAAGCGCTCGTATATCCGAAGCTTTGTCTATCTCCTCGAGCAACTGGACGAGGCGCTGCCGTATCCCAAGTCCGTCTCGCGGAACCTCGGCGTCGACGTGGCGCGCAAATTGCAGGCGGCGCCGGAGCGGGTAGGGGCGCTGCGCAGCGTACTGTCCACCGTGAGTTCGGCCGAAGAACAGGCAGAGATCCTGAAGAAGTTCGTGCAAAGCGCCGAGCGGGCCGAGGCCAAGTCCCAGGACACGCCGCGGCAGCGCAGCGTGAAGTACGAATTCCATGTCGGGCTGTCGAAAGTCACCGCGCGCAAGGGCGAGTGCCGCATCCTGTCGGAGATCGATTTCTCCTCCGTGGACCGCAAGCGGTTGCAGCGCGCAGTCGAGGCATTCGAGGCGGCACTGCGCGACGGGTAACCCATGGGTTACGGGGTTGGGAGTGGTAACCCGACCCGAAAACAAAGGGGATGAGAGGCCGGTAACCCACGGGTTACCGGCCTTTTGCTTGGGTGGGTACACGGCAGCATTGGCGGCCATCTCGGGGCGATGACGCGCGCTTCTGGTGCTCGCGTGGGGCGTGAACTCCCACCGCCCAGATGGGAGGTATCTTTGGCCCGATCCAGCGGGAGGCGCTCCAAGGACGAGTGCTGCGCGACTCTGGGTAACCCATGGGTTACCCAGAGTCGCTCTGCCAAGACCGAGCGAATGCTGCAGCCTCGGCCGGGCCTTCGTCGCAGGAGGCGCAATTGCCGCGTGACCTGGCGGGGATCGGAGCAGAAGTCGGGGCAGGGGGCCAACAGGTTTCACCAAGCTGAACGCGCCGCGGTGTCAATGCCAAAGCCACGCGACGCGGATTCAGAAAGCTGATGATCGGGTGCGTGCCAAAATCCGGATTTTTGGGGGTGATTCGGCCGGATTTGCCCACGAATCAGGGGTTTAGGGGCGAAAATCGGCCGCGAATCTGCTCTAACTGCATGACTCACAACGAAAAAACCCGGCAGATTTCGCTGCCGGGACGGGAAATTTGCTTCAGAAACGGGGTTTTTCCGGATCAGACGATCCCGCCCCCCGCACCACAGACTTCGGGCCGCTCCGCGGAGACCCGCGCGCGGTAGTTCGACGCCCTGTAGGTCGCAACGGGATCGATTGCCCCGCCGGCCTCGAGGCGGGCCATGCCGAGGATCGGCTCCACGTCGACCCGGTAGGCGGCCTTCATCGTCGCGGCGGCCATCAGCGCGTCATTCTCTTCCTGGAAGCCTTTCAGAGCGGCGCGGTCCACGAGCAGCGCCTGCGCGTAGGCGCGGCGGACCTCGTTGGCCGAGGAGACAAGGCTCTCGATCGGGTCGGTGACGTTGTGCGACTGGTCGAGCATATGGGCGGGCGCAAAGCCCTTCTTGCCCTCGGCCGCGACCAACTCGTTGAACACGAGGAACAGCCGGAACGGGTCGATGCTCCCGGTGTCGAGATCGTCGTCGCCATACTTGCTGTCATTGAAGTGGAAGCCGCCAAGTTTGCCGAACTGGATCAGCCGGGCGACGATCATCTCGATATTGGTGTTCGGCGCATGGTGGCCAAGATCGACAAGGCAGAAGGCCCGCTCCCCGAGTTCCCTGGCGATGAGATAGTTCGTGCCCCAGTCCTGCACGACGGTGGAATAGAAGGCGGGTTCGAACATCTTGTGCTCGGAAAACAGCCGCCAGTCCTCGGGCAGACCCTTGTAGATCTCCTGCATCGCCAAGAGATAGCGCTCGAACTGGGCCGTCAGATCGGTTTGGCCAGGGAAGTTCGACCCATCACCGATCCAGACCGTCAGAGCCTTGGACCCCAGTTTCGAGCCGATTTCGATGCATTCGAGGTTGTGTTCGATCGCCTGTGCCCGCACCGCCGCATCGGTGTGCGACAAAGAGCCGAACTTGTAGCTGAGGTTTTGGCCAGGCTGGTCCTGGAAGGTGTTGGAGTTCATGGCATCGAACCCCAAGCCCAGCGAGGCGGCCTTTTCAAGCAGCGCAGCAGGGTCCTGCTTGTCCCAGGGGATGTGCAGCGAAACGGTGGGCGTGGCCGCGGTCAGCTGGTGGATCACGCCGCAGTCGTCGAGCTTGTCGAAGATGTCGCGCGGCTCGCCGCCGCCGGGGAACCGGGCAAAGCGCGTCCCGCCGGTTCCCACGCCCCAACTCGGCACGGCCACGCCATAAGCGGCGACTTTGCGCTTGATAGTGTCGATATCGACGCCGCGGCGGGCAAGCTGCGCGCCCAGGGCCTCGTAGTCGTAGGTGAGCGCCTCGGCGCGCTCCGCGTTCTGCGCGGCGATGAGATCGCTGTCGATCATGTAATCCTCCCGTGCCGCCTCTCCCGGACGGCGTGAAAGAGGCGGCGCGGGATGCCCGTGCCGCCGAATTAGAGACTTATCGTGTGAAGGCTTCCTTGTTGCCCGCATCGACGTTGAGGATATTGCCTGTCGACTTGGCCGAAAGGTCCGAGGCCAGGAAATAAGCGGCTTCGGCAATGTCCTCGGGCAGCACAGACCGCTTCAGCATCGAGCGGTTGCGGTACATCTCCTCGAGGCCCGCCTTGTCGGTGTCGTAGGTCGAGGCGCGCTGGTCGAGCCATTCCCCCTCCCAGATGCGCGATCCGCGCAGCACCGCGTCGGGGTTCACCACGTTCACCCGGATGCCGAGCTCGGCGCCTTCCAGCGCAAGACAGCGCGCCAGGTGCAGCTCCGACGCCTTGGCGGTGCAATAGGCCGAGGCATTGGGCGAGGCCGCGAGGCCGTTCTTAGACCCTATAAAGACGATGGAGCCACCCAGCCCCTGCTTGCGCAGCAGCCCGAAAGCCTCGCGCGAGACAAGGAAGTAGCCGGTGGCGAGGATATCCATGTTGCGGCTCCAGAGCGCGAGCGAGGTTTCTTCCACCGGCGCCGACGATGCGATGCCCGCGTTCGAGACAAGAATATCGACTCCGCCGAACTCTACGGCAGTCTCTGAATAGGCTCTGGCAACCGCGTCCTCTTGCGTCACGTCGACCGCCACCGCGCGCACGACATCGCTGGAATAGACACTGGAAAGTCGTTCCTGCACCTTTTCCGCTGCCGCAAGGTCGATATCCGCCAACACCACGCAGGCGCCCTCGCGCAGCAGTCGCTCTGCGGTGGCGGCGCCGATGCCACCGCCGCCGCCCGTAACCAGCGCCACGCGACCGGCCAGCGACTTCGGTTTCGGCATGCGCTGCAGCTTCGCTTCTTCGAGCAGCCAGTACTCGATGTCGAAGGCTTCCTGCTCGGGCAGGCCCTGATAGGCACTGACCGCCGAGGCGCCGCGCATCACGTTGATGGCGTTCACGTAGAACTCACCCGAGATGCGGGCCGTCGCCTTGTCCTTGGCAAAGGTGATCATGCCGACGCCGGGAACGAGATAAACCACCGCGTTAGGGTCGCGCAGGGCAGGGGAGTCGGGCCGCTTGCAGCGGGCGTAATAGGCGGCGTAGCTGTCGCGGTAGGCTTCGACCTGGGCGGGGAGGCCGGCCAGTACGGCGTCCAGATCCGCTTTGTCAGGGTCGAAATCCACCACCAGCGGCGCGATCTTGGTGCGCAGGAAGTGATCCGGGCAGGAGGTGCCCATCGGGGCCAGCGTCTCGAGCGCGTTCGAGTTGACGAAGTCCAGCACCGCCTCCTGGTCGTCGAAATGGCCGACCATGTGCTGGTTGCCCGACACCAAGCCGCGGATCGCCGGCATCAGCGTCGCCGCGACCTCGCGCCGCGCCTCGGGGGCAAGGCTCTGCAGCTTGGCGCCGCCGAAGGCGGGCACGCCCTCGGTCTTCGCGTCGAGCCAGCCGATGGCCTCGTTGATGATGTCTATGGTGGTGGCGTAGCAGCTCTCGGCGGTGTCGCCCCAGGTAAAGAGCCCGTGGCTTTCCAGCACGACGCCGTCCGCCTCGGGGTTCTCGAGGCAGAATTGCTCGAGCCAGAGACCCAGCTCGTAGCCGGGGCGCTTCCAGGGCAGCCAACCGATGCGGTCCCCGAAAATCTCCCGAGTCAGTGCCTGTGAATCCTTCGAGGCGGCGATGGCGATGATCGCGTCGGCGTGCATGTGGTCGACATGGGCGCGGGGCACGTAGGCGTGCAGCGGCGTGTCGATCGAGGCGGCGCGCGGGTTCAGGTTGAAGGTACAATGCGGCAGGTAGCCGACCATCTCGTCCTCGAAAGCCACCCCGCGGTAGACCCCTTTCAAAGCCCGCAGCTTGTCCATGTAGAGGGTCGAAAACCCGTCCAGCTTCATCGAGCCGACGTCGCCGCCCGAGCCCTTCACCCAGAGCACCTCAACCTGCTCGCCGGTGAGCGGGTCGCGCTCCATGACCTTGGCCGAGGTGTTGCCGCCGCCGTAGTTGGTGATTCGCTTGTCCGACCCCAGAAGGTTGGACCGGTAGAGCAGCTTCTCGGGCTCGTTCATCCCCGCAGCCTTGCCGCTATCCCACAGATTTTGCAGGCGGTCCTTGGGCTTTGCCAGCATGGTGATCCTCCGTTGTCGCGGTCCGATATGGCCGCCTCCTCGCCCAGAAAGCTGCGGCTCGCCCTGCGATCTGTCAACCAGAAACGATCAAAAACAATCATGCGGCGACGCAGCATGATTGAATATGAAAAATGATGATTGACTTGAGGGGGGATTCGTCCAATCTGAACCGAACGGGAGGACCAGATGCACGAAACGGAACGCCACAGGATCATACTTTCCGCCGTCCAGGAGCGGCCGATCGTGACGGTGTCGGAACTTGTGTCGCTGACCGGCACCTCGGAGGCGACGATCCGCCGCGACATCGCCACGCTGCACGCCGCCAAGCGGCTGCGCCGGGTGCGCGGCGGCGCCGAGGCGCTGACCCCGCCGCCGCTGCCGGGGCTGGCCGGGCGGCCCTTCGCGGTCAATCAGTCGATCAACATCGACCAGAAGCAAGCCATCGCCCGCGAGGCCGTCGCGCTCTGCGACGACGGCGAGGCGATCATCATCAACGGCGGCACCACGACCTTTCAGATGGTGCACCCGCTGGCCAACCGCCGGCTGCAGGTCCTGACCAACAGCTTTCCGATCGCCGAGCACCTGCTGAAGAACTCCAAGAACACGGTGATGCTGCCCGGCGGCGCGCTCTACCGCGAGCAGAACATCATCCTTTCGCCCTTCGCGAGCGACATGACGCGCCACTATTACGCCAAGCGCATGTTCATGGGCGCCCATGCGCTCGGGCCGATCGGTCTGATGGAGGCCGACCCGCTGCTCATTCAGGCCGAGGAAAAGCTGATCGATCAGGCCGACGAGCTGGTGGTGCTCGTGGACAGCTCGAAATTCGACAACCGTTCGAGCCTGGTGCTCTGCCCGCTCGAGCGCATCGACATCGTCATCACCGACGAGGGGATTTCCGACCGCACCGCCTCGATGCTGGAGGCAGCCGAGATCCGGCTGATCGTGGCGCAGACGGGACGGGCGAAAACCGCCGGGGCAGGGTGACCGCACCGCGCGACACGTGAACGCTCATAAATTCAGGGAGGATACCATGGGCATTACGAGACGACTTTTCGGAGGAACCGCGCTGGCCGCGATGCTGCTGGCCGGCGGCGCCGCGCAGGCACAGGACAGCGTGCGCATCGCGCTGGTGGTGAAGGCGCTCGGCATTGGCTTTTTCGAAGCCGCCGCCAAGGGCGCCGAGGAAGCCGCCGCCGAGCTCGGCAGTGTCGAGGTGATCTACACCGGCCCGACCGACACCACCGCCGAGGGCCAGATCGAGGTGATCAACGCGCTGATCGCGCAGAACGTCGATGCAATCGCCGTCTCGGCCAATGACACCGACGCGCTGGTACCCGCCCTGAAGAAGGCGATGCAGCGTGGCATCACGGTGATTTCCTGGGACAGCGGCGTCGCGCCCGAGGGCCGTCAGATGCACCTCAACCCCTCGTCGAACCCGCTCATCGGCAACATGATCATCAAGCTTGCCGCCGACAACCTGCCCGAGGGCGGCGAGGTCGCGGTGCTTTCGGCCACCACCACCTCGACCAACCAGAACATCTGGATCGAGGAGATGAACAAGGTGATGGGCGACTACACGGGCATCGAGGTGGTGGGCACGGTCTACGGCGACGATCTGGCGGACAAATCCTACCGCGAGGCGCAGGGCCTGATGCAGACCTACCCCGATCTCGACGCGATCATCGCGCCGACCTCGGTGGGCATCGTCGCCGCCGCCCGCGCCGTCGAGGACGCCGGCAAGGTCGGGCAGGTGAACGTCACCGGTCTCGGCCTGCCGTCCGAGATGGCCGGCGCGATCGAGAGCGGCGCATCGAAGAGCTTCGCCATCTGGAACCCGATCGATCTGGGCTACTCGGCGACCTATCTCGCCTACGAGCTGGCCACCGGCGATGCCGAGGCCGCCCCGGGCGCCGAGATCCCCATGGGCCGCATGGGCACGCTGACCCTCGACGACAACAACGAGGGCGCCATGGCCGACCCCTTCGTCTACGACGAGAGCAACATCGACGAGTTCAAGAGCATCTTCTGATCCTGCTCCGATCCCGGCCCCGGCGCGCCTCTGCGCCGGGCTCCCACCCAAACCCAGACACCGGGGGCCATGATGCAAGTCAGCCTCACCACCCCACCTGTCGCCGCGGCGGCGGGGGATGCCGCGCCCGTGCTGCGGCTCGAGGGGATCACCAAGACATTCCCGGGGGTGAAGGCCCTCGACGGCGTCACGCTCGATCTTTACCCCGGCCAGGTCACCGCGCTGGTGGGCGAGAACGGTGCTGGCAAGTCGACCATCGTGAAGACGCTGACCGGCATCTACCAGCCCGACGCCGGCACGATCAGCCTTGCCGGGCAGCCTGTGCAGTTCACCACCGCTCAGGATGCCACCGCCGCGGGGATCACCGCGATCCACCAGGAAACGGTGCTCTTCGACGAACTCAGCGTCGCCGAGAACATCTTCATCGGCCATGCGCCGCGCGGGCGCTTCGGGCTGATCGACTGGCCGAAGATGCGCAGGGACGCGCAGGAGATCCTGTCGCGCATCGACGCCGATCTCGATCCCGACATGCCGCTGCGCGAGCTCGGCATCGCCTCGAAGCACCTCGTGGCCATCGCCCGCGCGCTTTCGGTCGATGCCCGCGTCGTCATCATGGACGAGCCCACCGCCGCGCTGTCGCACAAGGAGATCGAAGAGCTTTACGAGCTGGTCGAGCGGTTGCGCGCCGAGGGCCGGGCCATCCTCTTCATTTCCCACAAATTCGACGAGATCTTCCGCATCGCCGACCGCTTCACCGTCTTCCGCGACGGCCAGCACGTCGGCTCGGGCCTGATCGCCGATGTGGACGAGGCCGAGCTGGTGCGCCTGATGGTCGGCCGCGCGGTCGACCAGATCTTTCCGCAGCGTGCCCATAACATCGGGGGTGAGGTGCTGAAGGTGGTCGGCTACGCCCATCCCACCGAGTTCGACGAGATCAACTTCACCCTGCGCCGCGGCGAGATCCTCGGGTTCTACGGGCTGGTCGGGGCAGGGCGCTCCGAGCTCATGCAGGCACTCTTCGGCGTGACGAAACCCAGCAAGGGCGCGGTGCGCATCGACGGGCAGGTGCGGGTGATCCGCTCGCCCGCCGAGGCTGTGGAAAACGGCATCGTCTACGTCCCCGAGGACCGCGGCCGGCAGGGCGCGGTGATCGGCCTGCCGATCTTCCAGAACGTCACGCTGCCCTCGCTGGCGCAGACCTCGCGCCGGGGCTTCCTGCGGCTCAGCGAGGAATTCGCCCTCGCGCGCACCTATACAGAACGGCTCGACCTGCGCGCCGCGGCGCTCGATCAGGACGTCGGGACGCTCTCGGGCGGCAACCAGCAGAAGGTGGTGATCGCCAAGTGGCTGGCGACGAAACCCAAGGTGATCATCCTCGACGAGCCCACCAAGGGCATCGACATCGGCTCCAAGGCCGCCGTCCATGGCTTCATGGCCGAGCTGGCGGCGCAGGGCCTGTCGGTGATCATGGTCAGCTCCGAGATCCCCGAGGTGCTGGGCATGTCCGACCGGGTGATCGTCATGCGCGAGGGGCTCATCGCCGCCGAGCTGGAGGGTGCGGCGCTCACACCGGAAAACCTCGTTCGCCACGCCGCCGGCATCGGGGCGCAGCCATGATCCGCGCCGCCGCCTGTCCTTCGTCTGGAAAGAAATATCCCGGGGCTGAATTGGCCGTCAGGCCAAGAGGGGGCAGCGCCCCAAGCCGCCCACCGGCACAGGGAGCCGCCCGATGAGAACCTTCCTGAAATCGCGCGAGGCGATCCTGTCGGCTGCGATCCTCGCGCTTCTGGCGCTGATCGCCAGTCGGTTCCCGGCCTTCGTCGAGCCCGGAAACCTTGCCCGGGTGTTCACCGACACCTCGCCGCTGATCCTGCTGGCGCTGGGGCAGACGGTGGTGATCCTCACCCGCTGCATCGACCTGTCGGTCGCCGCCAACCTCGCGCTGACCGGCATGGTCTGCGCCATGCTCAACGCCGCCTATCCGGGCGTACCGGTGGCCGCGATCCTGATCCTCGCGCTCGCCA
This sequence comes from Alloyangia pacifica, assembly GCF_003111685.1. Lineage (NCBI taxonomy): Bacteria > Pseudomonadati > Pseudomonadota > Alphaproteobacteria > Rhodobacterales > Roseobacteraceae > Alloyangia > Alloyangia pacifica. Next base: position 249,588 of record NZ_CP022190.1, on the reverse strand, counting down.
TGGGCGCAGTGATGGGCATGATCAACGGCATCATGGTCTGGACGCTCAACATCCCGCCTATCGTGGTGACGCTGGGCACGATGACCATTTACCGGGGCCTCATCTTCGTCCTGTCCGGCGGCGCCTGGGTCAATGCGCATGAGATGAGCGCCGCCTTCACCGGCTTCCCGCGCGCCGATATCCTCGGCCTTCCGGTGCTCGCCTGGATCGCCATCCTCGTCACCGGGCTCTTTTTCATCGGCATCGCGCGCACGCCGCTCGGCCGTGCCTTTTACGCCGTGGGCGGCAACCCGCATGCGGCGGTCTATACCGGCATCGACGTCGGCCGCACCCAGTTCATGGCCTTCACCATCTCGGGCATGCTGGCGGGGCTCACCGGTTATCTCTGGGTCGCCCGCTACTCGGTGGCCTATGTCGATATCGCCGGTGGCTTCGAGCTCGAGGTCGTGGCCGCCTGCGTCATCGGCGGCATCTCGATCGCCGGCGGGGCAGGGACCATCCTCGGCACACTCCTGGGTGCGCTCTTTCTCGGCATCGTCAAGAACGCCCTGCCGGTGGTCGACATCTCGCCGTTCTGGCAGCTCGCCATCTCTGGGACGGCGATCATCGTCGCGGTGGCCTTCAACAGCCGCTCGGCCCGCAGCAAGGGCCGCATCATTCTCAAGCGCGCGGAGGGCCACGCATGACCGACATCGCCGACCAGCAGCAGGCCCCTCGCCACATCCCCGACCGGCTCCAGAGCCCCGGCGCGCGACTGCTGAAAAGCTGGGAGCTGCTGCTCTTCGCAGTCGCCGTGGCGATCTTCATCGCCAACAGCTTCGCGTCGCCCTATTTCCTCAACGCCTGGAACCTCAGCGACGCGACTTTCAACTTCACCGAAAAGGCGATGATCGCCTTCGCCATGGCGCTGCTGATCATCAGCGGCGAGATCGACCTCTCGGTCGCCTCGATCATCGCGCTCTGCTCCACCGCCATGGGGGCCGCCGTGCAATACGGCGCGGGGACGCCCGAGCTGGTGCTGATCGGCCTTGCCACCGGGCTTGTCTGCGGGGCCTTCAACGCCGTGCTGGTGACCCGCATGGGCCTGCCGTCCATCGTGGTGACCATCGGCACCATGAGCCTCTTCCGCGGCATTTCCTACATCGTGCTCGGCGATGGCGCCTACCGCGGCTACCCGGCTGAGTTCGCCTTTTTCGGGCAGGGCTATGTCGCTTGGGTGATCTCCTTCGAGGTCGTACTCTTCGCGCTGCTGGCGGTCCTCTATTACGTCTTGCTGCACCGGACCAACTTTGGCCGCATGGTCTATGCCATCGGCAACAATGCCACCGCCGCGACCTTCTCGGGGATCCGGGTGGCGCGGGTGAAGTTCATCCTCTTCCTGCTCACCGGGCTCATGTCGGGCGTCGCGGCGATTTGCCTGACCTCGCGGCTCGGCTCGACGCGCCCCTCCATCGCCTTCGGCTGGGAGCTCGAGGTGGTGACCATGGTGGTGCTGGGCGGGGTGTCGATCCTCGGCGGGTCGGGCTCGATCCCCGGCGTGGTGATCGCCGCCTTCGTCATGGGGCTGGTGACCTTCGGATTGGGTCTGCTCAATGTGCCGGGCATCGTCATGTCGATCTTCATCGGCCTGCTGCTGATCGGGGTGATCGCCCTGCCGCGGCTCTGGGCGATGTGGAGGCGATGATGGAGAAATACGCCTTCCGCATGGAGCTGAACCCCGGCTGCGCCGAGGAGTACAAGCGCCGCCATGACGCGATCTGGCCCGAGCTTGTCGACTTGTTGAAAGACGCCGGCGTCGAGGATTACTCGATCCACCTCGACCCCGAGACGAACCATCTTTTCGGCGTGCTCTGGCGGCGCGAGGATCACGGCATGGACGCCCTGCCGCAGACCGAGGTGATGCAGCGCTGGTGGGCGCATATGGCCGACATCATGCGCACCCACCCTGACAACGCGCCGGTGGCGGTGCCGCTCGTGCCGATGTTTCACATGAAATGAGGCCGTGATGACCAAGCCACGCGCCCCGAGCCCCCGTCACGTTGCGGTCTGGGACATCGGCAAGACCAACGCCAAGCTCGCCGTTGTCGACATGGCGCGCATGTCCGAGATCGGCGTGCGAACTCTTCCGAACAGGGTTCTTCGTGACGGGCCCTATCCGCATTACGACATCGCGGGGCTCTGGGCCTTCCTGCTGGACGGGCTCACCGAACTTCAGGCCGAACACGGGATCGACGCGATCAGCATCACCACCCACGGCGCCTCGCTGGTGCTGCTGGATGCCGAGGGCGGGCTGGCCTGCCCGGTGCTGGATTACGAACACAATGGGCCGGATGCGCTGGGGGCGGTGTACGACGCGATCCGCCCCGATTTTGCGCTGACGGGATCGCCGCGGCTGCCCATGGGGCTGAACGCGGGCGCGCAGCTCTATTGGCTGCTGGAAACCCAGCCCGGCCTGCGCGCGCGGCTCGCGCGGGTGGTGACCTATCCGCAGTACTGGTCGGGGCTGCTCACCGGGTCCTTTGGCTGCGAATACACGTCGCTCGGCTGCCACACCGACCTCTGGCAACCGCGCGAGGGCACCTTCTCTCCGCTGGTCGCAGCGCTCGGGCTCGAGGGGAAGATAGCACCGCTCGCCCATGCGGGTGACGTGGCCGGGAGGCTGCTGCCTCGGATCGCTTCCCGCACCGGCATCGCACCCGAAGCCCCGGTTCTTTCCGGCATCCACGACTCCAACGCCTCGCTGCTGCCGCATCTCAAGACGCTGCCACAGCCTTTCGCGGTGGTCTCGACCGGCACCTGGGTGATTTCCATGGCGGTCGGCGGCGCGCAGGTGCCGCTAGATCCGGCGCGCGACCTGCTGATCAATGTGAACGCTTTGGGCGGGGCGACCCCCTCGGCGCGCTTCATGGGAGGGCGCGAGTACGAGATGCTGAAGCCCGAGACCGGCCCGCATTCGGAAGGCGACCTGCGCGCCGTGCTCGCGCGCAAGGCGATGCTGCTGCCCTCGGTCGAGACCGCCTCGGGGCCGTTCCCCGGCTCGCATGGCGATTGGACCGAGGCGCTGTCACCCGGAGAGAAATCGGTGGCGCTGGCCTTCTACCTCGGGCTGATGACCGCCGAATGCCTGTCGCTGACCGGGGCCGAGGGACCGGTGGTTGTCGAGGGGCCCTTTGCCCGCAACGCGTTGCTGCTCAACATGCTGGCCGCGGCGACGGGACGCGTGGTGCTCTGTTCCAACTCGGCCACCGGCACCAGCATCGGCGCTGCGCTTCTGGCAGTGAAGGAGACCCCTCCGAGTGCCCTGAAGGCACATGAGCCGACGTCGGACCCCGCCGCGCTTGCAGATTACGCGGCGGCATGGCGCGCCGCGCTTGCGCCGGAACCGACCAACGGGTCTTTTCCCCGCCAGACAAACGGCTAGGGTGCGCGCAAGCGAGGCGGTTTCCGCCCAGCCATGCGCGATTTCCCGAATAAGAGAGGTTTTCCCATGTCCTTCCCGACCCACCCCCAGACCGTGGCCGTCATCGGCACGGGCACGATTGGCGCCAGTTGGGCGACTCTGTTCCTCGGCGCCGGTCTGACCGTCCGCGCCAGCGATCCCGGCGAGGGTGCCGAGGCCAAGCTGCGCGCCTTTGTCACCGCCGCTTGGCCGTCCCTCGAGGCGCTCGGCCAGACCTCCGGCCGCAGCGTCGAACAGGCGCTCGCGGCGCTGAGCTTCTTCGCCACGCCCGAAGAGGCCGCCACCGGTGCCGATCTGGTGCAGGAGAACGCCCCCGAACGCATCGAGATCAAACGCGAGACCTACGCGAAGCTGGAATCCGCGCTCGCGCCTCATGTGGTCATCGCCTCGTCGACCAGCGGCATCATGCCCAGTGAGTTGCAGGCCGAGATGACCCACCCCGAGCGGCTGGTGGTCGGCCATCCGTTCAACCCGCCGCACCTCGTGCCGCTGGTCGAGGTGGTGCCCGGCAAGCTGACCTCCGAGGCCGCGGTCGAGGCGGCGATGGCCTGTTACACGTCGGTGGGCAAGGTGCCGATCAAGCTCAACCGCGAGGTGATCGGCCATATTGCCAACCGCCTTCAGGCCGCCGTGCTGCGCGAATGCGTCTATCTCGCACGCGAGGGCGTCGCGTCCATGCAGGACATCGATCTCGCGGCCTCCATGGGGCCGGGCCAGCGGTGGGCCTTCATCGGCCAGGGCAAGATCTTCGCGCTGGCGGGCGGTGTCGGCGGCATGGCGCATTTCCTCGACCACCTCGGCGAGGCGATCGAGACTTGGTGGGACGATCTGGGCGACGCGCGGCTCGACACCGAGACCCGCGCCATGCTGATCGAGGCCTATGGCACGCCGACCGAGGAAAGCTTCGCCCGGGACGTCGCCTTCCGCGACGCGGCGCTGCTGCGCCGGCTCAAGGCGCTGTCGGAGGACGCCGAGAGCTGAGAACCCGGAGGACCGCAGGTCCTGCAAGCAAGCGCCGGCCCGTGATCCGGGCCGGCGTTTTCCATTCCGGTGCGGCGGCCCAGGGCCGCCGGCTCATCCCCCAACGTGCGACAGCAAGAGACTGCTCTCGGAGTTCAGCACTCCGGGCACCTCGCGGATCTCGCGCAGCACCCGGTCGAAATTGACGAGGCTGTCGGTCCGTATCTCCACCACCAAATCCCAGGCGCCATTTGTGGCGTGGATGGTCGACACTTCGGGGATCCGTGTCAGCGTGCGGATCACGTTGCGCGACAGCCGCCCCTGCAACTCGACCATGGTGATCGCGCGCACCTCGCCCTCGACGTCCTGATCGGTCTCGATGGTAAACCGCCGGATCCGCCCCTCGGCGACCAGCGCCTCGAGCCGGGCGCGGGCCGTGGTGCGCGAGATCCCGGCCGTCTGGGCAAGCTGGGTGATCGACATGCGCGAGTCGCCGCGCAGGGCGGCGATGATGGCGCGATCGGTGGGCGAAAGCTGGGTCATGCGCGCTATTTGATCTAAGAACTGATCAAAGTGAACAGCAGATATGACGATATGTCCACTTTGAAGAGTGAAATTGCCAAGCGAGCGATGCATCTTTCGCGAAATCCAGATGGAGTGACCATGTCCAGAACCTGTTCCCTTCTCGGCGCCCCGGTGCAGACCGGCGCATCGCAGCCGGGTTGCCTGATGGGCCCCGCCGCCCTGCGCACCGCCGGTCTTGAGCCGACCCTGTCCGATCTCGACTGGCAGGTGACCGACCTTGGCGACCTGACCATCCCGGCGCTGTCCCCGCGGGGACACCACAACGACGCGATTCACAACCTCGCTGAAACCATCGCCTGGATCGAGGTGCTGGAAGCCGCGGCCTTTGAAGCGGCCCGGGCGCACGACCTGCCGATCTTCATGGGCGGCGACCATTCGATGAGCGCCGGCACTGTCGCGGGCATGGCCCGCTACGCGCAGGGGCAGGGGCGCCCGCTCTTCGTGCTCTGGCTCGATGCCCACCCGGACCTGCATTCGCTGGAGACCACCACCAGCGGCAATCTGCATGGCACGCCGGTCAACTACTTCACCGGCCAGCCGGGCAACGACGCTTACCCGCCGCTCGCCGCCACCGTGCCGACCCAGAACATCTGCATGATGGGCATCCGCTCGGTCGACAGGGCCGAACACAAGCTGATCTCGGAGCAGGGTATCGAGGTGCATGACATGCGCGCCATCGACGAAACCGGCGTGCTGGCGCCGCTGAAGACCTTCCTCGAGAAGGTGCGCGCGGCGAACGGCCTGCTGCACGTCAGCTTCGACGTCGACTTCCTCGAGCCGGGCATCGCGCCAGCTGTCGGCACCACGGTGCCCGGCGGCGCCACCTTCCGCGAGGCGCATCTGATCATGGAGACGCTGGGCGACTCCGGGCTGGTGCGCTCGCTGGACCTCGTCGAGCTCAACCCCTTCCTCGATGAGCGTGGGCGCACGGCGAAGCTGCTGTGCGATCTGACGGCGAGCCTCTTTGGCCGCCGCGTGCTCGACCGTATGACCCGGAGCTTCTGATGATGGCCGTGAAACCTTCGACCCTAAAACCCTCCGAACTGGCCTATGTGCCCTTTGTGTCGGTCGAGAACATGATGAAACTGGTGCACGCCCATGGCGTAGAGGCCTTCATCACCGGCCTTGCTGCCGTCATCGAGGACGACTTCAAGCGCTGGCCCGAGTTCGACAAGACGCCGCGCGTCGCATCGCATTCGCGCGACGGGGTGATCGAGCTGATGCCGACTGCGGACGCCGAGAACTATGGCTTCAAATACGTCAACGGCCACCCCAAGAACATGCGCGAAGGCTACCAGACCGTCACCGCCTTCGGCGTGCTCTCGTCCGTGGCCAACGGCTACCCGATCCTGCTGACCGAGATGACCCTGCTGACCGCACTGCGCACGGCGGCAACCTCGGCACTGGTCGGCAAGTACCTCGCGCCCAAGGGCGCCGAGGTCATGGCGATGATCGGCAACGGCGCGCAATGCGAGTTCCAGGCGCTGGCCTTCCGCGCACTCTGCGGGATCAACCGGCTACGGCTCTACGACATCGACCCGGCGGCGACCGACAAGGCCGAGCGCAACCTGAAGGCGCAGGGCTTTGACGTGGTGCGCTGCACCAGTCCGGAAGCGGCGGTGGAGGGCGCGCAGGTGATCACCACCTGCACCGCCGACAAGCAGTACGCGACGATCCTGACCGACAACATGGTCGGCAGCGGTGTGCACATCAACGCCATCGGCGGCGACTGCCCCGGCAAGACCGAACTGCACCGCGACATCCTGCTGCGTTCGGACATCTTCGTGGAATACCCCGAGCAGACCCGCATCGAGGGCGAGATCCAGCAGCTCGAGGCGGATTACCCGGTCACCGAGCTCTGGCAGGTCATGCGCGGCGAGATGCCGGGGCGGCGCGATGCCAAGCAGATCACGCTGTTTGATTCCGTGGGCTTTGCCATCGAGGACTTCTCGGCGCTGCGCTACGTGCATGGGCTGATCGCGGACGGGCAGTTCTGTGAGCAGCTCGATCTGCTGGCCGACCCGGACGATCCCCGCGATCTCTTCGGGATGCTCACCCGCGCCGGTTGAGGCGCCCGCGGACCGAAACCAAGGCGCCCCGCGCGGGCGCCTTATGCCCTGTAGGCGGCCAGGAACACCCGTACCGCGTCCTTCGCGACGCGGGTGATCTCTTCCTCGCTTGGCGCGTCGGGCCGGCGGCCGAAGAGGCGCGGGCGCCAGGTCAGCGTGGTCGAAAGCTCGATGAATTGCCCGGCGGCCAACTCGGGGTCGGTCACGTTGAGGTTGCCGGCCTCGGTCTCGCTCTGCAGGAAGTCTTCGAGACAGCTCAGGAAATGGCGCGCCCCGGCATCGTAGAAGCGCATGCCGAGTTCAGGCATCCGCTCGACGACGCTGATCACGATGCGCTGCGCGCGGATGACCTCCTCGGAATTGAGTTGCGTCGACAGGCCGACGGCATAGGCCATCAGCCGGTCTTCGATTGTGCCGGCCTCGGCCAGCCGCGCGAAGATACCGTCGAAGAAATCGCGGCGCTTGTCCTCGACCAGCGCGACGAAGAGGTCTTCCTTGTTCTCGAAGTAGACATAGAGCGTGCCCTTCGAGACTCCAGCCGCCTTGCAGATGCTGTTCATCGAGGCGGCGTCGAATCCCTGATCGACAAAGACCTGCCACGCGCCGTCTAGGATTTGACGGCGCTTTTCAGGGTCTTCGCCCGCGGCATGGCGGCGCTTCTGCGCGCAGGCCTTGGCCTTTTCCGTGAGTGTGTCGAGTTTCATGCAGCTCATATAATCGAACCAACCGGTTCGATGAAGTCTTGATTTCGCAGCGTCACCCTCCTATGTCGTGTCGAACCGAGCGGTTCGATCAGCGAATCTCTCCTCCCATTTGCATTCGACTCCCCGAAGGTGACCCCATGTCCCGTCATGACCGCATTGAAACCACCGATCCCGCGACCCGTCCGGCCACGCCTCAGCAAGCCACCACTCACGAGACCGCCGAGGCACCGCCGAAGAAGTCCGGGCGCAAGAAGCGCATCCTTGGGGGGATCGCGCTGATCGCGCTGCTGGCGGGCGGTTACGAAGGGTACGGCTGGTGGACCGACGGGCGCTTCATGATCGAGACCGACGACGCCTATGTGCAGGCGGATCTCTCGCTCGTGTCGTCCAAGCTGCAGGGATATGTGGAGGAGATCCCGGTGCAGGCGAACCAGCATGTGAGCAAGGGCGACGTACTGGTCCGGATCGAGGACGGCGACTACCGCATCGCGCTCGAGCAGAAGCAGGCGCAACTGCCGACGCTCGAGCGGACGCTTGCCCGGATCGACGCCGAGACCGCTGCGGCAGAAGCCAGCGTAAGCCAGGCCGAGGCCGAGCTTTCCGCCGCCGAGGCGGCGCTGCGCAGCGCGCAGACCGCGCTGACCCGGTCCGAAGGGCTGGCTGCGCGCAAGGTGACCTCGCAGGCCGATCTCGATGACGCCACCGAGGCGCTCGAAACCGCCAAGGCCAATCGCGCCGCCGCAGCAGCCGCGATCAAGGGCGCGGAGGCGCAGGTCGAGGTGCTGAAGGCCGAGCGGGCCGAGACCGAGTCCAGCCGCCGCGAGATGGAACTCGACATCGCGCAGGCGGAGCGGAATCTCGATCATACCGTGCTGCGCGCGCCCTTCGACGGCACCGTCGCCAATATCGCCATCGAAGAGGGCGAGCTGGTCAGCGTCGGCGCCCGGCTTGCCGCCGTGGTCCCCGATCACGGGCTCTACGTCGAGGCGAATTTCAAGGAAACCCAGCTGGCTGGCATCCATCCCGGCGAGACCGTCAAGGTCAGCATCGACGCCATGGAGGGCCATGAGGTTGAGGGCCGCGTGGTCTCGGTCGCACCGGCGACCGGCTCGGTCTTCTCCCTATTGCCAGCTGACAATGCCACCGGCAACTTCACCAAGATCGTGCAGCGGGTGCCGGTGCGCATCGAGCTGCCCGAAGACACGCAGGGCCTGCGCGCCGGCCTCTCGGCAGTGGTGGAGATCGACACGCGCACCGCGCCCGAGGGCACGGAGCTTGCAGGGGTGGTGAAATGAGCACCGAAGCCCAACCCCAGGCCGCAGAACCCGAACTTACGCCGCGCAGGGTCGCGGCGTTTTTCGTCATGGTCTTCGGCATGTTCATGGCGATCCTCGACATCCAGATCGTCTCGGCCTCGCTGCCCGAGATCCAGGCGGGTCTTGGCGCCTCGGCGGATGAGATCAGCTGGGTGCAGACCTCATATCTGATCGCCGAGGTCATCATGATCCCGCTTTCGGGCCTGCTGGGTCGAATGATGTCGACGCGCTATCTCTTCGCCATCTCGGCGGCGGGATTCACCGCGGCGTCCTTCATGTGCGCCACCTCTGGCTCGATCAACGAGATGATCCTGTGGCGCGCGGTTCAGGGCTTTCTGGGGGGTGGCATGATCCCCTCGGTCTTTGCCGCAGCCTTCACGCTCTTCCCGCCGTCGAAGCGGGCGATCGTCTCGCCGATGATCGGCCTCGTGGCGACGCTTGCCCCCACCGTTGGCCCCACGGTCGGCGGCTATCTCAGCCACGCGATGAGCTGGCACTGGTTGTTCCTGGTCAACGTGCCTGCGGGCATCCTGGTGACCATCGGCGTGCTGACGCTGGTCGATTTCGACAAGCCCGACTGGAAGCTCTTTGACACATTCGACTGGATCGGCCTCGGGGCGCTGGCCTGTTTCCTCGGCGCGATGGAATACGTGCTCGAGGAAGGCCCGGGCAACGACTGGTTCCAGGACGAGATTGTCGCCGCGCTCTTCGTGGTCATGGTGATCGGCGGCATCGTCACCTTCTGGCGCGCCTTCACGCTGAAGAACCCGGTCGTGGACTTCTCGGCCTTTGCCGACACAAACTTCGCGGTCGGCTCGGTGTTCAGCTTCGTGATGGGGATCGGGCTTTACGGGATGACCTATCTCTACCCGCTCTATCTCAGCTCGATCCGCGGCTACGACAGCCTGATGACCGGCGAGACGGTCTTCGTCTCGGGGCTTGCCATGTTCGTCTCGGCGCCGCTTGCCGGGGTCCTGTCGTCGAAGATGGACCTGCGGCTGATGCTGATGATGGGCTTTATCGGCTTCGGGGTGTCGTCCTGGATGCTGACCGGCATGACCGCCGAGTGGGATTTCCAGGAGCTGCTCTGGCCGCAGGTGCTGCGCGGCCTGTCGCTGATGATCTGCATGGTGCCGATCAACAACCTCGCACTTGGCACATTGCCGCCGCAGAAGATGAAGAGCGCCTCGGGGCTGTACAACCTGATGCGCAACCTTGGCGGCGCGGTGGGGCTGGCGCTGATCAACACGGCGCTGACCGATCGCGGAGCGCTGCACACCGCCCGGCTGAAAGAAGCGCTGAGCTGGGACAACCCCGAGGCGCTGCGGCAGCTCGAGATGATGGGGCATAACCTCTCGGCGCAGGGCATCGACGGCGACAAGGGCGCGCTGCAGCAGATGGCCGGGCGGGTGGCCCAGCAGGCGACGGTGATGTCCTTCATCGATGTGTTCCTGCTGATCACCGTGCTCTTCGCCGGGCTCGCGATCATGGCGCTGGCGATGAAGCCCCCGGCCAAGGGGGCAGGGGCGGCGGCGCACTGAGGCGCCGCCCGACCCGCCGGGCCGACCACGGGCCGGAGAGCGACAACGAAAAAGGCCGCCGGATAATCCGGCGGCCTTCTTTCATGCAGAGCGAGGCGCGGGCTTCAGCCCTTGCGGTGCTTTTTCGGCGCGGCCTTCTTGTGGGCACCGTCAGTGTCCTTGAAGGATTTCTTGGCACCGAACTTGCCCTTGGGCTTGTCGCCCTCGGCACGCTCGCGGCGCGGGCGCTCGAAGTCGCCGTCCTCGGCCTTGCGCTTGAAGCCGCCGGGACCGCCAAAGCCTTCCTTCTTCTTGAAGCCGCCTTCCTTGCGGAAGCCACCCTCTTTGCGGAAGCCGCCTTCTTTCTTGAAACCGCCTTCCTTGCGGAAGCCGCCCTCTTTCTTGAAGCCGCCGGGCTTCTTGGGGCCACGCGGCGCGCTCTTGAGCTCTTCGGGCAGGCCGTCGACCTGCTCCATCACGAGGCCCTGCGCCACTTCCATGTCGGGGCCGAGCGCCTCGAGGAAGCCCTCGACCGCGCTGTCGGCGATCTCGACGTAGGTCAGCTCGTCGGCGATGCGGATGGCGCCGAGTGCCTCGCGGGTGATGTTGCCGGCGCGGCAGATCTTCGGCAGCAGCCAGCGCGGGTTGGCATTGCCTTCGCGGCCGACGGTGACGGTGAACCAGCGGCTCGGGCCGAAGGGTTCCGTGCGCGGCGCCTTCTCGGCGCGGGCATCCACGGGCAGCAGCTCCTCGGGGGCCGAGCGCTGGCCGCGCCACTGGCGCACCATCGCCTGGGCGATTTCCTCGGCGCTGTACTTCTCGGTGATCTGGCTCACCAGCGCGGCGTCGGTCTCGGGCGAGGGGTCGGTCCACATGGGATCGGCCAGCATCCGCGCCTCGTCGCGCTCCAGCACCGCATCGGCACTGGGGGCTTCGCCCCATTCGGCCTCGACCTTGGCGAAGCGCATGATACGCTCGGCCTTCTTGCGGTCGCGCAGCGGCACGATCAGCGCCGAGATGCCCTTGCGCCCGGCGCGGCCGGTGCGGCCCGAACGGTGCAGCAGCGCCTCGTTGCTCTGCGGCAGCTCGGCGTGGACCACCAGATCGAGGTTCGGCAGGTCGATGCCGCGGGCGGCCACATCGGTCGCGACGCAGACACGGGCGCGGCCGTCGCGCATCGCCTGCAGCGCGTGGCTGCGCTCGTCCTGGCTCAGTTCGCCCGACAGGCCCACCACGGCAAAGCCGCGGTTGGTCAGCCGCGACACCAGACGCGACACGGTGGCGCGGGTGTTGGCGAAGACGATGGCGTTGGGCGCCTCGTGGAAGCGCAGCAGGTTGGTGATCGCGTTCTCCTGGTCGCCCTGGGCGACGATCACCGCGCGGTATTCGATGTCGGAGTGCTGCTTGGCCCCGCCCTGCACCTGGATGCGCTGCGAGTCGCGCTGGTAGCGCTGCGCCAGTTGCGCGATCTGCGGCGAGACGGTGGCCGAGAACAGCAGCGTCTGACGCTCGGGGTTGGAGGCCTCGAGGATGGTCTCGAGGTCTTCACGGAAGCCGAGGTCGAGCATCTCGTCGGCCTCGTCGAGCACCACAGCCTTGACCTGCGAGAGATCCAGCGCGCCGCGGCGCAGGTGGTCGCACAGGCGGCCCGGGGTGGCGACGACGATATGCGCGCCGCGCTCGAGCGCCCGGCGCTCGGTGCGCGCGTCCATGCCGCCGACGCAGGAGGCCATGACGGCACCGGCTTCGGCATAGAGCCAGCTCAGCTCGCGGCGGACCTGCAGCGCGAGTTCGCGGGTGGGGGCGATGATCAGCGCTTCCGGCGCGCCAGCGGCGCCGAAGCTCTCGGCGTCGCCGAGGATTGCGGGGGCAATGGCAAGGCCGAAGCCCACCGTCTTGCCCGAACCGGTCTGCGCGGAAACGAGCAGGTCGGCACCGGCTACGGCCGGGTCGGCCACGGCTTCCTGCACCGGGGTGAGCGTTTCATATCCACGGGCTTGCAGAGCGGCTGCGAGGGTTTTTTTCAAGGTCTGAGATCCGATCCAAGGACTGTCGGCGAAGGATGTCGGTACGAGAAGTCAGACCGAGTCAGGGCGCCGGGAAAGGGTGCGCTATATACCCTGCACCCCGGCCCGTAAAGCGCCGATTGCGCTTAGCCGACCAGCGTGGTGAGGAGTAGGAAGCAAAGCGCCGACAGCAGCGCCGAGGCGGGCACCGTCACCAGCCAGGCGGCGATGATGGTCATGAAATGCGAGCGGCGGACCAGCTTGCGGCGCTGCCGTTCCTCGGGCGGGAGCAGCTTGGCGGCCCGCTTTGGGTCGCTGTGGCGGGCGCGGCGCGCCATGTACCATTCGCGGTAAAAGCCGACCCCGAACACGCCACCGACCGCGATATGGGTCGAGCTGACCGGCAGCCCGAGCCAGGACGCGAGGATCACCGTCAACGCCGCCGAGAGCGCCACGCAATAGGCGCGCATCGGGTTGAGCTTGGTGATCTGGCTGCCGACCATGCGGATCATCCTCGGGCCGAAGAAGATCAGGCCGCAAGAGATCCCCAGCGCGCCGATCATCAGCACCCAATGCGGCATTACGTCAAGATCGGCGGCACGGTCCTCGGTCTGCAGCGCGCGCACGATAGCTCCGAGCGGGCCGACCGCATTGGCCACGTCGTTTGCGCCATGGGCAAAGGAGAGCAGCCCGGCCGAAACCACGAGCGGCAGGCGGAACAGCGCCTTGAGCGACGCGTTGCGGTTGCTCATGCCCTGCGACTGCCGCCGCACAAGCGGCACCGAGAGCCGCCAGCTCAGCAGGCCGACCGCGAGGCCGAGGAGCGCCGCCTCGTGGAGATCGAGATCGATCACCCGCCGCAGCCCCTTGAGCGCGAGATAACAGGCGAAGGTGCCCGCCATGACCCCGATCAGCACCGGCAGCCAGACCCGCGCGGCGGCGATCCGGTCGGGCACATACATGATCTTCCACTTGATGAAGGCGAGCACCGAAGCCGCGATCACTCCGCCCAGGATCGGCGAGATCACCCAGCTGGCGGTGATGGCGCTCATCGTTGCCCAGTTGACCGTGCCGAGCCCGGCGGCGGCGATGCCCGAGCCCATGACGCCGCCGACCACCGCATGGGTCGTCGAGACCGGGGCGCGCAGCACCGTGGCGGCGTTGATCCAGATGGCGGCGGCCAGCATGGCCGACATCATCGCCCGCACGAAATGCGCGCTGTCGGCGATCTCGCCCTGCGCGATGATGCCGCCGGAGATGGTCGAGACCACCTCGCCGCCGGCCAGCAGGGCACCTGCGGTCTCGCAGAGCGCGGCGATGGCGATGGCCCCGGCCATCGACAGGGCGTTCGCCCCCACCGCCGGGCCCATGTTGTTGGCCACGTCATTGGCGCCGATGTTCAGCGCCATGTAGGCGGCGAAGGCGGCGGCGATGGAGATCATCAGCGTGCCCTGAAGCTCGCCCGCCGCGACGGCGACGATCGCGGTGACGATGGCGATGAACAGCAGCGACACGCCGACGCCAATCAGCGGGCGGGCGGTGTGGATGGCGGCGGATTCAATCAGCGACAGGCGTCCGAGATCCTTGTCCAGCGTCGGCCAGGCCTGCTCGGAGTCGTGCTGTGACGCGGAGTGGCCCGCGCGGTGCCTGGGCTCGGTCATGGGGGTCAGCTGGTCCGGGGCAGGGGAAGCAGGCTCGGCACCCGGGCGAGCAGGGCCCGGAGCCCGGGTTCGTCGACCATCCTAGCAGCTTCGCCCGGCTCCACCCAGCGCCGATCGCGCTGGCCGGCTTCAGGGTAGTCGTCGCGCAGCTTGCTCACCTCTGCGGCATAGACAAAGACCACCGTGTCGAGCGGCAGGCCTCCATCGAGGCGCTTGTCGTAGCGGTAGCTGCCGATCTCGGCGGTCTCGCCGGTGGTAAAGACGACCCCGGCTTCCTCCCAGGCTTCCTCGAGCGCGGCACCGGCGGAGTCGAGCCCGGCCTTGGGCCAGCCCTTGGGCAGAACCCAGCGCTTCGTTCCCCGCGAGGCGATCAGCAGAACCTCGAAGCCCCCGGCGCAATCGGCAGGGCGATAGCACATCGCCGCGACCTGAAATCGCGGCGGCCGCCGGAACGCCGGGCCGATCACCTTGTGCCAGAGGTTTAGAAACATGGCGCGCCTCCTAGCACCGAAACCGGGAGATCTTCAATCTATATCGTTAAGGATGACACCGACGTGTGGCCTTTCACGCGAGGTTACGCTGGCGGGCGGGCGCTTGACTGTCCTAGGCCGCAGGCCCAGTTTTGCCGCAACCAGACAGACTCAGGAGCTTTTCATGACGTCGACCCCCATCGACCCGACGCTGATCGACCGGCTTGCCGAAGTGGCCGTGCGCACCGGCGTGAACATCCAGCCCGGCCAGCAGCTCGTGCTGACCGCCCCGGTCTCGGCGCTGCCTCTGGTGCGCGCGGTGACCCGCGCGGCCTACCGCGCCGGTGCCTCGCTGGTGACCCCGCTGCTGTCGGATCCCGACGTGGCGCTGGCGCGCTTCGAAGAAGGGCAGGACGCCAGCTTCGACACCGCCGCAGGCTGGCTTTACGGTGGCATGGCCGAGGCCTTTGGCGAGGGGGCCGCGCGCATGGCGATCGTCGGCGAGGACCCGATGCTGCTTGCCGAGCAGGACCCGGCCAAGGTCGCGCGCGCGGGCAAGGCCAACTCCATCGCCTACAAGCCTGCGATGGAGAAGATCACCAATTTCAATGTGAACTGGTCGATCTGCGCCTGGCCAGGCGCGGCCTGGGCCAAGCGCATGTTCCCCGAGCTCAGCGAGCCCGAGGCGCAGGCGAAACTGGCCGAGGCGATCTTTGCCGCCGCGCGCGTCGACACCGCCGATCCGGTCGCCGCCTGGGCCGAGCACAATGCCGTCCTGCGCGCCCGGACCGAGTGGCTGAACGCCGAGCGCTTCTCGGCGCTGCATTTCACCGGGCCTGGCACCGATCTGACGATCGGGCTGGCGGACGGCCACGAATGGCACGGCGGCGCAAGCACGGCGCAGAACGGCGTGCAGTGCAACCCGAACATCCCCACCGAGGAGGTGTTCACCACCCCGCACGCGCAGCGCGTTGACGGCACCGTGCGCTCGACCAAGCCGCTGTCGCACCAGGGCAGCCTGATCGACGGCATCGCGGTGCGCTTCGAGGGCGGCCGCATCGTCGAAGCGACGGCTGAGAAGGGCGAGGCGGTGCTGAAGGAACTGCTGGCCACCGACGAGGGCGCGGCGCGCCTTGGCGAAGTGGCGCTGGTGCCGCACGGCTCGCCGATTTCGCAGTCTGGCCTGCTGTTCTACAACACGCTCTTCGACGAGAACGCCGCCTGCCACATCGCACTGGGCCAGTGCTACTCGAAGTGCTTCCTCGATGGGGCGTCGCTGAGCGCGGATCAGATCGCGGCGCAGGGGGGCAACAGCTCGATGATCCACGTCGACTGGATGATCGGCGGCGCAGAGACCGACATCGACGGCATTCGCGACGATGGCACCCGAGTGCCGGTCTTCCGCAAGGGCGAGTGGGCCTGAGGTCGGGCACACTCTCTCGAGGGGGAAATCGCAGGAGCCGCGCCGGGGAAACCCGGCGCGGCTTTCGCGTCGCACGGGCGCCAAAAGTATTAACCGAACGTCAACTTATCGCATTGTACACAGGGCGACTCGGGGTACACTTTACCTGCTGCCACGCGAGTATGAGGGGGTTGGTGCATGCGCAAGACAGAGACAGTCACCATCAGCGGCGAGATCCTTTCCTATGCGGAAGGGCTCGTGGCCCGCGGTGAATACCGCGACGTCGGTTCCGCGATCGAGGGCGAGCTGCTGAAGGCCCGCGCCCGGCGCCTGGGCAAGATCAGCCCGTTCCAGAACGAGTTGAGCAGCCGCCTGATGATCCAGCCCGACCAATGGGACGCGATGGGTGTTTCGGCGGAGCCGTTCTTCGGTGATGATCCGGCGCTGGCGCGGGTGATCGAAGACCGCAGCTGACCCTCTTTCGGGATCGATTTGGATCAATCGCGATCGTCGCGCGGACGGCCATGTTCGACCAGCGCGGCGATCAGGGTTGAGAGCACCTCGGCCCGGCTGGTGGTCGGGCGCTGCACCACGCCAAGACGGCGGTGGATCGGCGGCGCGCCGAAGGGAAACCAGTCGAGCGCTGCGGTGATCGAATCCTGCAGCGCCACATAGGGGATGATGGCAAAGCCCAGTCCCGCGCGGACGCAGCCCACCACTGCCGTCATCGTGTTCACCGAGACCACCTGCCGCGGCGCGACGCCGAGCCGGGCGATCTCGGTGTCGATTTGCCGTGCCAGAGGCACCTGCGTGCGGTAGCGGATGTAGGGCACCTGACGTACGAGGTCGCGGATCGCCAGCCCCCCGGAGCCGGGCGGGGTGATCACCACCAGCGGCTCGCTCAGCACTTCGGTCCAGCGCAGGCTGGGCGGCACGGCGACGTGTTCGGCCACCAGCGCCGCGTCGAGTTGGCCCGAGACCACCTCGGCCATCAGCTCCTCGGACATTCCGATGCGCAGTCGGAAGCTGAGCTCGGGGTAGCGGTCACGCAGCGAGGCCAGCGCCTGCGGCACCAGAGAATTCGCCCCCGTGCGCAGCGAGCCGAACGCCAGCGTGCCGCCGACGTCGCCGCCGGTGACCGAGGCCTTGGTCTCGGTGAGGATGCGCAGGATTTGCCGTGCCGAGCGCAGCATCTCGGCCCCCTTGGCAGTCAGCACCGGCGGGCGGCGGGTACGGTCGTAGAGCTGCACGCCCAGCTCCGCCTCCAGCGCAGAGACCTGCTGGCTGACCGCCGAGGCGGTGAGGTTTATCGCCTGCGCTGCGGCGGCGAAACCGCCGTGCTGCTCGATGGCGAGGAGGGTCTGTAGCTGGCGGGTGTCCATCGCCTTAACGTAAGGAATTCTGAAAATAATGGCAATAACTTCGCGCTTTGTGAGGCTTAATCTTGTGTTACTGGGGGTTACCCAATCAGAACGTCGGCGGACAAACTGCCGACTTGCCAGCATACACAGGGAGCCTCCACCCATGACAATCCGCACGGGCCTTGCCGCCCTCCTTGCCGCCGCCACGCTGACCGCCGCGCCTGCCAGCGCCGCCGACTACCCCGACCACCCGGTCGAATTCATCGTGCCCTGGTCGCCGGGCGGCGGGTCGGACACGTTGATGCGCCTCATCGCCGGCAACATCGCGCCCTACCTCGGCACCGAGATGCCGATCATCAACATGCCAGGCGTCGGCGGCACCGTCGGCCTGCGCGAAGCTTCGCGCCGCGCCAATGACGGCTACACCATCAGCCAGGTCCACGAGGGCCTGCTGGTCGCCACCGAGACCGGCATCACCGATCTGGCGTGGGACGACTTCGAGCCGATCGCGCTGATGACCGCCTCGCCGCAGTACCTCGTGGTGCACCCGACCGAGGATTACGCCGATTTCGAGGAGTTCGTCGCCTATGCCAAAGAGCACCCGGGCGAGATCACCATGGGCGTGACCCTGGGCGGCGTGCCGCACCTGCACGCGGCGATGATCGAACAGGCCTACGGCCTGCAGTTCCAATACGTCGGCTATGAAGGCACCGGCGAGCGCGTGCGCGCCCTCGTCGGCGGCAACCTCGATGCGGCGATCGGCGACATCTCGTCGTCGAAGCAGTTCGTCGACAACGGCGATCTGCAGTTCCTCGCCGTGGGCGCCTCCGAGCGCGTGGACGAGGCTCCCGAGGTTCCGACCTTCGCCGAGCTGGGCGCTGACCTCGAACTGCAGGTGACCCGCGGCATCGTCATGCCCAAGGGTGCCCCGCAGGAGGCCCGCGACAAGATGGAAGCCGCGCTCGAGGAACTGTCGAAAGACGAGACCTACATCGAGCAGACCAACAACGCGGGTGCTTCAGTCATGTTCCGCGGCCAGGAAGGGTACCGCGCCTACCTGGCGAAGCTCGATGAGACAGTGAAGTCGCTGGCAGAGGTTCTCGCACCGTGAGCGACGCCGGCTACGACAAGCAGCAGGCAAGGGAGGCGGGCGAGATTGCCCGCCTCCTGAGCTACGTGCTGATCCTTCTCGCCTCGGTCGGGCTGTTTGTCTCGGCCGCAGCGATTCCCAC
Source organism: Alloyangia pacifica (assembly GCF_003111685.1). Classification (NCBI taxonomy): domain Bacteria; kingdom Pseudomonadati; phylum Pseudomonadota; class Alphaproteobacteria; order Rhodobacterales; family Roseobacteraceae; genus Alloyangia; species Alloyangia pacifica. The sequence continues at coordinate 230,842 of NZ_CP022190.1, read as the reverse complement.
CTCGCGCTTCGAAAAGCTCGGCGCGGGTGCGTTTCCCAAGATCGTGTTCGCCGGTATCGCGCTGGTGGCGGTGATTGCCATCATCGACGCGTTGCGGAAGATCCCCGCGGGCGCCTACGGCCGTTTTGCCTGCCAGACGGTGGCCTGGGCGAAGCGTCGCGCGCTCGTTTTCGTCGTGCTGGGGGCTCTTGCAGTCTACCTTCTGGCGATCCCGCTGCTGGGCTTCTCGATCGCGAGCTTCCTCTTCATCCTCTCGCTGGAGTTGGTCCTGATGCCGCGCACGCCCATGACGCTGCTGATCGCGGTGATCGTGGCGGCGGTCTTCTCCTTCGGGCTCAACTGGCTGTTTGCCGAGGTCTTCACCGTCTTCCTGCCGCGCGGGGTGCTCTGACATGGACAGCTTCCTTTCCGGCGCAGCGCAGATCTTCACGCTTGCCACACTGATCTACATGCTTGCGGGTTCGATCGCAGGCATCGTCGCCGCCGCGATCCCCGGCTTCACCGTCACAATGGCCATCGTGCTGACGCTGCCGCTGACCTTCACCATGGAGCCGCTGCAGGGCATCGCTGTGATGCTGTCTGTCTACGTCGGCGGCTACACCGGCGGTCTCATCTCGGCTGCGCTGCTGGGCATTCCCGGCACGCCCTCGTCGGTGGCCACCACCTTTGACGCCTTCCCCATGGCGCGCCGCGGCGAGCCCGGACGGGCGCTGTCGCTTGGCGTCTGGGCTTCGTTCTTCGGCACGATCATCTCGACCCTGGTGCTGATCGTCGCCGCGCCGCCGCTGGCGATGTTCGCGGTGAAGCTCGGCCCGTGGGAGTATTTCTCGCTGATCGTCTTCGCGCTGACCATCGTGGCCTCGCTGGTGGGTGACAGCGTCATTCGCGGCATGCTCGCGGGTCTCATCGGGCTTGCCATCTCGACCGTTGGCACCGATCCGATCATGGGCCGGCCGCGCTTCGACTTCGGCATCGAGATGCTGCAGACCGGTCTGCCCTTCCTCGTGGTGCTGATCGGCATCTTCGCGATCTCGCAGCTCACGTCCGAAGTCGAGGATGCGAAATCCGTGCGGTCGGGCAATCCGCTGGTGACCGGCGCCATCGACTTCCAGACCTGGAAGGTGATGAAGGAGGTGCTGCTGCGTCCGGTGAACCTGATCCGCTCGTCCATCGTCGGCGTGCTGATCGGTGCGCTGCCGGGGGCAGGGGGCTCGATCGCCAACCTCGTCGCCTACGATCAGGCCAAGCGCAACTCCAAGGATCCAGACAGCTTCGGCAAGGGCAACCCCGACGGGGTCGTCGCCTCGGAGGCGGGCAACTCGGCCACTGCCGGCGGCGGTCTCATCCCGCTCATCGGCCTCGGCATTCCGGGCTCGGCGGTGGACGCGATCCTCATGGCCTCGCTGATGGTGCATGGCATTTCCGTGGGCCCGCGGCTGATCATGGATCACGCCGATCTGGTCTACGGCATGTTCATCGCCATGGCCGTCGCCTCGCTGATGATGCTGCTGGTCTCGGTGCTGTCGATGCGCCTGTTCCTGCGCGTCGCCGAGGTGCCGAAATGGCTGATCGTGCCGGTGGTGATGGTCTGCTGCGTCGTTGGCTCCTTTGCGCTGAACAACCGCGTGACCGATCTCTACCTGCTCGGCTTCATCGGTGTGGCGGGCTACACGCTGCGCGCACTCGGCTACTCGCTGGCGCCGCTGGTGCTCGGCGTCATCCTTGGCCCGATCGCCGAGACCAACCTGCGCCGGGCGCTGATGACCGATGCCGATCCGTCGCTTTTCTTCACCCGCCCGATCAGCCTCATCTTCCTTATCGCGGCTGTGCTCTCGATCGCCTGGGCGATCCGCAGCCACCTGAAACACCGCAAGACTTCCGGGAGGAGTACCGATGCGCCTGCGTCATGATCCCGTCTACCCGTCGCGCCGTTCGCCTGTTCTGGCAGAAAACGTCGTGGCAACCTCGCAGCCGCTGGCCACGCAGGCCGGGCTGACCATCCTGCAGCAGGGCGGCAACGCGGTGGATGCCGCGATTGCCACCGCCGCGGCGCTGACGGTGGTGGAACCCACCGGCAACGGTCTTGGCTCGGATGCCTTCTGCATCCTGTGGGACGGCAAGCAGCTGCACGGGCTCAACGCCTCGGGCCGCGCGCCCGCGGCCTGGTCGCCCGAACGCTTCCCCGATGGGATGCCGCAGCACGGCTGGGACAGCGTGACCGTGCCGGGCGCGGTCAGCGCCTGGGTCGAGCTGTCGGAGCGCTTCGGCAAGCTGGGGCTGGCGACGGTGCTGGCACCCGCCATCCGCTACGCGGAAGAGGGGTTCATCGTCTCGCCGGTGATCGCCACGCTCTGGGCCAAGGGTGCCGAGACCTTGGGCAAACAGCCGGGCTTTGCCGAGACCTTCCTGCCCGGTGGACGCGCGCCCAAGGCGGGCGAGCGCTTCCGCAACCCCGGCGCGGCGCGCACCCTGCGGGCGATTGCCGACACCAAGGGCCGCGCCTTTTACGAGGGTGAGATCGCCGAGGAAATCATCGCCTTCTCGCAGGCCAATGGCGGCGCGATGACGATCGAGGATCTAAAGGCGCAGAAGCCCGACTGGTGCGGCACCGTGAGCCAGTCCTTCGACGACGTCGAACTGCACGAGATCCCGCCGAACGGGCAGGGGATTGCGGCGCTCATGGCGCTTGGGATGCTGCAGCACACGTCCATTCGCGACCACGGCCCGGACGATCTGACCGCCGTGCATTTGCAGATCGAGGCGATCAAGCTGGCCTATGCGGACCTGCACGCCTTTGTCGCCGACCGCGATCACATGACCGAGGTCGACGAGACAGCGCTGCTCGATCCCGCGTACCTCAAGTCCCGCGCGGCGCTCATTGCCGAGGACAAGGCACAGGACTTTGGCCCCGGCGCGCCCAAGCGCGGCGGCACGGTGCTGCTGAACGTGGGCGACGCCTCGGGAATGATGGTGAGCTTCATCCAGTCGAACTACGCGGGCTTCGGCTCGGGCGTGGTTGTGCCCGGCACCGGCGTGTCGATGCAGAACCGCGGTTTCGGCTTCACCACCGAAGAGGGGCACCCGAACCGCGTGGCGGGGGGCAAGCGCCCCTTCCACACGATCATCCCGGGCTTTGCCATGAAGAACGGGCAGCCGCTCATGGCCTTCGGCATGATGGGCGGGCCGATCCAGGCACAGGGCCACATGCAGCTGCTGCTGCGCACCGAGCTTTGGGATCAGGACGTGCAGACCGCCGCCGACGCGCCGCGCTGGCGAATGATCAAGGGGCTCGACGTGGCCTGCGAGCCGAGCATGGCGCCCGAGCTGCTGGACGGTCTGAAAGCGCTCGGTCACCAGGTGCAGGTCGAGGCGCCGGACAACGCCTTTGGCTTCGGTGGCGCCCAGCTTGTGCATCGCCTGCCGGAAGGCGGGTTTGCGGCAGGCTCGGATCCGCGTAAGGATGGGCAGGCCGCGGGGTTCTGAAGCCCGCCCACACCATGCGGGAGCGGCGCGCGCGCCGGACAGGAAAGAGCAGGAGACGAGATGAAGTATCTCAAACGTATCGGCATCGACACTTACATGCTGTTGCTCATCGCCACGGTCTGCCTTGGCCTGTTGCTGCCCGCACAAGGCATCGCGGCGGCAGGGTTGAAGCACGTCACCTTCTGGGCCGTCGCGCTGCTGTTCTTCCTCTACGGGGCAAAGCTCGACCCGTCGTCGGTGCGGGCGGGGCTGCTGAACTGGCGGCTGCAGGGCCTGACGTTTGCCGCCACCTACGCGATGTTCCCGCTGGTCGGCCTGTTGCTGGTGTGGGTGTTTTCGCCGGCCCTGGGCGCGACGGTCACCCTGGGGCTGCTGTTCCTGGCGGTGCTGCCCTCGACGGTGCAATCCTCGATCGCCTTCACCTCGATCGCCGGGGGCAACGTGCCCGCAGCGATCTGCGCCGCCTCGCTGTCGAACATCGTCGGGGTGGCGCTGACCCCCGCGCTCGTGGCGCTGATGCTGCACCAGGGCGACGGCGGGGTGAGCTTCGATTCAATCGTCAAGATCGGCACGCAGATCCTCCTGCCCTTCGTCCTCGGCCAGCTGGTCCGGCCCTGGGTCGGGGATTTCGTGAAGCGGCACAAGTTGCTGACCATGGTGGTCGACCGCGGCTCGATCCTGCTCATCGTCTACTCGGCCTTCAGCGCGGGCACGGTCTCGGGCCTGTGGCAGAGGATTCCCACGGCGAGCCTGATCATGCTGGTGCTGGTGGTGCTGGTCTTCCTCGCCATCGCCATGCTGCTGATGGTGGGGGCCGGCAAGCTCTTCGGCCTGCCGTACCCGGACCGGGCGGTGCTGTTCTACTGCGGCTCGACCAAGAGTCTCGCCTCGGGCCTGCCGATCGCGACGGCGCTCTTTGCCGCCGATCAGGTCGGGGCGATCGTGCTGCCGGTGATGATCTACCACATGAGCCAGCTTCTGGTCTGCGCTTTCGTCTCGCAGAAGGCGGCGCGGCGCGAACAGGCCGAGGCGGTGCCGGCGAGCTGAGCGCGTTGTCAGAAGACTCCGGCGGAAAACAAGAGGGCCGCGTCCGCCGGGGACGCGGCCCTTTTCATCTGGCCGGGCGGCGTCAGCCGACGATGAGCTGCTTGAGCTTCAGCGCCTCGTATTCCAGCGCGGTCAGCCGGTAGTTCACAACGTCACCGATTGAAATCATGCCGATCAGATCATCGCCATCGAGCACGGGCATGTGGCGGAAACGCCCGTCGGTCATCCGGCGCAGGATCCGCACCAGCGTCTCGTCGGGGGTACATGTCTCGAGCTCGGTGGTCATCAGCTCGGCAACAGTCTGCGGCAGGGTGCGACCCGGCGTATCGGCGAGGCGGCGCACGATGTCGCGCTCCGAGAGGATCCCGACCAGCTCGCCCTGCGGACTTTTCACCAGCAGCGCGCCGATGCGCTGGTCGCGCAGCACCTCGACGGCCGTGCCGATGGTTTGCTGAGGCTGGATCCAGTACAGCTCGCTGTTCTTGCTGTTCAGCACGTGCTGAACCGTCGCCTCGGCGGCAGACAGGTTGGTTTCGACGGTCTGGCTGTGGCTGCGTGCGTGCTCGTCGTCTTCGCGGGTGTGAGGTTTGTATGAAGCTGGCATGGCGTTACCTTCCCTTGAACCTCTTTCAGGTTAGTGCAATCAGCGCACGAGTAAACGAAATCCAGCCGAGAGGTCTGAATCTTGCCCGAGCTTACGCTGACCCCCGCCAGCGCCACGGTGCTCTTCGTGATCGCCTGCCTTGCCGGCTATCGCTACCGCAGCGTGTGGAAGGCCGAGGGCCCGCGCTGGCAGCTCTGGGTGTTCGGACTGGTCGCCGGGGCGGCTCTGTTGGTGCTGGGGCTGACGCCGCTGACCGGGGGCTGAGGCCCCGGATTTCCCTGTGTCCGAGCGCCGCGGCGCGGGTCCTAAAGAAAACGCCGGCCCAAGGGCCGGCGTTTTCTGTTTCGATGGTGCTTGCCTCTCAGGTCGCCGCGCGTTCCTCGCGCTCCATCTCCTCGAGCATCTTGCGTGCCTTGGGGCAGTGCAGACGGTCGCGAAGCGGGCTGTCTGGATCGATCTCTTGCTTGCAGACCACACAGTGATCGGCCCCGGCGATTGCGTTGAGCCCGCCGCAGCTGCCCTTGATCGTGCGCCCGTTGAGAATGACGCCGAGCGCCATGCCCAGCATCACGATCATCAGCAGTCCGAAAGCAAGAATGAAGGTCGACATGGCGTCCCCCTTTCAGCGGGTGCGGCGGTGGGCGATCAGGCCTGCAGTGCGGTGAAGCGGTCGCTGGCGGTGATCTCGAAGCCCTTGTCACCCGCCTTGCCCGAGCGATCAATGAACAGGGCGGCCATATCACGCTGATTTACGATCTCGAGACCGCGCTCGCGGCCCATCACCAGCAGGGCGGTCGCCCAGGCATCGGCCAGCATGGTGTTCTCGGCCATCACGGTCACCGAGGCGGTGTTGTGGGTCACCGGGCGGCCGGTGGTGGCGTCGATGATGTGCGAGTAGCGCTTGCCTTCGAAGTCGAAGTAGTTGCGGTAGTCGCCCGAGGTCGCCATGCCCATGTCGGACACCGCCACGACCTGCTGGACGCCGCGGTTGAAGGCTTCGGGCGTCTCGATGCCGATGTGCCAGGGCTGGCCATCGGGGTTCTTGCCCGCGGTGTAGAGATCGCCGCCGACCTCGACCATGTAGTCGGTGATGCCGAAGCTGGCGAGCGTGCGCGCCACCTGGTCGATGCCGAAGCCCTTGCCGATGGCCGAGAGGTACACCTCTGCCTCGGGGCGCATCTTCTGCAAGGCGCGGTCGCTGACGCCGACCGACTGCGACTGGCCGCAGCAGGCCAGCGCCTGCGCGATCTCTGCCTCGGAAGGCATGTCGCTGCGGGTCTTGCCGGCGCCGAAGCCCCAGAGGTCGATCAGCGGGCCCACGGTGACATCGAAGCGGCCGTCGGTGGCGGCGTTGATCTCATGCGCGGCGGCCATCACATGCGCAACCTCGGGCGAGACGGCGAAGTGATCGGTGGCACCGGCGGCGTTGAAGCGCGAGATCTCCGAGCTGGCATCCCAGTTCGACATCTGCGCGTTCACCTGTGCTAGGCTGGCGTCCACGGCCTTCTGCAGGTCGGCCTTCTCGATCTTGTTGGTGTGATCGACGGCGGCAATCGAGTAGCTCGTGCCCATGGTCAGCCCGGTGAGCTCCAGGACGGACCACCCTTTCTTGCAAGCTGCCAGTGCAAAGGGCATCACGAGGAAGCTACGGCGAGAAAAGGTAAGAGGGTTCATCCGGTATCTCCGCAAGAGCTGTAGGGTCGACGATGAGACAAAGGGCTTCTGAGCCGTTTTGGCGGGTGATTCAACATTAAATTGGAAACTTTCTCGCCGAACCCTTCCAAACTGCGGCGTTGCGGCGCATAAGGCTGCCGGAAAATGGACAGGACGAAGCGACGTGCAGCAATATACGTTGAGAAAAGGTCTCGATGTCCCGGTGCTGGGGACACCCGAAGGCGGAATCGAAGACGGTGCAGCGGTCCGGACCGTTGCAGTTCTGGGGCAGGATTACATCGGCTTGAAGCCGAGACTGGCGGTTCAGGAGGGCGATGTGATCGCCGCCGGCGCGCCGATTCTGGCCCATAAGGACACGCCCGAGGTGCAGGTGACCGCACCGGTTTCAGGCCGAATCAAGGCGATCAACCGTGGCGCCCGCCGGGTGCTGATCTCGGTCGAGATCGAGGTCGATCCCAGTGCTGCGGACCCGGTGGACTTCTCTGCCGTCGGCGACGCCACCACCGGCGAAGGTCTGGCCGAGAAGCTCTGCGCCGCCGGCCTCTGGACCTCGTTCCGCACCCGTCCCTACTCGAAGGTGCCCGCCGCCGACGCTCGTCCTGCGGCCATCTTTGTCACCGCGATGGACAGCGAGCCGCTCAGCGCTGATGCCGCGACGATCATCGCCGAGGATGCCGATGCCTTTGCCCGTGGCCTGCAGGCGCTGCCGCTGCTGACCGAGGGCAATGTCTACCTGTGCCAGGAAATCGGCGCGGACGTTCCCGGCGCGGACCTGCCCGGCATCACCGCCGCGGGCTTCTCCGGCCCGCATCCGGCGGGACTTGCCGGCACGCACATGCATTTCCTCGAGCCGCCCTCGTCCTCCAAGACCGTGTGGAGCATCGGCTACCACGACGTGATCGCCATCGGGAAGCTGCTCGAGACCGGCCGTGTCGACGGGTCGCGCATCATCGCCCTGTCCGGCCCGATGTGCAGCCGTCCGCGACTGGTGCGCACGCTCGCAGGGGCCTCGATGCTGGAGCTTTGCGCCGAGGACCTGAACGGTTCGGCCCCGGTGCGGGTGATCTCCGGCTCGATCCTCAGCGGCCGTATGGGCGCGGGCCCGGATGCCTTCCTTGGCCGCTACGCGCGGCAGATCACGCTGATCGAGGAAGATCACAAGCAGATCCCGATGGGCTGGATCCGCCCGATGCCCGGCAAGTTCGCCGTGCAGCCGGTGCTCGGATCGGCCTTCACCAAGAAGCTCTATGCGCTGACCTCGAACCTCAACGGCGGTCGCCGCGCCATGGTGCCGATCGGCACGTTCGAACAGCTGATGCCGCAGGATTTCCTGCCGACGCAGCTGCTGCGCGCGCTCCTGGTGATGGACACCGACACGGCGCAGGCACTGGGTGCGCTTGAGCTGGACGAGGAAGACCTCGGTCTCGTGGGCTTTGCTTGCCCCGCCAAATACGAATACGGCATCGCCCTTCGCGACAGCCTCAGCAAGATCGAAAAGGAGGGCTAAGACCTTGGGTCTGCGCAGTTTCTTCGATCGGATCGAGCCCCAATTCCTGAAGGGCGGTAGGTTCGAGAAATATTTCCCCGTCTACGAGATGGTGGAGAGCTTCATCTACACGCCCAAGACGGTGACCACCGTCGCGCCGCACGCCCGCTCGTACATCGATATGAAGCGGATCATGACCTATGTGGTCATCGCGACGATCCCCTGCATCCTCTTCGGCATGTACAACACCGGCCTGCAGACCAATATGGCGATCGCCGAATATGGTGCCTCGGGCTGGCGCGCGGCGATCATCGACGCGCTCGGCATCGGCTTCAACCCGGCCAACCCTCTGGCGAACATCCTGCACGGGCTGCTCTATTTCCTGCCGATCTACATCGTGACGCTGATCGCGGGCGGCATCTTCGAGGTGATCTTTGCCGTGGTCCGGGGCCACGAGGTGAACGAGGGCTTCCTCGTGACCTCGATGCTCTACACGCTGATCATGCCCGCCTCGGCGCCGCTGTGGCAGGTCGCGCTCGGCATCATCTTCGGCGTGGTGATCGGCAAGGAAGTCTTTGGCGGCACCGGCAAGAACTTCCTCAACCCGGCTCTGGTCGGGCGGGCGTTCCTCTACTTCGCCTATCCGGCGCAGATGTCCGGTGACCGCGTCTGGACGCCGGTCGACGGCTTCTCCGGCGCGACCGCGCTGTCGGTCAGCGCCAGCGACGGCGTCGCCTCGCTGCCCGCGCATGGCATCAGCTGGATCGACGCCTTCGTCGGCACGATCCAGGGCTCCTTCGGCGAGACCTCGACCATCGCGTGTCTCATCGGCCTCGCGTTCCTGCTTGCCACGAAGATCGCCAACTGGCGCCTGATTGTCGGCTGTCTTGCAGGGATGATCGCCTTTTCGTCGCTGCTGAACGTGATCGGTTCCGACAGCAACCCGATGTTCGCCATGCCCTGGTACTGGCATCTGGTGGTCGGTGGCTACGCCTTTGGCCTCGTGTTCATGGTCACCGAGCCGGTGTCTGCCTCGCACACCAACATGGGCCGCTACATCTACGGCGCGCTGATCGGTTTCATGGTCGTGATGATCCGTGTCATCAACCCGGCCTTCCCCGAGGGCATGATGCTTGCGATCCTCTTCGGCAACGTCTTCGCGCCGCTGATCGACTACTTCGTCGTCCAAGCCAACATCAAGCGGAGGGCCAAGCGCAATGTCTGACACCAACGCAAGCAAAGGCGTCATCCGCCGCTTCCTCGACATGCCGCCGGATTCCACCTCCAAGACGGTGACAGTGGCGGTGGTGCTCTGCCTCGTCGCCTCGATGGTGGTGTCGGCGGCGGCCGTGTCGCTGCGCCCGGTTCAGGACCTGAACCGCCTGCGCGACAAGCAGCGCAACGTCCTGGAGGTCGCCGGCGTCTACGAGCCGGGTATGAACATCGCCGAGGCCTTCAGCGATTTCGAGCCGCACGTGCTGGAACTGGCCACCGGCGAGTTCACCGACCAGTATGAGATCGACACCTTCGAGGAACTCGCGACCTCGGGCGATCCGGCGCTGGTGCGCGCGCTCGACGAGGATCCCGCGGGCCTTGGCGGCAAGCAGCAGATCTTCCAGATGGTCTACATCCTGCGCGACGATGCGGGCGCCATTGACAAGGTGGTGCTGCCGATCGAGGGCTACGGCCTGTGGTCGACGCTCTACGGGTTCATCGCGCTGGAAGAGAACGGCAACGACATCTATGGCCTGCAGTTCTACCAGCAGGGCGAGACCCCCGGCCTCGGCGCCGAGGTCGACAACCCGCGGTGGAAGGCGCTCTGGAACGGCAAGAAGCTGCGTGACGAAGATGGCACGTTGCAGATCACCGTTGCCAAGCAGCCGCCGGCTGCCGGCCAGGACTACTATATTGACGCGCTGGCCGGGGCGACCCTGACCTCGCGCGGTGTCGACAACCTTGTCCGCTTCTGGATGGGGGAGCAGGGCTACGGCCCGTTCCTCGAGCGGCTTAAGGCAGGAGAGATCTGATGGCCCAGACCCGCAAATCGCAGCTCGTCGATCCGCTGATCGACAACAACCCGATCACCCTGCAGGTGCTGGGCATCTGTTCGGCCCTCGCGGTGACCTCCTCGCTCAAGGTGGCGCTGGTGATGGCCATCGCGGTGACCTTCGTGACCGCCTTCTCGTCGATGTTCATCTCGATGCTGCGCAATCAGATCCCCAGCTCGATCCGGATCATCGTGCAGATGGTCATCATCGCCTCGCTGGTGATCGTGGTGGACCAGCTGCTCAAGGCCTATGCCTACGAGACCTCCAAGACCCTGTCGGTCTTCGTCGGCCTGATCATCACCAATTGCATCGTGATGGGCCGCGCCGAGGCCTTCGCCATGAGCAACCCGCCGGTGGCGAGCTTCGTCGACGGCATCGGCAACGGCGCGGGCTACGGTCTGATCCTGATGGTCGTCGGGGTGATCCGTGAGCTTTTCGGCTCGGGCTCGCTCTTCGGCATCACCATCCTGCCGACGGTGAACAACGGTGGATGGTACGTGCCGAACGGCCTGCTGCTGCTGCCGCCCTCGGCTTTCTTCGTCATCGGCCTGCTGATCTGGGCGATCCGCACCTGGAAGCCGGGCCAAGTCGAAGAGCGTGACTACAAGATCCAGAGCGTGGAGGCGCACTGATGGAAGGTCTCATCTCTCTCGCGGTCAAGGCGGTCTTCGTCGAGAACCTCGCCCTGTCCTTCTTCCTGGGGATGTGTACGTTCATCGCCGTGTCGAAGAAGATCTCGACCGCCATTGGTCTCGGCGTTTCGGTAATGGTCGTGCAGGCGATCACCGTTCCGGCGAACAACCTGATCCTGAGCTACCTGCTGGCGCCCGGTGCGCTGGCCTGGGCGGGCTTTCCGGACATCGACCTGACCTTCCTCGGCCTGATCTCCTATATCGGGGTGATCGCCGCGCTGGTGCAGATCCTCGAGATGGTGCTCGATAAGTACTTCCCGCCGCTCTACAACGCGCTCGGCGTTTACCTGCCGCTGATCACCGTGAACTGCGCCATCCTCGGTGGCTCGCTGTTCATGGTGGAACGGAACTACGACTTTGCCGAAAGCCTCACCTACGGCGTTTCGTCCGGCTTTGGCTGGGCGCTGGCGATCACCGCGATGGCCGGTGTGCGCGAGAAGCTGAAGTACTCGGACATTCCCGACGGGCTTCAGGGTCTCGGCATCACCTTCATCACCGCGGGTCTGATGGCCATGGCCTTCATGTCCTTCAGCGGCGTGAAACTCTGAGGCAGGAGGACTAGGAACACATGGAAACTTTCAGCCTCGGCGTCATCCTCTTCACCCTGATCGTGATCGCGCTGGTGACCGTCATCCTGCTCGCGCGCTCGCGGCTGGTGTCGACGGGCAACGTCAACATCACCATCAACGGCGAGAAGACCATCTCGGTCCCTGCGGGCGGCAAGCTGCTGCAGACCCTCGCCGGCCAGAAGCTCTTCGTCCCCTCCGCCTGCGGTGGCGGCGGCACGTGCGCGCAGTGCCGGGTGCGGGTGCATTCGGGCGGCGGGTCGATCCTGCCCACCGAAGAGAGCCACATCACCAAGCGCGAAGCCGCCTGCGGCGACCGCCTGTCGTGTCAGGTCGCGGTCAAGCAGGACATGGAGATCGAGGTCCCCGAAGAGGTCTTCGGCGTCAAGAAGTGGGAATGCACCGTGCGTTCCAACGAGAACGTCGCGACCTTCATCAAGAACCTCGTGCTGGAACTGCCCGAAGGCGAGGACGTCAACTTCCGCGCCGGTGGCTACATCCAGATCGAGGCGCCGGCGCACAAGCTGTCCTACAAGGACTTTGACATCGCCGAGGAGTATCGCCCGGATTGGGACAAGTTTAACCTCTGGCAGTACGAGTCCACCGTCGACGAGCCGATCGAGCGGGCCTATTCGATGGCCAACTACCCCGATGAAAAAGGGGTGATCATGCTCAACGTTCGCGTCGCCTCGCCGCCACCGGGCTCCACCGGCATTCCGGCCGGGAAGATGTCTTCCTACATCTTCAACCTCAAGCCCGGCGACAAGGTCACCATTTCCGGTCCGTTCGGCGAGTTCTTCGCCCGCGACACCAAGAAGGAAATGGTCTTCATCGGCGGCGGCGCGGGCATGGCCCCGATGCGCTCGCACATCTTCGACCAGCTCAAGCGGCTCGAGAACCGCGACCGGAAGATCACCTTCTGGTACGGCGCGCGCTCCAAGCGCGAGATGTTCTTCGTCGAGGATTTCGACGAGCTGGCCAAGGAGTTCGACAACTTCGAATGGCACGTCGCCCTGTCGGACGCGCTGCCCGAGGACGAGTGGAAGGGCTACACCGGCTTCATCCACAACGTGCTCTACGAAGAGTATCTCAAGAACCACCCGAACCCCGAGGACTGTGAGTTCTACATGTGCGGCCCGCCCATCATGAACCAGTCGGTGATCAACATGCTGCTGGACCTGGGCGTCGACCGCGAGGACATCATGCTCGACGACTTCGGCGGCTGAGCCGGTCGGCTGGGATGCAAGAGGGGGGCTTCGGCCCCCCTTTCTTTTGTGGTCCACAGTGCCGAGGGCGTGAAGGAAGCGACCGGGGGAGGCGAAGTCTCCAGAGGTGAGGCGTCGTGGCCCCGCGGCGCGGAAATCAGATCTCGTAAAGCTCCAGCGGCAGCCCGTCGGGATCGGCGAAGAAGGTGAAGCGCTTGCCGGTCAGCGGGTCGATCCGCACCGGCTCGACCTCGACGCCTGCAGTCTCGAGCCAGAGCACCGCCTCGGCCATGTCGGCGACGCGAAAGGCGAGATGCCGCAGCCCCTTTGCCTCGGGGCGGGAGGGCCGCTCGGGCGGGTCGGGGAAGCTGAAAAGCTCCAACTGCCCGCCCCCGGGCACGGCAAGATCCAGCTTCCAGCTGTCGCGTTCGGCGCGGTGGGTCTCGGCAATCACCTCGAGCCCCAGCAGATCGACGTAGAAAGCACGGCTGCGGGCGTAATCGCCGCAGATCAGCGCCACGTGATGTAGGCCCTGGAGCATCGGCTGTTCCTTCCTGTTGCTGCCTGACCCGAGCCGCGACCGGGGATCAGACGAACTGCTCGCGGATCAGCCGCTCTTCCAGCCCGTGGCCCGGGTCGAACATCACCCGGTGCGCCACGTCGGGGGCGGAGCGAATGTCGACCCGGACAACGTCGCGCACCGACTCGCTGTCGGCCTCGGCCATCACCGGGCGCTTCTCGTGCTCGAGCACCTCGAAGCTCACCTCGGCAGCTTTGGGCAGCAAGGCGCCGCGCCAGCGCCGCGGGCGGAAGGCCGCGACGGCGGTCAGCGCCAGCACCTCGGAGCCGATGGGCAGGATCGGCCCGTGCGCGGAGTAGTTGTAGGCGGTCGAGCCGGCCGGCGTGGCCAGCAGCGCGCCGTCGCAGACCAGTTCGGGCAGGCGCAGCTTGCCATCGACGTGGATCGCCAGCCGGGCCGCCTGCGGTCCGGTGCGCAGCAGCGAGACCTCGTTGATTGCCAGTGCCTCGTGGACCGCGCCGTCCACGGTTGTGGCCGACATCGCCAGCGGGGTGATCACCGCTTCTTCGGCCTCTTCCAGCCGTTCCTCGAGCCGGTGCTCGGAATAGGCGTTCATCAGGAAGCCCACAGTGCCGCGGTTCATGCCGTAGACCGGCACGTTCAGCTCCTGCGTGCGGTGCAGGGTCTGCAGCATGAAGCCGTCCCCCCGAGCGCCACGATCACGTCGGCGCCGCGCTCGGCATGGTCGCCGTAGCGGCGCGACAGCGCGGCATGGGCCGCCTGGGCGATCGGCGCGCGTGAGGCGCAAAAGGCAATTCTCAGTGACATGCTGTCGTGGCGGTCCTGCGGTTTCCTGTCCCGTCCGGGATGTTCCGAAACAATCACAAGTTTTCCTTCGCCGCCAGAGACGCCGGTGGAGAAACGCAAGCTGTCGCTTTGACATCTTTGCGTTACGCGCGCTTTCAAGTACTCAGGCGCCGGAACTCGAATCCTTGACCCCCGGAGACTGCCCATGACCGCCGCGCCCAGCGACACCGGCTTTTTCACCGAAGAGCTTTCCTCCCGCGATCCCGAACTCTTCGCGTCCATCACCGGCGAGCTTGGCCGCCAGCGCGACGAGATCGAGCTGATCGCCTCCGAGAACATCGTCTCGCGCGCCGTCATGCAGGCGCAGGGCTCGGTGATGACCAACAAATATGCCGAAGGCTACCCGGGCAAGCGCTACTACGGCGGCTGTGACTGGGTCGACGTGGCAGAGAACCTCGCCATCGACCGCGCCAAGCAGCTCTTCGGCTGCGAGTTCGCCAACGTGCAGCCGAACTCCGGCTCCCAGGCCAACCAGGGTGTCTATCAGGCGCTGATCCAGCCCGGCGACACGATCCTCGGCATGAGCCTCGACGCGGGTGGTCACCTGACCCATGGCGCCAAGCCCAACCAGTCGGGCAAATGGTTCAACGCCGTGCAATACGGCGTGCGCAAGCAGGACAATCTGCTGGACTACGACCAGGTTCAGGAGCTGGCCAACGAGCACAAGCCCAAGCTGATCGTCGCCGGCGGCTCGGCCATCCCGCGCCAGATCGATTTCGCCAAGATGCGCGAGATCGCCGACAGCGTCGGCGCCTACCTGATGGTCGACATGGCGCATTTCGCGGGCCTTGTGGCCGGCGGTGAGCACCCCTCGCCGTTCCCGCACGCGCATGTGGCCACCACCACCACCCACAAGACCCTGCGCGGCCCGCGCGGCGGCATGATCCTGACCAATGACGAGACCATCGCCAAGAAGGTCAACTCGGCGATCTTCCCCGGCATCCAGGGCGGCCCGCTGATGCATGTCATCGCCGGCAAGGCCGTTGCCTTCGGCGAGGCGCTGCGCCCCGAGTTCAAGGATTACGCCAAGCAGGTCATTGCCAACGCTCAGGCGCTGTCGGACCAGCTGATCAAGGGCGGGCTCGACACTGTGACCCATGGCACCGACACCCACGTGGTGCTGGTCGACCTGCGCCCCAAGGGTGTGAAGGGCAACGCCACCGAGAAAGCCCTCGGCCGCGCGCATATCACCTGCAACAAGAATGGCGTGCCGTTCGACCCGGAAAAGCCGACCGTGACCTCGGGCATCCGCCTCGGCTCGCCCGCCGGCACCACCCGCGGCTTCAAGGAAGCCGAGTTCCGCAAGATCGCCGACTGGATCATCGAGGTCGTCGACGGGCTGGCGGGCAACGGTGAGGACGGCAATGCCGAGGTCGAGGCCAAGGTGAAGGCCGAGGTCGAGGCGTTCCTCAAGGACTTCCCGATCTACCCGACGCTCTGAGCGTCGGTTCGGTGAGAGACTGAGGGGCGGGCCAAAGGCCCGCCCTTTTCTTTTGTTCGACTCCCCGGGTCCGTCGGGCGGGTCCCCTCGGCAAATACATGCGCCCGGCATCTATTTTTCCGCCGCCCCCTTGGCGACGCAGCGAAAACCGGCTCTACCTTGGCTGCAGGCCCTTCCGCTTCCGTCGCTTCCACGGGCCGGCGACCAGCCCCCGAGCCAAATGCCCACCAAATCCGCGTCGCCCCTCACCGTCCTGCGCATCCCCGCCTTCCGGGCACGCTGGACCGCCTCCATGGCCTCGAACCTTGGCACGCTGGTGCAGTCGGTCGGCGCGGGCTGGACGATGACGCAGATCTCGGACAGCGATGCCATGGTCGCGCTGGTGCAGGCGGGGGTGACGGTGCCGACCATGCTCTTTGCCGTCTTTGCCGGGACGCTCGCGGACAATTTCGACCGCCGCCGGGTGATGATCGGGGCGCAGCTCTTCATGATGGCCTCGGCCTCGCTGCTCTGCGCGCTGGCCTGGCTCGATATGCTGACGCCTTGGCTGCTGCTGGTGCTGACCTTCCTGATCGGCACCGGATCGACCTTCTTCAACCCGTCGTGGCAGGCCTCGCTTGGGGATATCGTGCCGCGCAATGACCTGCCCTCTGCGGTGACGCTCAATTCGATGGCGTTCAACGCCATGCGCTCGATCGGCCCGGCGATCGGCGGCATCATCGTCGCGGCCGCAGGGGCCGCCGCGGCCTTCGCGCTCAACGCCGTCAGCTACCTGCCGATGATCGCCGTGCTCTGGCGGTGGAAGTCGCCACCGCCCGACAGCAAGCTGCCACCCGAACCCATGCGGTTCGCGGTTGGCTCGGGGCTGCGCTATGTTGCCATGTCGCCAAACCTGATGAACGTCATGGGCCGCGCCTTCCTCTTCGGCTTCGGCTCGGTGGCGGTGCTCTCGCTGCTGCCACTGGTGGCGCACGAAAGGCTGGGCGGAGACGCCTCGACCTTCGGCATCATGCTGGGCTGCTTCGGCGTCGGCGCGGTGATCGGGGCGCTCAACAATGCCCGGCTGCGGGACCATTTCGACAACGAGCACCTGGTGCGCTTCGCCGCCGCCGCCGCGATGGTCGGCACGGCGATCCTGGCGGTGGCACCGACTCTCTGGGCCTGCCTTCCGGCGCTGCTGCTCAACGGCATGGCCTGGACGGTGGCGCTCTCGCTGCTCAACGTGACGGTGCAGCTCTCGACCCCGCGCTGGGTGGTAGGCCGGGCCATCGCGCTCTACCAGTCGGCCAGCTTCGGCGGCATGGCGGCGGGCAGCTGGGTCTGGGGCTCGGTCTCCGATGGCTGGGGCCTCGGCGTGGCACTTGGGGGCGCGGCCTGCCTGCTGGCGGTGGCGGCGCTGGTCGGGCTCAAGATGCCGTTGCCCGAGTACAGCGACCTCGACCTCTCGCCGCTCGACCTGTTCAAGGAGCCGGCGCTGCAGCTCGACCTGAAGCTGCGCAGCGGCCCCATCGTCGCCGTGACGCAGTTCGAGATCGACCCGGAGGACGTGCCGCAGTTCCTCGCCATCATGGCCGAGCGGCGGCGGGTGCGGATCCGCGACGGCGCGCAGAACTGGGTTCTGATGCGCGACCTCGAGGATCCGCGGATCTGGGAAGAGACCTATCACGTGCCGACCTGGGTCGAATACATCCGCCACAACACCCGCCGGACCAAGGCTGACGGCGGCACTTTCGAACGGCTGATGGCGCTGCACCGGGGGGCCGAGCGCCCGCACACCCGTCGGATGATAGAGCGCCAGTCGATCCCGCGCCGCCGGGGCGGGGTCTACGACTTCAACCTCTGATCGCTCAAGTATCGGTCTCTTCGTCGTGCCCCTCGTCGCCGGCACGGAACGAGGTCACCCGGTCCTCGCGGGCGTAATAGGGCTCGCCTTCGTCTGGAGCTTTGTCGGCGGGCTTGCCCGCTGTCCCCTTGCCCGCGTCGCCGAAGGGCAGGGCGGCGGGCGCGGCCATATGGACGTGCATGTCGGCCTGCGGGAAGGGGATCGAGATCCCCTCGCGGTCGAAGGCCTCTTTCACTTGCCTTGTGAGATCCCAGTAGACCGTCCAGTAGTCGTCGACCTTGGTCCAAGGACGGCAGACGAAATCCACCGAGCTTGCCCCCAGTGCGTTGACCCGGATCACCGGCGCCGGATCGTCGAGGATCAGCGGGTGCTCGGCGACCACCTGCTCGAGCACCTCCTGGGCCTTTTCGATCGAGTCGCCATAGCCGATGCCGAAGGTCAGATCGACGCGGCGGGTGTCACTGGCGGTTGTGTTGGTGATGACATCGCCCCAGACCTTCGAGTTCGGGATGACGATGACCTGATTGTCGGGGGTGACCACGGTGGTCGAGACGATCGAAACGGATTTCACCGTGCCGCCGGTGCCGGCGACGGTGACGTAATCGCCTTCGTCGAAGGGGCGGTTGATCATGATCATCAACCCCGCGGCGAGGTTGCCCAGCGTGTCCTGCATGGCAAAGGCGATGATGAAGGAGGCCCCGCCGACCAACGCGAAGAGTGGCGTCACGTCGATCCCAAGGGCGCTGAGCACGATCATCAGCCCGAAGGCGATGGTCAGCCAGTAGATCCCCATTACGATGAAAGCCTGCAGCAGCTTCGACAGGTCCGGCACCCGTGACAGTCCGCGCCGCGCCACGCCGCGAACCGTTCGGGCGATGATCATCAAAGCCAGCAGCGCGCCGATGATCACCGCGGCGCGTAGCGCCAGCTTGATGCCGCCATCCTCGTCCGTCGCCCAGTTCACCGCCTGTGCCAACAGGGTGCGCCAATCGGCGCGCTGGGTCTCGTCGACGTGGATCGCGGCGCGGTAGGCGCGGAACTTCGCGACCTCGGCGGCGTCGCCACCCTTGGCTTCGAAACCGTCGACCACGGTCGAGAGGTTTTCGAAGGCGTTGTTGCGCATCTCCACCAGTTGCGTCAGCCGCTCGCGCGGCACCTCCGTCTCGCCCGCGCTTTCCTTGGCGAGCACGGCGAGCTGCTCTTCGACCACCGCCTTGGTCATGCCCTTGGCCATGTTCTGCCACGCCAGCGCAAGCTGTCCCATCTCCTCGGCGGTCAGGGGCAACGCGCGGATGGCAAGCTCTTCCGAAGGGATGGAAGGGTCGGTCAGCGCGGCGATCAGCTCCGCATCGCTTTGGGCTGCCAGCGGAGCGTCTGCCGCACCCTTCGCGCCGATCACCTGCTGGCTCGACGTGATCGCCTGTCGGGCGCGTTTCTCGGCGCTGTCGATGGCCTCTTCGGCGGGGGAGGGTGGGCTCTCGGCTTGGCTGCTCTCGGTGGGCGCCGGAGCATCGGCGGTTTCTTGCGCGGCCAGATCTGTGGCGGCGTGACCCATCAGCAAGACAAGGAGAATACGGAGAAACGGCAGGATCGCGCGCGGCATGCGGACCTCGTAAAAATATGTTTTTCAAAGGGCTAAAAGTCTTCGGATCGCTATGCCGCGAGTTTAGCAGGTTGCCCCCGCGAAAGGCACTCCCCGCGGCAAGCCTCGGTCACCGGATATGCGTTCGGCGTTGGTTGCCCGCGGGCCGCAGGGCTCCCGAAACGAAGACACCCGCCGGAGGTCCGGCGGGTGTCGGTCATTTGCAACGGCGGCCGCGTCGGGCCGCGCGCCGGATCACTCCGGGTTCTTGGCGAAGCGCAGGTAGGGCAGTTTGATGTCGAGCGCGCCGTATTTCTCGGAGGCCTGCTCGTCGTTCAGCGACAGGGCGACGATCACGTCCTGGCCGACCTCCCAGTTGGCGGGGGTGGCGAGCGGCTGCTCGTAGGTGCGCTGCAGTCCATCGAGTGCGCGCAGCACCTCGGCGAAGTTGCGGCCCACCGACATCGGGTAGGTCATCATCAGCTGCACCTTCTTGTTCGGCGCGATGATGAAGACCGAGCGCACGGTGGCGCTGTCGGCCGGGGTGCGGCCGTCGGGCAGGTAGGCGTCGGCGGGGAGCATGTCGAGCGCCTTGGCGACCTCGAGCCCATCGTCGGCGATGATCGGGAACCCGGCCTCGGCCCCGGCAACTGCCTCGATGTCGCCCTTCCACTTCTTGTGCTCGGCAACGCCGTCAACCGAGATGCCCATCACCTTTGTGCCACGCTTGGCCCATTCGTCCGAGAGCTGCGCCACGGCGCCGAACTCGGTGGTGCAGACCGGGGTGAAGTCCTTGGGGTGCGAGAAGAGGATCGCCCAGCTGTCGCCGATCCAGTCGTGCAGGTCATATTCGCCCTGATCGGTGGTCACGTGAAGGTTCGGAATGGTGTCGTTGATGCGCAGAGCCATGGGAATATCCTTTCCTGTCCGACTGATCGGCTTGGGGTCTCGCGAAATAGATACGGGCCGGACCCACGATGTAAAGAGCCCGCTTGCGGAGGTCGCGGCGCGGTGACACTCTGCCGCCAGAAATAATTTGATCAAATTCCGACTCAAAGACAGACCAACGGAGACCAATATGATCGAGAAGCGCCAGTTCTACATCGACGGCCAATGGGTGGACCCGGCCAAGCCGCGCGATCACGCGGTGATCAACCCTGCCACCGAAGAGCCCTGCGCGATCATCTCGCTGGGAGATCAGGCCGACACGGATGCCGCCGTCGCCGCCGCCAAGGCGGCGCTGCCGGGCTGGATGGCGACCCCGGTCGCCGAGCGCATCGGCTACGTCGAGAAGCTGCTCGAGGTCTACAAGGCGCGCGCCGAGGAAATGGCGCAGGCGATGACGCTCGAGATGGGCGCGCCGATCTCGCTGTCGCGCGCGGATCAGGTCGGGGCCGGCACCTTCCACCTCACCAACTTCATCCGCGCCGCCAAGGAATTCCCCTTTGAGCATTCCCTGCGCGAAGACCTTCCCGAGCACCGGATCATCCACGAGGCAGTCGGGGTCGCGGCGCTGATCACCCCGTGGAACTGGCCGATGAACCAGGTCACGCTGAAGGTCGGCGCCGCTGCAGTGGCCGGCTGCACCATGGTGCTGAAACCCTCCGAGGAAAGCCCGCTCGACGCCATCCTCTTTGCCGAGATGATGCATGAAGCCGGCTTCCCCAAGGGCGTCTTCAATCTCGTCAACGGCGACGGGGCCGGTGTCGGCTCGCAGCTGTCGTCGCATGTGGACGTGGACATGGTCAGCTTCACCGGCTCGACCCGCGCCGGGCGGGCAATCTCGAAGGCCGCTGCCGACACGCTGAAGCGCGTGCACCTCGAGCTCGGTGGCAAGGGCGCGAACCTCGTCTTCGCGGACGCCGACCCCGAGGCGGTGAAGCGCGGCGTTCTGCACATGATGGAAAACTCCGGCCAGAGCTGCAACGCGCCGTCGCGGATGATCGTCGAGGCGCCCTTCTACGACACGGCGGTCGAGCAGGCGGCGCAGGCCGCAGAGGCGGTGAAGGTTGCCGATCCGCAGCAGGAAGGCGATCATATCGGCCCGGTGGTCAACCAGAGCCAGTGGAGCAAAATTCAGGACCTCATCCAGAAGGGCATCGACGAGGGTGCGCGGCTGGTGGCCGGCGGACTTGGCCGTCCCGAGGGGCTCAACAAGGGCTTTTACGTGCGCCCGACGGTTTTTGCCGACGTGACCCCGGAGATGACCATCGCCCGCGAGGAGATTTTCGGCCCGGTGCTTTCGGTGATGAAGTTCGATACCGAGGAAGAAGCGGTGCGCGTCGCCAATGACACGCCTTACGGGCTGACCAACTACGTCCAGAGCTCCGATGCGGCGCGGGTCAACCGTTTGAGCCGTCTGCTGCGCTCGGGCATGGTTCAAACCAACGGCACCGGTCGCGCTGCGGGCGCGCCCTTCGGCGGCATGAAGCAGTCGGGCAATGGCCGCGAGGGCGGATCCTTCGGCATCCTCGACTTCCTCGAGGTGAAGTCGGTCAGCGGCTGGGCCGCCGAGTAAGCCGCTTCTCTACTCGCAGACACGGATGACGCGGCGCTCTTCACGGGCGCCGCGTTCGTATTTGCCGCCGGACGCCACGGGCGGGAGCATCTGCAGAACGATGATCGGCCTCACAGCCCGAGGGTTGCCAGCGCAGTGTCCAGCGGCGCGGGTTCCTTGAACCGCAGGCGTACCGGCAGGCTCAGCACCTTGGGGCGGAAGGACTCGGGCAGGCGCGCGGCGTCCTTCTCGGTGGTGACGAGCTGCGCGCCCAGCATTTGCGCCTCGCGCTCCAGCCGGGTCAGCAACGCGGTGGTGAAGGGCTGGTGATCGTCCAGCGCCTCGGCCCGGACGATATTCGCGCCAAGGCCCCTCAGCGTGGCAAAGAACTTCTCGGGATGACCGATCCCGGCAAAGGCCAGCGCCGGAAGGTCCTGCCAGTCCATGCCGGTCTGCAGCGGCTCCAGCGCGCCGCGCAGGCGAGGCAGGGAGATCGCGCTGCCCCATTGGGCGTCGAAGCCGCGCTGTGCCTCTGCCCCGCCGATCGACAGCAGAAGGTCGGCGCGCTTCAGCCCCGCGCTCACCGGCTCGCGCAGCGGCCCGGCGGGCAGGCAGCGGCCGTTGCCGAAGCCGTATCGGGCATCCACCACGACGATAGAGAGATCTTTGGCGAGTGCCGGGTTCTGCAGCCCGTCGTCGAGGATGATGATTTTGGCCCCCGCGGCAACGGCGGCGCGCGCCCCGGCGGCGCGGTCGCGCGCCACCCAAACCGGGCCGAAGGCGGCAAGCAGCAACGGTTCGTCGCCAACCTCTGCCGCGCTGTGCCGGCGCGGGTCCACCTGCACCGGGCCGGTCAGGCTGCCGCCATGCCCGCGCGAAACCACATGTGCCCCGGCCTCGCGCAGCCTCTCCAGCAGTGCGATCACCGTGGGGGTCTTGCCGGTGCCCCCGGCGTTGATATTGCCGACGCAGATCACTGGCACGGGAACCCTCTCGCCCGGTCCCGAGGCGACCCGCCGCGCCGTGGCGCGGGCGGTGAGCGCGCCCAGCGGGGCGAGCAGGCGGGCCTGCCAGGCGGGGGCGCCCGGGGGCGTCTGCCAGAAGCTAGGAGCGCGCATCAGGCGACCTCGTCTTCGTCGAGCCAGCCGCAGGCCAGAGCGATCATCTCGTCGGTCAGCTCTGCGCCCTGGGTGATCACGTCCCAGCCCGCATGCGCCATGGCGGCGGCGCGGTCGGGGGCCACAAGCTGGCTGAGCGCCCCGGCGAGCGAGTCGAAATCGCGTACGATCCGCGCCGCACCGGCCTCGGCCAGCAGCGAATAGGCGGGCAGGTGGCGCCCAACGTTGGGCCCATAGAGCAGCGCGATGCCATGGGCGGCGGCTTCCATAGGGTCCTCGCCGCCGTGGCCGTTGACCAGCGAACCGCCAAGGAAGGCCACCGGCGCAAGCCGGTACCAGAGCCCGAGCTCAGAGGCGTCCTCGGTGACCAGCACCTGGGTGTTCTCATCGGGCATCTCCCCCGCCTCCCAGGCGCAGAGGCGCAGCCCCGACTCCCGGGCAACCTCGGCCACTGCGGGCGCCAGGTCGTGGGTGGCGGGCACGAGAACCAGCATCAGCCGGTGCGCGAGGCGCACGGCGCGCTTGTGGGCGTGGAGCACCTCCTCGGCCTCCTGGGCGCTGCGCAGCTTCGCCGCGAGCCAGATTGGCCGGCCGGTGAGCACCCCGGCCATTTCCTCGTAGAGCTTCTCGTTGCAGTCGAGCGGCGGGGCGCTGTCGGTGAGCGGACCGAGCGTCGGCATGACGCTCTCCTCGACCCCTGCGCGGCGGAGGCGACGACGGGCCGGCTCGTCCACCGGGCAGATGCGATCAAAAAAATGCAGCGTCGCGGCGGTGGGATCGGGCACCCAGCTGGGCGCGGGGCTGGTCCAGGGCGCGTCGCGCGCGTCGAGCAGCACCAGCCGAGTGCCGATCTGTTGCAGCCTCTGCAGCAGCGCCGGGCGCAACTCCTGCCCGGTCCAGAAGCCGAGCTGCGGGCGCCAATGCGCGACGAAGGCGGCGATCTCGGACGGACTCTCGCCGGGCAGATCGGCATGCAAAGCGCCCTCGGGCGCGTGGTCGGGCTCGCCGGTGATCAGCAGCCCCAGTTCGGGACGCTGGATTTTCATCCGGGTTGCCAGCGCCGAGAGGGCCCGGGCCGAGCCCGGGCCTCCGGCGTGCAACCAGAGCAGCGCCCCGTCGGGCCGGGCGCGGGGCGCCGAGCCCGGCGTCGCCCCGCGGCCACGCGCATAGGCCATGTAGGCCGACAGGGAGAACGGCCTGCGCGCCATGGGTGTCAGCCGAGTTCTTCGGTCGCGGAGACCTCGGTTTCCTCGTCCCGCAGGCGGTGGATGTGGGCGATGAAGTAGCGCATGTGGGCGTTGTCCACGGTGCGCTGCGCCTCGGCCTTCCAAGCGTCGTAGGCAGAGGCGTAATCGGGGAACATGCCGACGATGTGGATGTCGTTCACGTCCTTGAAGACGGACTTCTCGGGGGTGACGAGCTCGCCGCCGAAGACGAGGTGGAGACGTTGGGGCATGGGGGGTCCTTTCCCGTACAGACGCGCGCAACCTACTTTCTGCACCCGCAGCGTCAAGATTCTACCGCAGGTCAGCGTTACGCCGCTGGTTCACATGTCTATGGAAGGCTCGGAACGATCAAAGCGCCAGCGTCAGCCGCCCCATGATGTCGGCGTGCAGCGCCGGGTTGGCGGCGACCACTCCGGGATGCTGCGGGTGGCGGGCGTTGAACCTTAGCGGGCGCCCGAGCCGGTCCGTGACCCTGGCCCCGGCTTCCTGCAGCAGCAGCGTTCCGGCAGCGATGTCCCACTCCCAGGTCGGGCGAAAGGTCAGCATGGCATCAAAGCGCCCCTCGGCCACCAGCCCCAGCCGGTAGGCGAGCGAGGGACGATGCGCGCGGCGGATCGGCGGCAGCGGCACGCGCCAGTAGGGGCTGTCGATCACCGGTCGCGGGGCCAGCACTTCGGCGTCGTCCAGCGTGCCGGTCAGGGTGGTGCGCAGCGGTACGCCGTTCAGCACCGCGCCCTGTCCGAGCGCGGCGCTATAGAGCAGGTCCCGCTTCGGAAGATAGATGGCGGCTGCGGTGATCACGCCGTTCTCGGCCACCGCCAGCGAATGCGCCCAGGTGTCCTCTCCGGCGATGAACGAGCGGGTGCCGTCGATGGGATCGACGATGAACACCCGCTCGGCGGCGCGGCGCGCGGCATTGTCGACGCTTTCCTCCGACAGCCAGCCGTAATCCGGCTGGGCGCTGCGCAACAGCTCTTCGAGCCGGGCGTTGACCGCGAGATCGGCGGCGGTCACGGGGCTGCCGTCGGCGGCCTTGTACCGGACATCGAGCGCGTCCCCGGTGAAGGAGAGCGCAATCTCGCCCGCCGCGCGGGCCGCGCGCTCGAGCAGCGCGCGATCGGCGGCGTGACCCGGAGCGGGATCACTCGCCGGCAAGCGTCAGCCCCTCGACCAGCAGCGAGGGCACGACCCGCGACAGCCAGGGCCGGGCGTCGTTCGACGGCACCAGCGCGCGCAGCATCTGCCGCAGGTTGCCAGCGATGGTGACCCCCGAGACGGGATAGGCGATCTCGCCGTTTTCCACCCACCAGCCTGCGGCGCCGCGCGAGTAGTCGCCGGTGTTGGGGTTGATCGTCGCGCCGATCATCGACGTCACCACCAAGCCGCGGCCCATCTCGGCGATGAGCTGCTCGGGCGATTTGTCGCCCTGCGTCAGCTCGAGGTTCCAGGCGGTCGGCGAGGGCCCCGACGAGGTGCCGCGCGCGGCGTTGCCGGTGGGCGCCATGCCCAGCTTGCGGGCGGTGGCGAGATCGAGCGACCATCCCGTCAGCACGCCATCCTTGACGAGCGCGCGGCGCTGCGTCGGCAGCCCCTCGGCATCGAAGGGGCGCGAGCCCGAGATGCGCGGGCGGTGCGGGTCCTCGATCAGCGAGATGCCGTCCGGCAGCACCGGCTCGCCGAGCGCGTCGCGCAGCCAGGACCCGCCTCGCGCCACTGAGGCGCCATTCGCGGCGGCCACCAGGTGACCGATCAGCGAAGACGCAATGCGCTCGTCAAAGAGCACCGGGTAGGCCCCGGTCTTGGGCTTGCGCGGGTTCAACCGGTCGAGCGCCCGGGTCGCGGCGCGGTGACCAATTTCGGCGGGGCTGCGCAGGTCGGACTGGAACGTGCGGCTGTCGCCGTCGTAGTCGCGCTCCATCCCCAGCCCGCTCCCGGCGATGGCAACGCAGGAGGTCGAGCGGGCGGTGCGCGCATAGCCTCCGGCAAAGCCGTTGCTGGCCGCGAGGAACACTCGCTGCGCGTCGTAGGAGGCCGAGGCCGACTGCACCTGGCTCACGCCCTCGACCGCCAGCGCCGCCGCCTCGGCTTCGAGGGCATCGCGCTGCAGCGCATCGGGCGCAGGGTCGGCGGACGGATCCGCCAGCTCGAGTGCATCCAGATCCCAGCCGGTCGCCAGCTGCGACGGATCGGCAAGCCCGGCGAAGGGATCCTCGGGCGCCTCGCGCGCCATCGCCACGGCGCGTTCGGCCAGGGCCGCCAGCGTCGCGGGCTTCACATCCGAAGTCGAGACCACCGCGCTGCGCTGGCCAAGCAGCACGCGCAGGCCGACGTCGACGCCCTCGGAGCGCTCGGCGTGCTCCAGAGCGCCGGCGCGCACGTCGATGCTGAGCGAGGTGCCGTCGATGGCAATGGCGTCCGCCGAGTCTGCGCCGGCCTTGCGCGCGGCCTCGAGCAGCTGCGCGGTCAGCCCCTGCAGGTCCCGGGCCGCCGGGTGGTTGCGCTCTGTGCCGTCCATGTCGCCTCCGGTATGTCGTCAAGTTGATTTGGTGGGCCGCGGAGCTTGCCCCCACCGCCTTACTCGGCCGGAACCACCACGCCGATGAGCGGCCCAAGCGTCCGTCCAATGTCTGTCCTGCCGACCTCCGGCGCGAAGAGCCGCGAGACGTTGCCATCGAAGAACAGCGCGTTGGGCATCTTCAGCCCGTCCCGGAACAGCGTGCCGAACTCGTAGAAGCTCACCGGCTCCTCGGAGATGGCAAAAACCAGCGTCTTGCCGTCGGCCGTGGTGCCGACCCCGTTGCGGATGTAGCGCGAGTTGCTGTCGGGCAGGAAGCGCGGGTGCAGCTCGCCGTCGATCACCAGCATCGGCCCCGACTGCGTGGCATAGCGGCAGTCGGGCTTGCGGGTGAGAAAATCGCGGGTCTCATACACCTGCGCCTCGCCGGCGCCGATGCAGAGCACGCCGTTCGGCAGCATGCCGAAATTGCCGGGCCCGGGGCTGGAGATGACGCGCATCTCCTCCTGGCCGTTCTCGACGTAATGGCCGACCGGCGCGCGGTCCTCGTGGTACATGCCGGCGTTCATCGCAAAGGCCAGCCTCTCGCCCTTTTGGCGCAGCGCGGCGTCGAGGGTCGAGAAATGTCCCCAGACCGTGCCGTCGGGCGCGCGCAGGAAGGTGCGCAGGTCCTCGTCGGCGCCCACGGTGCAGAGCGTGTAGCGCTTGCCCTCGTGGCTGGCACCCTCGCAGCTGACGGCCCCCGCTTGCGACGGCAGCAGCGACGGGAGCAGCGCCGCAGCCGCAAGCGCCAGCGCAGTGAAGCCCGCGCGAAGCCTCACGCGTCGTCGTCCCCGTCCGCGTCCTGTCCCTCGACGTCGCGGCGCACGGCCTCCTGCGAGAACAGGCGGCGGGTCTCGTCGAGCCGGTCGAAGGTCTCATCGTGGCGGAAGCGCAGCTCCGGCGCGTATTTCAGCGTCAGCTCCTTCGAGACGAGGCGGCGCAACTCGGATTTGTTGCGCTCGAGCAGCTCGAACATATTGCCTTCCTGCTTGCCGCCGAGCGGCACGACATAGGCGGTTGCAACCTTGAGATCGGTAGAGACCCGAACTTCGCCGACGGTGATCGAAAGCCGGTTCAGCTCGGGGTCGTGCACCTCGCCGCGGTTGAGCACGTCCGCCAAGGTGCGGCGAATGAGTTCGCCGACACGAAGCTGTCTCTGGCTGGGGCCGGAGCCCTCGTGGAATCTGTTCTTTGCCATGGCGCAGACATAGGCGCCTTGCGGGGATTTGCCAAGAACGCGAACGCATAGCGGTGCCAGCGCAGGGAGGCGGCGCGCCGACATCGCCTTTGCCATCGGCAGCGCAGCAGAGTATGCCCTGCGGGAAACTCAGGATCGGAGAGCAAGATGTCGGAACTGCCGGGGGTTGTCGTCACGGGCGTGTCGGGACGGATGGGCCAGATGCTGGTGCGCGAGGTGCTGGCCAGCGACAAGCTGAAACTCGTCGGCGCCGTCGAGCGGAGCGGCAACGACTGGGTGGGCCGCGACCTCGGCACCTGCATGGGCGGCACCGAGCTTGGGCTTTCTGTCAGCGACGATCCGCTCGAGACCTTCGCCAAGGCGCAGGCGGTGCTCGACTTCACCGCTCCCGCGGCCACCGTGCAGTTCGCCGAGCTGGCGGCGCAGGCCCGTGCCGTGCACGTGATCGGCACCACCGGCCTGGAAGAGAGCCATCTCGAGAAAATCCGCGCCGCGGCCCGTCATGCAGTGATCGTGCGCGCCGGCAACATGAGCCTCGGGGTCAATCTGCTGACCAAGCTGACCAAGCAGGTCGCGGCGGCGCTCGACGCGGATTGGGACATCGAGATCGTCGAGATGCACCATAACCGCAAGGTCGATGCCCCGTCGGGCACCGCGCTGATGCTCGGCGAGGCGGCGGCAGAGGGCCGGGGCGTGAGTCTCGCCGAGGCTTCGGACCGCGGTCGTGACGGCATCACCGGCGCGCGCGAGCGCGGCGCAATCGGCTTTGCTGCGCTGCGCGGCGGCGACGTGGTTGGCGAGCACGAGGTGATATTCGCCGCCGCCGGCGAGCGCATCACCCTCAAGCACATCGCGTCGGACCGCGCGCTCTTTGCCCGCGGCGCGCTGAAGGCGGCCCTCTGGGGGCAGGGCAAGGCGCCGGGTGAATATGACATGCTCGACGTGCTCGGCCTCGGCGACTGACGCTGCACCCGGCCGAGAGCGCGGGAGCGCCTCCGGCGGACGTATGCCATAAAGAGAAGAAAGGGGGGCCGTTGCCCCCCCCCAACGCGCGTCAGTGTGTTCTCGAGCTGACCGGCGATCAGAAATCGATCGCGATGCCCTTTTTCTCCCAATCCCCGTAGCGCGCCGGGTCGAGTCCGTCGCGGCCGCCATACTCCTTGGCGCGGGGATCCTTGGCCAGCGCCTCCTCGGCGGCCTTGCGGCGCTCGGCGGCCTCGGCCAGCGCGCGCTGCGCGGCAGCGGGAAGCTCCGTGGGAAGCTCGGCGGTGATTTCGGTGTGATCGGGGCTGGTGTCGTCGCTCATGGCCATGCCCTCCTCGGGCGTGCTTTCCTTGCGTGGGTCGGCTTGATATAGGCCCGTGGATCATGCGCGGGCAAGACCCGCAGGTTTGCGGAGTGGTCCCATGGCAGCCAAAGGCGCGGAAAAAACGGAAGCAGCGAGCCCGGCACGGGCGGCGGCGGTGGCGCTGCTCGGGCAGGTGCTGGGGCAGGGGCGGCTGCTCAGCGAGGCAATGCAGGGCGGGCCCTTCGTCAAGCTCGAGGCTTCGGAGCGCGCGGCGGCGCAACGGCTGGCCACAGGCGTGCTGCGGAACCTGGCGCGCTGCGACCAGATGCTGAAGTCGCGCCTGCGCAAGGCGCCGCCGCTCTTCGTGCGCAACGTGCTGCGGCTCGGCACCTATGAGCTTTGCACCGGTGGCGCGGCGCATGGCGTGGTGAACGATTGTGTCAGCCTGATTTCGGCGGACCGCAAGACCAAGACCATGTCGGGGTTGGTCAACGCCATCCTGCGCCGCCTGTCGGAAGAGGGGCCGGAGCAATGGGCCAAGCTGCGCGCGCCGCGGCTGCCGCGCTGGCTGCGCGAGCCGTTGGCCGCGGCCTGGGGCGGCAAGGCGGTATCGGCCATGGAACGCGCCCACGCCGCCGGCGCGCCGCTTGACATCACCGTGACGTCGGATGCTGAAGGCTGGGCCGCGAAGCTGGGCGCCGAGCTCTTGCCCACCGGCTCGTTGCGGCTCGCCGAGCCGGGGCAGGTTTCGGCGCTTCCGGGTTTCGACGAAGGCGCCTGGTGGGTGCAGGACGCTGCCGCGGCGATGCCCGCCAAGCTGCTTGGCGACGTGGCGGGGCTGGCGGTGCTCGACATGTGCGCGGCGCCGGGCGGCAAGACCCTGCAGCTTGCGGCGGCGGGGGCCGAGATTACCGCGCTCGATTTGTCGGAGAGCCGCATGGCGCGGATCACCGAGAACCTGCTGCGCACCGGGCTGAAGGCGGAGACACGGGTCGGTGATGCGCTGGAGGCGGAGGGCAGCTTCGACGCAATCCTGCTCGACGCGCCCTGCTCGGCCACCGGCACCATACGCCGTCACCCCGACCTGCCGCATGCCAAGCAGGGCGAGGGCATCTCCGAGCTCATCGGCTTGCAGGCGGCGATGATCGACCACGCGCTGGGGTTGCTGAAGCCGGGCGGCCGGCTGGTCTTCTGCACCTGCTCGCTGCTGCCGGACGAGGGCGAATGCCAGATCGAAGAGGCGCTGTCGCGCCATGACGGGCTAACCGTGGCACCGCTCGAGGCCGAGTGGATCGAGCCGGCGTGGCGGTCCGAAGAGGGCGGGCTGCGGCTGCGCCCCGACTACTGGCCCGAGCGTGGCGGCATGGACGGCTTCTACGTTGCCGTGCTGCAGGCGCCCGCGGGCTGACGCCGCCCTGCGGCCCGTTGGCTTCGGGCCGCGGGCCGCGCCAGCCGTTGCGCGCAGGCCGCAAACCCGGCGCGACGGGATCGCGTTTGCGCGATTCCGGGCGCTTGCCCGGTGACTTGCGCCGCCGCGAGGTCTACCCTTGCCGCAAAAGCCCCGAGGCGGGCGGAAGGGCAGGGCATGGTAGATATGGCGAGCTGGTCGGTCACCGCCACGCAGTTTCTCAACCGCGTGCATTCGCGGCTCGCCGCGCGCGCGGGCAGCGCCACTGCCTTTGTCTCGCAGCCCGAGCCGCGCACCACCGGGCAACTCGCCCGGGGGCGCCAGCTTTGCGCCGGCAACCTGATGTTCGCCGGCTACCTTGCCGAGGGCAAGGGCGCGATGATCTGGGACATCGAGCTCGAGGACCGCGCCTGGCAAGAAGAGATCCATGCCTTTCGTTGGCTGGACGATCTTGCCGCGCTGGGTGATGCGGAGGCGCGCAAGCTGGCGCAGGACTGGCTGATGGGCTGGATCGCGCGCTACGGGCGCGGCAGCGGTCCGGGCTGGGTGCCCGAGCTTGCCGGGCGGCGGCTGATCCGCTGGATCCACCATGCGCTTTTCCTGCTGCGCGGCATGAGCGCCGAGGACTCGGCGGCCTTTTACCGGGCACTGGCGGGGCAAACGCGCTTTCTTGCCAAGCGGCGCGGCGCGGCCCTGCCGGGGCTGCCGCGCTTCGAGGCGCTCACCGGGCTGATCTACGCCGCGCTCTCGCTCGAGGGGATGCGGGCCTATCTCGATCCGGCGCGGCAGGCGCTGGATTTGGAATGCAGCCGGCAGATCGACGTGGCGGGCGGCCTGCCGACACGCAACCCCGAGGAATTGCTGGAGGTCTTCACCCTGCTCACCTGGGCGCGGGCGGCGCTGGAGGAGGCCGACCTCGAGCCCGGCGGCGCGCATCTCAACGCCATCACCCGCATCGCGCCGACGCTGCGCGCGCTGCGCCATGCCGACGGCGGTTTGGCGCGCTTTCACGGCGGCGGGCGCGGGGCCGAGGGGCGGCTCGACCAGGCGCTGGCCGCCTCGGGGGTGCGCCGCCGCCCGGTCGAGGGCCTTGCCATGGGCTGTGCGCGGCTGGCGGGCGGGCGCAGCACGGTGATCGTCGACGCCGCGCCGCCGCCGCAGGGGCGCGCCTCGGCGGGCGCACATGCCTCGACGCTGGCCTTCGAATTGACATCGGGTCGTCGCCCGCTGATCGTCAGCTGCGGCGCCGGCTCGGTCTTCGGCGAGGAGTGGCGGCGCGCGGCGCGGGCCACGCCGTCGCATTCCACGCTCTGCCTCGATGGTACGTCGAGCGCCCGGCTCGGGGAACGCAAGCGCATCGGCGGGATCGAACGCGAGCTGATCGTCGAGGGCCCGCGCGAGGTGCCGGTGGAACTGGCGCAGGACGCGGCGGGCTGGCGGTTCGAGGCCGCCCATGACGGCTACAAGCGCAGCCACGGGCTGACCCATGCGCGCAAGCTCGAGCTGAGCCTCGACGGTCGAACCCTGGAAGGCGAGGACATGCTCTTCGCGCTGGATGCCAAGGATCGTAAGACCTTCGACAAGCGGCTCGACCGGGGCGGGCTTGAAGGGTTCCGCTATGAGATTCGCTTTCACCTGCATCCCGACGTCGATGCCGAGCTCGACATGGCCGGCGCGGCGGTCTCGCTGGGGCTGCGTTCGGGCGAGATCTGGGTGTTCCGCCCCGAACCGGGGGTGAAAATGGCGGTGGAAGACTCGGTTTACCTGGAAAATGGCCGGCTTCGGCCCCGCGGGGCGCAACAGGTCGTTTTATCCGGCCGCGTGATGGAGTATGCGACGCGCATCCGCTGGTCGCTGGCCAAGGCGCAGGACACCGCCATCGCGATCCGAGACCTTGGGCAGGACGAGCCGGATGTGACGCTCTGAACCATCTGGGACTCTCCTCATGCCTGATCTCTCCCCCGTCGCCCGCGCCCTCATTTCCGTTTCGGACAAGACCGGTCTCATCGAC
The DNA here is from genome assembly GCF_003111685.1 of Alloyangia pacifica. Taxonomy (NCBI): domain Bacteria; kingdom Pseudomonadati; phylum Pseudomonadota; class Alphaproteobacteria; order Rhodobacterales; family Roseobacteraceae; genus Alloyangia; species Alloyangia pacifica. The sequence goes on along the minus strand of NZ_CP022190.1, from coordinate 198,481 downwards.
CTGGCCAAGGCGCTGAGCGCAAGGGGTGTCGAGCTGCTCTCGACCGGCGGATCCGCCAAGGCGATCCGCGAGGCGGGCCTCAAGGTGCGCGACGTGTCGGACGTCACCGAGTTCCCCGAGATGATGGACGGCCGCGTCAAGACGTTGCACCCGCGCGTGCACGGCGGCCTGCTGGCGCTGCGCGACAACCCCGCGCACGTCGAGGCGATGAAGGCCCACGGCATCACCGGGATCGACCTGCTGGTGGTCAACCTCTACCCGTTCGAGGAAACCGTCGCCAAGGGCGCCGACTATGACACCTGCATCGAGAACATCGACATCGGCGGCCCGGCGATGATCCGCGCGGCGGCCAAGAACCACGCCTTCGTCAACGTGGTGACCGATGTGGCCGACTACCAGGCGCTGCTGGCCGAGCTTGATGCCAACAATGGTGCCACCACCTATGCCTTCCGTCAGAAGCTCGCGCAGGTCGCCTATGCCCGCACCGGCGCCTATGACGCCGCGGTTTCGACCTGGATGGCCGGCGCGCTGAAAGACGACGCGCCGCGCCGCCGCGTGGTCTCGGGCGAGATCGCCCAGACCTTGCGCTATGGCGAGAACCCGCACCAGAAGGCCGCCTTCTACCGCGACGGTTCGGACCGTCCGGGCGTGGCGACCGCTGTGCAGCACCAGGGCAAGGAGCTGTCCTACAACAACATCAATGACACCGACGCCGCCTTCGAGCTGGTTTCGGAGTTCCTGCCCGCCGACGGGCCGGCCTGCGCGATCATCAAGCACGCCAACCCCTGCGGCGTGGCCAAGGGCGCGACCCTGCTGGAAGCATATCAGAAGGCGTTTGACTGTGACCGTACCTCGGCCTTCGGCGGCATCGTCGCGCTGAACATGCCGCTCGACGCCGAGACCGCCGAAGCGATCACCGAGATTTTCACCGAGGTGGTGATCGCGCCCGGGGCCGATGACGCCGCCAAGGAGATCTTCGCCAAGAAGAAGAACCTGCGCCTGCTGACCACCGACGGGCTTGCCGACACCTCCGAGCCGGGCCTCGCCTACCGCCAGGTCTCGGGCGGGATGCTCGTGCAGGACAAGGACAACGGCACGATCACGCTGGACGATCTGAAGGTGGTGACCAAGAAGCGGCCGTCGGACGAGGAACTGCTGGACCTGCTCTTTGCCTGGAAGGTCGCCAAGCACGTCAAGTCGAACGCCATCGTCTACGTCAAGAACGGCGCCACCGTCGGTGTCGGTGCGGGCCAGATGAGCCGCGTCGACTCGGCGCTGATCGCCGCCAAGAAGGCCGAGCGCATGGCCGAGGCCCTCGGCCTCGACACGCCGCTGACGCAGGGCTCGGCTGTCGCATCGGACGCCTTCTTCCCCTTCCCCGACGGGCTGATGGAAGCGGCGGCCGCCGGCGCGACCACGGTGATCCAGCCGGGCGGGTCGATGCGCGACAACGAGGTGATCGCTGCGGCCGACGAGGCTGGGCTCGCAATGGTCTTCACCGGGATGCGCCACTTCCGCCACTGATCAAGCGCGGATCGCAGGCTGACAGGGGAGGCGGGCCGCGGCCCGCCTCTTTTTTGTGCCCGCAGCACGCTCAGTCGGGCAGCCTATAGGCGATGATCGCGTCGCTGACCCCGGTTTCCATCGCGTGATGGCCGGTGGCGGCGATCAGCACGTATTGCCGGCCGTCCACCTCGTAGCTGATCGGGTTGGCCTGCCCGCCCGCGGGCAGCGCGTCGGTCCAGAGCGTCTCGCCGGTTTCGATGTCGATGGCGCGGAAGAGGTTGTCGACGGCCGCCCCGATGAAGATCAGCCCCGATGCGGTGAGTACCGCGCCACCATTGTTCGGTGTGCCGATCTTCAGCGGCAGCCGCGACGGCAGGCCGAAGGGGCCATTGCGCCGGGCGGTGCCAAGCGGCGTGTCCCAGACCGGCTCACCCGTCGCGAGGTCGATGGCGGTGATCCCGCCATAGGGCGGCTGGGTGCAGGGAAGTTCGGTGAGGCCTGATCGCCACCCGGCGTTGGTTGTCACCCCGTAGGGCGCGCCCACCTGCGGCTGGCCGCGCCCCGCGGCGCGCTCAGGGCTGCCGATCGGCCGCATACCCTCGGCGTCGGCCTCGGCGCGGGGCACCAGCCGGGTGAGATTGGGAATGTCGTTGTAGTTGGCGATGAGCAGCCCGCGGGACGTGTCCACCGCCACCGAGCCCCAGTCGTTGCCCCCGTAATAGCCCGGGTACTGGATGTAATTCCGGGTCGAAGGCGGGGTCAGGTAGCCGTCGTAGACCATCTGCCGGAAACGGATGCGGCAATAGAGCTGGTCGATGGGGGTGATCCCCCACATGCGCTTCTCGGTCAGCGGCGGCTTGCGCAGGGTCGCCCAGAGGGACACCGGCTGGCTGTCGGCGACGAAGTCCGGCTCGATCTCGCCCTGCGGCAGGTCGGTGAGCTCGCCCACCGGGGTGAGCGGCGCGCCGGTCTCGCGGTTGAGGATGTAGAGATCCCCCTGTTTCGAGGACAGCAGGATTGCCGGCTCGCCCTTGTAGTCCAGCAGCGTCGGCTGCGCGCCGAGATCGTAGTCCCACACGTCGTGCCGCAGGGTCTGGAAATGCCAGAGCTCCTCGCCGGTGGCGGCATCCAGTGCGACCAGAGAGGTGGCGTAGGTATTCTCCGCCTCCGAGCGGTTGGAGCCATAGTAGTCCACCGCGGAATTGCCGAGCGGAAGGTAGACGATGCCGCGCAGCTCGTCGGCGGTGGCGGTGGTCCACATGTTGGGCGTACCGCGGGTGTAGGTCTTGCCCTCGGACGGGCCGCCGCCCATCTCCTCGGGTGCGGCCAAGTCCCAGGCCCAGGCGAGCGCGCCGGTCACCGCGTCGAAGCCGCGCACCACCCCCGAAGGAGCGTCCTCGGCCTGTCCGTCCTTGACCTGTGCGCCGGTGACCACGATACCGCCGACGATGGTGGGCGCGGCGGTGACCGCGTAGAAGCCCGGCACCTTTTCGCCGATGCCCTCCCAGAGATCGACCTGTCCGTCGCTGCCGAAGTCCGTGCAGGGCTCCCCGGTCTCGACGTCGAGCGCGATCAGGCGGGCATCGAGCGTGGCCTCGATCACCCGCACCTTGCAGGCCTCGCCCTCGGGCCTGTCCGGATCGGTATAGGCGGCCACACCGCGGCAGGTGGCCCCATAGGGGATCGCCTCGCGCGGGACCTCGGGATCGAAGCGCCAGCGCTCCTCGCCGGTTGCCGCGTCGATCGAGATCATCCTGTTCATCGCGGTGCACATGACGAGACTGTCGCCGATCTTCAGCGGCGTCGTCTCGGCGGCGTATCTGCCGGCGCCGTCGCCGGGGGGCAGATCGCCGGTGTGGAAGACGAAGGCGCGCTCGAGCTGTCCGACATTGGCAGGGGTGATCTGGGTCAGCGGCGAAAAGCGCTGTGCCATGCCGTCGCCGCCATAATAGGGCCAGTCCGCGCCGACGGGCACCGGCATCGCCCGTTCCGGCGGCGGCTCGGATGCGCCGCCGCCCTGGGCAAGCACGGAGGGTGCGGCCAGCCCGAGCACGGCGCCCGCAAAGGAGGCCAGCAGGCCGCGCCCGGGCGTTTGGAGAAAACGGATCATCGACATGTACCTCCTACGAGAGCTTTGGCCCGGGGCTCTGTGGGTCTTGATCGGGTCCTCAGGACGGGCGCCGCCTGTTTCGGACCAATGCCGGGAGGCAGGCCAGCATGAGAAGCAGGATCACGGTCGGGGACAGCATCCGCGGCAGCTGCGCCCACCAGTCGTTGCCGCTCTCCCACCAGGCCCAGCCAAGCGTTCCGACCCAGACGAGCAAGTAAAGCCACAGCGCCTTCAGGCTGCCGCGATTGAGCAGCGCCCCGGTGAGGACAAGGCCGAGCCCCGCGAGCGCGTAGTACCAGCTTCCGCCCAGGGAGATCAGCCAGAGACCGCCAGCCATAAGAACGAGGCCCAGCAGAACGCAGCCCCATCCAAGGAGCTTTACACCCCAGCCGACGGAGGATCTCTGAGAGGGAGAAGAAATGCTTGTCACAATTGGCGCTCACTCATCGGAATTCTGAAAAAGGAACCGGCGAAATTTAATGGCCACAAGAAATAGATATTCAGTCGCCGGAATGTCGACAAGCATCATGATGCCGCGGGTGCGAAAAAGATCTCTTTTGGGTGGACTTCGGAAATAAGCAAGCAACCGGCGGGAGTAGGGTCAGATGGACCGCCTGTAGCGTCTCACCCCTGCGTGGTCTTCAAGGTCGCGCGGGTGACCGGAGAGTGATCGTGACCAATTCCGCGCAATTCACCCCGGCGCCGATTCGTGAAATGATGGGGTCGGCGGCGGCGGAGCGCCGCCTTATTTTTGGGAGTGATTGGCGTGAAGGTATTTTTGGGGGCTGTCCTCGCGGCGGCGGCGACCTTTCTTTGCCTGCCCGGAGTTGCGGCGGGCCAGGAGGCGGAACGCGCGGTTCTGAAAGCCCTGCTGTCGGGCGGCGCCGGGGATGTCGAAGTCACCGAGGATTTCGCCCGCGCCGTCCCCAAAGCCCAGCTCGATGGCCTGCTCGAGACCTTGAGGGCGCAGGTCGGCCCGGTCGAGCAGATCGAGCTTGTCGACGGCAGCGGCACGCTGCGCAGCGCGACCTACCAGGTGCCGGTGAAGATCACCCTTGATCCCGAGGGGCGGATCGCCGGGCTCCGCCTCGGTGCGCCCGAGCCGCTCGTCGCCGATCTGCGCGCGGCTGTGGCAGGGCTGGAGGGGCTGGGGGCCGAGGTCTCCTGGCTGGTGACCCGCGAGGGCGAGGTTCTGGCGGCGGGCGGCGCGTCGCATCCGCTGGCGGTCGGCTCGGCCTTCAAGCTGGGGATCCTGTCGGTGCTGGCCCGCGACGTGCGCGCGGGCAAGACCGATTGGGACCGTGTGCTGCGGCTTGGCGACGGGCATCGGTCGCTGCCCTCGGGGCGACTTCAGGATTTCCCCGAAGAGGCGCCGGTGACGTTGCACACCGCCGCGCTGCTTATGATCGCCGAGAGCGACAACACCGCCACCGACCTGCTTCTCGACTTGCTCGGGCGCGACACCGTGGCCGAGGAACTGGCGATTGCGCCGGAGGCAATGCTCTCGACCCGCGAGTTCTTTGCCCTCAAGAGCGATCCCGCAGCGGCCCGGGCCTGGCTCGACGCAGAGCCCGAGGACCGCTCCGGCATTGCCGCCGAGGCCGCGTCGACGCCCCCCGATCCGGCCGGGGCCGCCGCGCATTCGGTGCCGGGGATCGAGTGGTACCTGCCGCTCGAGCAGCTCTGCGCGCTGCTGCTGCCCATGGCGGACCTGCCGATGCTGCAGCTCAATCCCGGGCCCGCCTACGGACTGGGTCCCGCCGCCTACAAGGGCGGCTCGGAGCCCGGGGTGCTGAACTTCACCGTGGTGCTGCGCGACGCCGAGGAGAGACCCCTGTGCGCGGCGCTGACGGTGAACGATCCGGGGGTGATCGACGAGCAGGCGGCGACGGGCGCCTTCCGCGCATTGCTGCGCCGGGCGCTCGCACACCCCTGAACCGGGCAGGGCTTTTCCTCGCGGCGCGCAGCCTGTAGACCGGGGCGGAAACCCGGGGCGCGGCCCCGGCGCAAGGAGAGTTCATGCGGCTGGTACTGGTGACGGCGGCGATCACCTTCGTGGTGGATCAGCTTTCGAAATGGCTCGTGGTGCACGTGATGGGGCTGGCGCAGCGCTTGTCGATCGACGTGCTGCCGCCATTCCTCAACTTCCGTATGGCGTGGAATCGCGGGGTCAACTTCGGCCTTTTCGCGGATGATGCCGCCGCTGCGCGTTGGACGCTGATCGCCGTGGCGCTGGGGATCGTGCTCTTCGTCTCGGTCTGGCTGCGGCGCGATCCGCCGGGGCGGCTGGGGTTGATCTCGGGCGGGCTGCTGATCGGTGGCGCGCTCGGCAACGTGATCGACCGGCTGCTCTACGGGGCCGTGGCGGATTTCCTCAACATGTCCTGCTGTGGGCTGAACAACCCCTTTGCCTTCAACGTCGCCGATATCGCGATCTTCGCGGGCGCGATCGGGCTGGTGCTTTTCTCCGGCGGGACCGAGGCGGGCAAGCGCGGGAAAAAGGCCCCGTGACGGGGCAGGCCGGATCGTATAGATCCGGGCGAAAGGCAAGAACCGGAGAATGGCCATGAAGCTGCCGCATCTCGTGCTGATGCTCGGACTTACCGGGCTCGTCGCCTGTACGACGAGTGATCGCACGCTGCACCAAATGCGCAACAACCGCGGCACCCCCGAGGAGTTCGCCATCGTGCCGAACAAGCCGCTGGAGATGCCGCAGAGCTTTGCCGAGCTGCCGACGCCAACGCCCGGCAGCGCCAACCGCACCGACCAGACGCCGCTCGCGGACGCCGTCGCGGCGCTTGGCGGCAACCCGGCGCAGCTGGCGGTTGGAGAGGTGCCATCCCGCGATGCCGCGCTGGTAAACCGCGCCTCGCGCTACGGCCGCGATGGCGACATCCGCACGCGGCTCGCCGTCGAGGACGCCCAGTTCCGCCGCGACCGCTCGGTGTTCAACTGGAAGCTCTTCAAGGACGATGAGTACAACAAGGTCTACCGCGACCAGATACTCGACCCCAATGCTGCGTTGACCGCCTACCGCAAGGCGGGCGCCCGCACCCCCTCTGCGCCGCCGCCCGCCGACTGAGCGCGCGACACATCACGAAACCGCAAGCCCAGCTTGGAATGACTGCCCCCGCCCCGTAGGTTGGGGGCAGATGTCGTTTCAGCCGAGGAGTGGGGGCTTGCAGATGAAGTCATGGAGCGCGGCGCTGGCCGTGGTGGTGCTGTCGGCGATGCCGCTGCGGGCGGAGACAGCCGGAATCCTCCCCGAGAAGACGCCGGTCACCACCTTCTCGCTCGACAACGGCATGGAGGTGGTCGTGGTCGAGGATCACCGCGCGCCGGTCGTCGTGCATATGGTCTGGTACAAGGCGGGCTCCGCCGACGAGACCGCGGGCAGCTCGGGCGTCGCGCATTTCCTCGAACACCTGCTCTTCAAGGGCACCGACACGCTGGCGCCGGGCGAGTTTTCCAAGATCGTCGCCCGCAACGGCGGCACCGACAACGCCTTCACCTCCTATGACCAGACCGCCTACCACCAGCGCGTCGCCGCCGACCGGCTCGGGCTGATGATGGAGATGGAAGCCGACCGCATGGTCAACCTGCAGCTCGACGAGCAGGATATCCTCACCGAGCGCGACGTGATCATCGAGGAGCGCAACATGCGCACCGAGAACGACCCGGGCGCGCTGCTGCGCGAGCAGATGGGCGCGGCGCTCTACCTCAACCACCGCTACGGCGTGCCGGTGATCGGCTGGCGCGAGGAGATGGAGCAGCTCGATCTCGACGATGCGCTGGCGTTCTATCACCGCAATTACGCTCCCAACAACGCGATCCTCGTCGTCGCCGGGGACACCACGCCCGACGAGGTGCGCACGTTGGCCGAGCAGACATACGGCGAGCTGCCGGCCAACCCCGAGGTCGGTGCCCCGCGCGAACGCCCTCAAGAGCCGCGGCAGATGGCCGAACGCCGGTTGCGCTTCGAGGACCCGCGCGTCGCGCAGCCCTATGTGATGCGCCGCTACCTCGCGCCCGAGCGCGACCCCGGCAACCAGGAAGAGGCCGCGGCGCTGACCCTGCTTGCCGAGATCCTCGGCGGTGGGCAGACCTCGGTGCTGAACCAGAAGCTGCAGTTCGAACAGCACAAGGCGATCTATGTCGGGGCTTTCTACGACGGCACATCTTATGACGATGGCAGCTTCGGCTTCGGCATCGTGCCTGCGCCCGGCGTGACGCTGGAGGAGGCCGAGGCGGCGCTCGATGCCGAACTGGCGGCCTTCCTCGAGACCGGCTGCGATCCTGAGCAGCTCGAACGGATCAAGTTCCAGGCCCGCGCCTCCGAGATCTACGACCGCGACGACGTGGCCAGCGTGGCGCAGCGCTACGGCAATGCGCTGACCTCCGGCCTGACGGTCGAGGACGTGCAGGCCTGGCCCGAGATCCTGCAGGGCGTGACCAGCGAACAGATCGTCTCCGCCGCGCGCAAGGTCTTCGACAGGCGCCATTCGGTCACGGGCTACCTGACCACCCCCGCCGATGCCGCGCCGGCGGCCGCTCCCGCCGCCCTGTCGCTGCCGCAGACTGATGCCGAAGAGGTGACCCAATGACGTTCCGCATCGTGACCGGCCCGCTGATCGCCGCGGCGGCCTCGCTCTGGCTGGCGCTGCCCGCCGCCGCCGAGATCGACATCCAGCAGGTCGAGACGCCGCTGGGCTTCAAGGCCTGGCTGGTCGAGGAACCCTCGATCCCCTTCACCGCGCTGGAGATCCGCTTCAAGGGCGGCGCGGCGCTGGACGCGCCGGGCAAGCGCGGCGCGACAAACCTGATGGTCGGGCTGCTGGAAGAGGGCGCCGGGGCCTATGATGCCCAGGGTTTCGCCGCCGAGTCGGAGTCGCTCGCCGCGAGCTTCGGCTATGATTCGAGCCAGGACGCGGTCTCGGTCTCGGCGCGCTTTCTCACCGAAAACCGCGACGACGCAGTCGAGTTGCTGCGCCAAAGCCTGATCGAGCCGAGCTTTTCCGAAGCCGCGCTGACGCGGGTTCGGGCGCAAGTGATCTCGGGGATCCGCAGCGATGCCAAGGACCCCGACAGCATCGCCAGCGCGACTTTCGACGCCGAGGTCTTCGGCGATCACCCCTATGCGACCGATGCCTCGGGCACGGTCGAGAGCGTCCGCGCGCTCACCCGTGACGACATCGTCGACGCCTGGAAGGGCGCCATGGCCAAGGACCGGGTCTATATCGCCGCGACCGGCGACATCTCGCCCGAGGAGCTCTCGGCGCTGATCGACAATCTTCTGGCCGACCTGCCCGACACCGGTGCACCTCTGCCCCAGGATTTTGACGTGCAGACCACGGCAGGGATCACGGTCGTGCCCTTCGAGACACCGCAGTCGGTGGCCATCTTCGGACAGAAGGGGCTGAAGCGCGACGATCCGGACTTCTTCGCCGCCTATGTGATGAACACAATTCTCGGCGGTGGCGGCTTCGAGGCGCGGCTGATGAACGAGGTGCGCGAAAAGCGGGGCCTGACCTACGGCGTCTATTCCTACATCGTGCCAATGGACCATGCCGAGCTCTATCTCGGCCACGTCGCCTCGGCCAATGACCGCATCGGCGAGGCCATAGACGTCATCAAGGACGAATGGGCCAAGCTTGCCGAGAACGGCGTCACCGAGGCGGAGCTTGACCAGGCCAAGACCTATCTCACCGGTGCATACCCGCTGCGCTTCGACGGCAACGGGCCAATCGCCGATATCCTCGTCGGCATGCAGATGGACGGGCTGACCCCCGATTACATCGCCACCCGCAACGACGAAATCGAGGCGCTGACCCTCGAGGACGTGAAGCGCGTCGCCGCCCGCGTGCTGAAGCCCGACGCGCTGCGATTCGTGGTCGTCGGCGAGCCCGAGGGCGTGGAGAGCACCGAGCCCGAGTGAGCCCCCTTCGCGGGAAAAGCCCTGGGCACAAGACAAAGGCGGGTCCGACATCGGACCCGCCTTCTTTCATTCAGGTTTCCCCCGGGGGGGTCTTGTGGGCGGATACATAACGGAGGAGCGGAGGCAGTGCCCCCACTCTATCCGTCGCTGGACTTCAGCCCAGCAGCCCGGCGTGACGCAGTGCCGCGTCGATGCGCGCGCGCACCGGCTCGGTCACTGGCAGCAGCGGCAGGCGCACTTCCTCGTTGCACAGGCCCAAACGGCTCATGGCGTATTTTGCGCCGCAGACGCCCGGCTCGGCAAAGATCGCCTGGTGCAGCGGCATCAGCTTGTCCTGCAGTTCCAGCGCTTTGGCGTAGTCGCCCGCGAGCGTGGCCGCCTGCATCTGGGCGCAGAGCGCCGGGGCGACGTTCGCGGTCACCGAGATGCAGCCGATGCCGCCCTGGGCGTTGAAGCCATGCGCGGTGGCGTCCTCTCCCGAGATCTGCAGGAAGTCCGTGCCGCAGGTGATACGCTGTGCGCAGACCCGCGCCAGATCGCCGGTGGCGTCCTTGACGCCGACGATACGCGGCAGTTTGGCCAGCTCGCCCATGGTGGCGGGGGACATGTCGACCACCGATCGGCCGGGAATGTTGTAGATGATGATCGGAAGGTTCGCGGCGTCATGCACGGCGGTGAAATGCGCGATCAGACCGGCCTGGGTCGGCTTGTTGTAATAGGGGGTCACCACCAGCGCTGCCTGCGCGCCGACCTTTTCGGCGAACTGCATGAAGTGGATCGCCTCTGCGGTCGAATTCGACCCCGCGCCGGCGATCACCGGGATCCGGCCCGCGGCGGTTTTCACCACGCAGTCGATGACTGCCTCGTGTTCCTCGTAGCTGAGGGTTGGGCTCTCGCCGGTCGTCCCCACGGGCACCAGCGCCGAGCTGCCCTCGGCCACGTGCCAGTCCACGAGTTTCTTGAGCGCGTCGAAATCCACGACGCCGTCCTTGAACGGCGTGACCAGTGCTGGCATCGAACCTTTGAACATGACACGCTCCTTTAATGTTTATGTGTTCGCTTCGTAGCAGCGAGACCCCGGGCTGGAGGGAATGTGAATTGGATCACCCCCTGCCACGCGGTAATCTCCGCGGCGTGTCTATTCCTTTTCGTCAAGGAAATTGCAAGCTCATGTCGCGCCTCCGCGCCGCTCTCTTCGTGCTTCTTGCCCTGATTGCCACGCCTGCCCTGCCCGACGAGCGCCCGCTCGCCAAGGCCATGGCGGACATGCGGTCGGGCAACTGGGCCTCCGCTCTCATCGAGTCGCGTGGCGACGGTCAGGCCGCGCTCGACGTGGTGCTCTGGCACTACCTGCGCGCCAGCCGGGGCAACGCCGCCCAGGTGATGGATTTCATCACGCGCAACCCCGACTGGCCGGGCATACCCTACCTGCGCGAGAAGTCCGAGATCGCCATTTCCGAATCCGATCTCGGCACCATCCGCGCGTTCTTCTCGGGCTACCTGCCGCAGACCGGCGCCGGGGCGCTGGCGCTGGCGCGCGCGCATCTGGCCGAGGGGCAACGCGGCGCCGCCGAGGCCGACATCGTCATGGCGTGGCGCACCCTGCCGCTCAGCGCCGAAGAGCGCGCGACGTTCCTGCGCGACTGGCCCGATCTGCTGAAACCGCATCACGAGGCGCGGCTCGACATGGCGCTCTGGCAGGGATGGGAGGACAATGCGCGGGCGCTTCTGCCGCTGGTCTCGGACGGCTGGCGCAAGCTCGCGGAGGCGCGGCTGGCGCTGCGCGCGCTGGATCCGGGCGTCGATAGCCGCATCGAAGCGGTGCCCGCGGCTCTAGCGAACGATCCGGGGCTGGCCTACGAGCGCTACCTCTGGCGTCTCCGCAAGGGCCGCGACGACGATGCCATCTCGCTGCTGCTCGAACGCTCGAGCAGTGCCGAGGCGCTTGGCGAGCCCTGGGCCTGGGCCGGGCGGCGCGACGACCTGGCGCACCAGAGAATGCGCCGGGGCGATGCCGAAACCGCCTATGCCATTGCCTCGCGCCACGGCCTGACCGAGGGCGACCAATACGCGGCGCTGGAATGGCTCTCTGGCTTCATCGCGCTGCGCTTACTCGAAGATCCGCAGACCGCGCTGCGCCACTTCCGCAACCACGACGGCGCGGTGACCTCGCCAATCTCCAAGGGCCGTGCGGGCTACTGGATGGGCCGCGCGCTGGAAGAGCTGGGCGACACCGAGGGGGCGAAGCAGGCCTATGCGCAGGGCGCGCGCTACCAGACCTCCTTCTATGGGCTATTGGCGGCGGAGCGTGGCGGCATCGCGTCCGACCCGAAGCTGGCGGGAACCGAGAGCTTCCCCGACTGGCGCGCGGCGCCGTTTACCCAGAGCAGCGTCTACAGCGCCGCGATCCTGCTGCTGGCGTCGGGCGAGACGTCGCTGGGCGAGCGCTTCCTGACCCATCTCGCCGAAGGGCTCGACCGGCAGCAGATCGGCCAGCTCGGACAGATGCTGGCACAGATGCAGCGTCCGCACGTCGAGGTCATGGTCGGCAAGCGCGCGGCGCAATATGGGCTCGAGCTGGCCGGCCCCTACTACGCGCTGCACCCGGACCTGCTGAAGGTGGACTTCCCGGTCCCGCGTGAGATGGTGCTGTCGATCGCGCGGCGCGAGTCCGAGTTCGATCCGCGCGTGGTCTCCGGCGCGGGCGCGCGCGGACTGATGCAGCTGATGCCCGGCACCGCCAAGGAAGTCGCGGGCTGGCTCGGCGTGCCCTACAGTTTCGAGGGCCTGCTGGACAACCCGGGCTACAACGCCAAGCTCGGCGCGCGCTACCTGCAGAGCCTGTCGCAGCAGTTCGACGGCAACCCGGTGATGATGGCGGCGGGCTACAACGCCGGGCCGTCGCGCCCGGTGAGCTGGATGAAGATCTTCGGCAACCCGCTGAAGGGTGAGATCGACATGATCGACTGGATCGAGATGATCCCCTTCACCGAGACCCGCAACTACGTGATGCGGGTGACCGAGAGCCTGCCGGTCTACCGCGCGCGGCTGGGACTCGAGCCGCACCCGGTGCCGTTCAGCGAGGAGCTGACCGGCCATACGCTGCGGGTGGGGCAGTAGAAGCGCCCGGCGTAACGGGGCCTCACCCCTTCGCGCCGAGGCCCATCTGCATCAGCGTCTTGCGCACGGATTTGACGCCGTAGAGCGCATCCAGCGCCGTGGCGCGCGCGTCGCGCAGCAGCGGGGTCGACAGCATCGAGGCGCGGTTCAGCGCGGTGATCCCGGCGACGCGGGCGCGGATGTCGGGCATCCGCTTGCAGGCGTAGGCGTCGAGCATCGACGCCTCGCCAAGCGCCTCGCGGCGCGCCACCGCGAGATCGTGCAGCACCTTCATGTCGGCCAGAGACATGTTCAGCCCCTGCGCGCCGATGGGGGGCACCACATGCGCCGCCTCGGCCACAAGCGCGAGGCGCTGGCCGGTCAGGCTCTCGGCGTGCTGCGCGATGATCGGCCAGATGGTGCGGCGCGAGGCCAGCTTCAGCGGGCCGAAATGGTGGCAGGACCGTTCGGACATGGCGGCCTCGAAGGCGGCCTCGTCCAAGGCCATCAGCGCCTCGGCCTTTGGCCCTTCCTCCATCCACACGACCGCCGAGGAGGGCTGGCCCTCGAAATCGGGCAGGGGAACCAGCGTGAACGGCCCGCCGGTCCGGTGAATTTCCGTCGAGACATTGTCATGCGGGATCGGGTGGGTGGTGGCGAAGGCCAGCGCCTTCTGCCCGAAACGGGTGGTCTTCACGCCGATCCCCGCGGCCTCGCGCATCGGCGAATTGCGTCCGTCCGCGGCGATCACCAGCCGGGTGCGGATACGGCGGCCATCGCTGAGCGTGACGCGGGCCTCGGCCTCGCGGGTGAAGAGCGCGGTCGTGGCGGTGCCGGGCAGGAAAGTGACGCGCTCCATCCCGTGCAGGTGGGCCGACAGCTCGCGCCGCAGCAGCCAGTTGGGAAGGTTCCATCCGAAGGGCAGCTCGGAGATCTCGGCGCTGTCGAAATCCTTGACGATGCGCGGCTCGGGCAGCTCGCCGCCGGCGTCGACGATGCGCATCACCTGCAGCGGCATGGCGTGCGGGGCGAGGCGCTCCCAGAGGCCCGCCTCGGCGAGAAACGCCTGCGCCGGTTGCAGGAAGGCGGTGCTGCGCAGGTCGGCGCCCTGCGCCTCGCGCTCTGTCACCGGCGGCGCCGGATCGACGCAGAGCACCGAGAAGCCGGCGTTGCCGAAGGCCGCGGCCGCGGTGAGCCCGGCGATCCCGCCGCCCGAGATGAGAATGTCGTAATCCATGACCGCTCTCCTTTGCGCCCTTATCTAGGGCAGGCGGCCGGCCATGACCATGCGGCTTACTTGCCGACGGTGATCCAGAGCAGCATGGAGTAGCACACCGGCACCAGCGCCAGCGCGGTCATGGCAAGGCCCACGAGGCCGAAGGCCAGGGTGTTGACCACGGCGATCACCAGCAGCAGCGCGGCCACGAGGAAGAAGACGGCCTCGCCGCGAAGTCCGCGCTTGGCGGGGGCGTGGGTGTCCTGAACGGTGGTGAAGTCGGCTGCGGTCATGGGACTCTCCTGTCTGAAGCTGGGCAGGAGATAGGCAGGGAGCCTGTGTGCTCCCATGCCGAAAAATGTCGCAGCCCCCGCGCCGCGGCGGCGAGGCGGTCGGGGCGGCTCAGGAAAGCCGGGCGAGGAAAGCCGTCAGATCGTCCGTATGATGCTGGATATGTTCGCCTTCTCCGCGTTCGGGGGCGACATGGACGGTGCGCATGCCCATGGCGTGGGGTGCGGCAAGATTACGCGGATCGTCCTCGAACATCGCCGCGGTGCCGGTGTCGGTGCGGGAAAGGGCAAAGACCGTCTCGAAGGCCCTCGGCTCGGGCTTTGGGAGATATCCGGCGTGCTCGACGCCGTAGATCGCGTCGAAAGCGGCCGCGAGCCCGCGCGCTTCCAGCACCCGCGCCGCATAGGGCGCGCTGCCGTTGGTGTAGACGATCTTGCGCCCCGGCAGGTTCGCGATCAGCTCGGCAAGGCGCGGGTCGGGCTCGAGTGCGTCGAAGGAGATGTCATGCACCTCGGTCAGATAGGCTTCGGGGTCGAGCTGGTGGTTTGCCATCAGCCCGGCCAGCGTCGTGCCGTGATCCATCCACCAGCGCTTGCGCAGGGTGTTGGCCTCGGCCTTGTCGGCGCCCGTCACCCGCATGACCACGTCGGTCATCTTGCGCTCGATCTGGTCGAAGAGCCGCACGGCCGGCGGATAGAGCGTGTTGTCGAGGTCGAAGACCCAGTGGCGCACGTGGGAGAAATACTGCTTTACCATGGCTGCACCCTACGCTCGGGCAAGGCGGGCGGCAATGCGCGGTGGGGCCGCAGGGCGACGCTGCGCGGCCTGCGGCCAAGCGGGGCGTTGATCCCGGCCCCCCGCTCCCGCTATCTTGCTGCATCACCTATGAAGGACCGCCCCAGATGAGCCAGATCCGGACGCCGAACAAGGATGCCTACACGCTGATCCTCGAGGCTATCGACCAGGGGGTGTACCGCCCCGGCGACCGGCTGGTGGAGAGCGAGCTGGCCGAGCGATTCGGTGTCTCGCGCACGCCGATCCGCGAGGCGCTGCAGCGGCTCGAGACGCAATCGCTTCTGGCGCGCGACGGGCGCTCGCTGATCGTCGCCTCGCTCGATCACAACCAGATGGCCGAGCTCTACGTGGTCCGCACCGAGCTGGAAGGTCTGGCCGCCCGGCTCGCGGCGCGCCATGCCACCGAGGAAGAGGTGCAGGTGCTGCGCGACATGGTCGAGGACGACCGAGCCCTGCTCAACGATCCGGCGGCACTGGCGCGGGCCAACCGCCGCTTCCACCGGATGATCCAGCTCGCCTCGCACAACCGCTACCTCGTGCAGCAGCTTGACCTCGTGCATCGCTCCATGGCGCTGATGGCGACGACCTCGCTGGCCGCCGAGGGGCGCGGAACGAATGCGCTGGCGGAACATGCGGCCATCGTCGATGCCATCGCCCGGCGCGACGAGGCGGCGGCAGACAAGGCGCTGCGCGAACATATCTCGGTGGCCTTCGTCACCCGCCTCAAGCTCGACAGCCGCAAGACCGCCTGATCCGTGCCAGCCTGAGCCGTCACGGATCGCCCGTGGGAGCATCGGTGCCCGCGTGGTCCGGGGCCGAGTGCCCGTGGGTGGTCTTGTCCCAGTAGAAGGGCCGGCGCAGCGTCTCCCACAGCGCCTTGTAGAGCGCGATCGTGGCCAGCGGGTAATAGAGGAACAGCGTCGGCACCCAAGGCAGCAGCCGCGGATGCGGGCTGCGCAGCACGCCGCCGAGGCCGATAAGGAGCATCACCGCCTCGGAGCCGAGCAGCAGCGTTGTGAGCGCCGGCAGCAGGTTGGCCGTGGCGGGGCCGAGCGCCGGGTAGGACGCCCCGAGCTGATAGAGCCAGAAGCCCCAGAGCAGCGGCGCCAGCAGCAACTGCAGTAGGGCGGCGAGAAAGATGAGTTGCAGCCCCAGCATCCGCCACGCACCCAGCTCGCGCAGGCAGCGGCGGGGATGGCGCATGTGGACCCGCCAGGTGATCAGGTAGCCCTTGAGCCAGCGCGAGCGCTGGCGGATCCAGGGCCAGAGCCGGCAATTGGCCTCTTCCAGGGTGACCAGCGGCAACAGCTCGGTGCGATAGCCGAAGCGGGCCAGACGGATGCCGAGGTCGGCGTCTTCGGTTACGTTATGCGCATCCCAACCGCCAACCCGGTCGAGCGCCTCGCGGCGGAAGAAGACGGTGGTGCCCCCCAACGGGATCGCAAAGCCAAGCCGTGCAAAGCCGGGCAGCAGGATGCGGAACCAGGAGGCGTATTCGAGGGTGAAGCAGCGCGAGAGCCAGTTTGCCTTGGGATTGTAGAAATCGAGAATGCCCTGCACGCAGCCGATCTCGGGCGGGGCGCGGCTGAAATGCGCGACGAGGCGGCGCAGCTGGTCCGGGGCGGGGCAATCCTCGGCGTCGTAGACCCCGATGAGCGCGCCGCGGGCGAAGTTGAGCGCGTAGTTCAGCGCGCGGGGCTTGGTGGTTACGCCGCCGGGGGGCACCTCGACGATGCGCATCCACGGCGGCAGCGCCGCGGCGTCGAGCGTGGCGCGGGTGATCCTGTCCTCGGCCTCGAGCACCAACAGCACTTCGAGCGCGGCGCGCGGGTAGTCGAGCCGATCAAGCCGCTGCACCAGCGTGGCGGCGATGGTTTCCTCGCGGTGCAGCGGGACAATGAGCGAAATGGAAGGGCTTCCCGAGGGTCCACCCTCCGGATCGGTGGGGACCGGGGGCATCGGGGCCATGCCGGCTCCGAAGGCGGCCAGCTTGGCAAGCTGCGTGACCAGCATCGTCGTCGCGGCCAGCGCGAGAGCCGCGCCAAAGAACATTGTCGGGGCGCTGAACAGCAGCGTCAGCAGCGCGGCCAGCGAAATGGCGAGCAGAGCGGCGCGCGAAGGCGGCAACCGGTTCAAGTCGCGGCAGCTGAGGTCGGCGGGAAGACTGGTTTCGGCTTGCAACGCCATGTCCGCGGCGTGGCGCTCGGTGACCTCGGCGAAGATGTCCGCCTCGGTCGCGAGGGCCAGAACAACGCGGCTCTCGCTCTCGGGCAGCAGGGCGCGGACCCGGGCGAAGCCCTCGGGATGCGCCATGGCAAGCAGCAGCCCGTCATCAATCCGCAACCAGGGCAGCGCGCCGTGGCGCAGGCAGACATCGGGCGGCAGCAGACCCGCAAGCGCGGCGGAGGGCGGGGCGGTCAGCCGGGACAGCGCGGGCGCCCCGTGGCTGCGCGCCAGAGTGTCGCGCAGCTGCTCGGGCGAGACCCGTCCCTCGGCCTGCAGCAGGCGGGAGAGGGGATTGCGCTCGAGCCGGCTGCGGGCCAGTGCCTCGAGCGCCTGTACCGCGTCCAAGGCCCCGTCCTCGAGGAGGAGCGCGGATATCGGACGGCCAAGATCGGACAGCCCACCGGCGCGCCGGCGAGTCTGGGACGTCGGAGGCGTGTCTTGCATGACAGGCTCCTGAACTCTCTAGATACAGGGAGTTCAGGGCATGTCGGTAAATCGAGTCTTAAATTGTGGCTCTCCGCGAAACAAATCGCGGGAAGATCACATGTTGTTCACGAAGCGTTCGAACAGGTAGAAGCTGTCCTGCGGGCCGGGGCTGGCCTCGGGGTGGTGCTGAACCGAGAACACAGGCCGGTCCGTCATGCGAATCCCGCAGTTCGAGCCGTCGAAGAGACTCACGTGGCTCTCGACCACACCGGCGGGCAGGGTCTGGCCGTCGACGGCGAAGCCGTGGTTCATCGAGGTGATCTCGACCTTGCCGGTCTCGAGTTCCTTGACCGGGTGGTTCGCACCGTGGTGGCCGTGGTTCATCTTGATGGTCTTGGCGCCGAGCGCCAGCGCCAGCATCTGGTGGCCAAGGCAGATGCCGAAGATCGGCAGCTCGGTCTCGTCGAGGATACCCTTGATCATCGGCACGGCGTATTTGCCGGTGGCGGCAGGATCGCCCGGGCCGTTCGACAGGAAGACGCCGTCGGGGTTATGCGCCAGAACCTCGTCTTTTGTCGCGGTGGCGGGCAGCACCGTCACCTCGCAGCCGGCCGAGGCCAGGCAGCGCAGGATGTTGCGCTTGGCGCCGTAGTCGATGGCGACCACCTTCTTGCGCGGGTTGGTCTGAGCCTTGTAGCCGTCCGGCCAAGCCCACCGCATCTCGTCCCAGCGGTAGCTCTGGGCGCAGGTCACGTCCTTGGCGAGGTCGAGCCCGGTGAGGCCGGGGAAGGCGCGGGCGGAGGCGACCAGCGCCTCGACGTCGAAGACGCCCTCGGGGTTGTGCGCGATGGCGACGTGCGGCGCGCCCTGCTGGCGGATCGCCCGGGTCAGCCGGCGGGTGTCGATGCCGCCGATGGCGATGCGCCCGCGCGCCGCCAGCCAGTCGGAGAGCTCCTGCACCGCACGCCAGTTCGAGGACTGGGTCGGCATCCATTTCACCACCATGCCCGCCGCGACCGGATCGCCGGTCTCGTCGTCCTCGGGGTTTACCCCGGTGTTGCCGATGTGCGGGAAGGTGAAGGTGACGATCTGCCCGGCGTAGGACGGATCGGTCATGATTTCCTGGTAGCCGGACATCGAGGTGTTGAAGCAGAGCTCGGCCTGCGCCTCCCCCGTGGCACCGAACCCCTGTCCGTAAAACAGCGTCCCATCGGCGAGCGCGAGGCATGCGGTGGGCTTTTGGGGGGTGGCGAGCGACATGGCGCGACTCCTGTTCGGATCTGGGCGGGAAGCAAATCGCGCCATGCCTAAGGGAAGCGCTCGAAAGGGTCAAGCGCTGATTTGCCCAAATAAATATAGCAAAAACAATGGCTTCCATTGGTATAGGGCGGGATTGCGCCCTTTGGAGCCTTTCTGTAGTCTCGGGGCTTGGAAACGTAAGGGGATATCCTTTCCGATGGATTTGCGAGAACGCATCAAGGCCGCCACCAAACAGGCCATGAAAGACAAGGACTCCGAGCGGCTCTCGACGCTGCGCCTGATCACCGCAGCCGTGAAGGATCGGGACATCGCCGCCCGTGCCGAGGGCAATGACGACGGGGTCGAGGATGCGGAGCTGCTGTCGATCCTCGCCAAGATGGTGAAGCAGCGCCGCGAGAGCGCGCGCACCTACGAAGAGGGCGGGCGTCTCGACCTCGCCGAGGCGGAACTGGCCGAGATCCCGATCATCGAGGAGTTTCTCCCCAAGCCGCTGAGCGACGACGAGGTCTCGCAGGCGGTCGACGCGGCGGTCAAGGAAGTGGGCGCCAGCTCGATCCGCGATATGGGCCGGGTGATGGGCGTGCTCAAGACGCGCTATCAGGGCCGCATGGATTTCGGCGCCGTCGGGCCGATGGTCAAGGACCGGCTCGCGGCGGCCGGCTGAGGCACGTTCCCTCGAAGAAATTTGCACCTCTCTTGGAAGAGAGGTGCCGCGCGTTCAGGGGGCGGGGAACGCCTCCGCCACCTGCGAGACCTCGGTTGCATCGGCGATCCGGAAACGCTGAACGAAGCGGGTCTTGAACCCGACCCGCCCGCGCCGGGCGCCGAAATTTTCCCCGTGGTTCAGCACGTAGAGCACAGCAGGCGTGCGGAATGGCACCAGCGTCCGCCCGGCCAGCGCCGCGAGATAGGGGAACATCCGGTGCTCATGCTGGGTCATCTCGCGCAGGAAATCCGCGCTCTGCGGCAGCGCCGGGTCGTGGTGCAGCGCGAGGCATGAGCCGCAGAGCTTCCAGAACGGCTTGCGCAGCGGCAGCGCAGCAGTCGGCGGTCCGGCCAGCGCGACGTCGCCGGTGGCGTGGTCCATGACGTAGCCCTCTTCGACAAGATAACCTGCCTCCTGCCGCTCCAGCATTTCGGCCACGGTGCCGTCCCGCAGCAGGTCGTCGGCATCGAAACTCATGACGTAGGAGGGTGTCGTGACGATCTTTCCAAGGTGATCGCAGAGCGCCGCAAGCTTGCGCCACTTGTCGTTGCCGGGGGTCGGATCGTCGAAGGGCAGCCAGCTGATGCGCGCATCTGCGGCCAGCGCAGCGGGCAGGGGCGGGCGCTCCTGGCAACAGATCACTGCCTTCCAGGCGCCTTGCTGCCGTCGGAAGCTCTCCAGCGTCTGCGCCAGCCGGGCGATTACCGCCTCCCAGTCTCCGACGTGGTGCGGCCCGACCAGAGGAATGAGAAAGACCACCTGCTCGGCGCGGGGGCGCTGCCGTCCGGTCGTCGCGACCCGCAGCGCGAGCGCGGCGCGTTCCGAGGCCACGGGCGAGAGCTTTCCGGCCAGCGTCGGGCTCACGGCGGCGGCAAGGCGCAGCGCCCGGCGCTTCATCTTCTTGGTGGCAGGGACCTGGGCCATGGAAACCTTTCGCGCGGTCAGGGCCGCGCCAGATGCCGCAGCCGGTCGGAAAGCTCGAGGTAGAGCGTCTTGCGCTCCTCTTCGCTCAGAAAGGCGCCGATCTCAACCTCGCGTCCCGCGCCCTTGAGCGTGACGTAATGGGGCACCGGTCCGCCGGTCTCGTGCATCTGGGCAGTGACCCAATAGGTATTGCACTGCCAGTCCTGCGCCGCGCCGCGCGGGTTCTGGCGCAGCAGCTGCGTGATCTGCGGCGAAAGCGTCAGCACCTCGACGATCTGCCGGTCCCGCTCGTTGCGGCGCAGCGCATACCAGATGCCGCCGAGCGCTGCGAGCATGAAGGGCAGCAGCGCCCAGAGCAGATGCGTGCCGAGCAGCCCGTAGAAGGGGATCAGCGCCATGAAGAAGAAAATCCCGATGAAGGTGACGAAGCCCTTGGCCGAAAGCGACTGGTGCGGCCAGAGCGTCAGCTCGCCGCCCGTGTCGTCAGGGGCTGGGGTCCACCGGTAGGGCATGGGCGGAGACTAGCACCCTCGCGCGGCCTGTCGAAGGGAATTGCCGGTCAACCGCTGATCCAGCCGGACTCGAGCGCCGCGGCCCAGTCGTCGCGGCCGCCTTTGCGGGCAAGGGCAACCATGCGAGCGGGATTGTAGGGCATGTGCTGGTGCGCCACCTGCCAGCACGGCCTGCCGCGGGTCGGCATGGCCGTGGATGTCGGCGATCACAGCGAAGCGGTCGAGCAGGGTCATCGCGGTCTCCTCGGGACGCGGCCCCGCAAAGGAGAACCGGCCCCGAGGGTTTCCCCGGGGCCGGCGCTTGTCACTCTCTCTGAGCGTCAGCCGCTCAGTGGGCGGGATGCTTGTCCCAGTCCTCGCGCTTCGGCAGCTGCTCGAAGGTGTGCTCGGGCGGCGGCGAAGGCAGGGTCCACTCCAGCGTATCCGCGTATTCGTTCCACGGGTTCGCGGCGGTGCAGGCGGCGCCTTTGCGCAGCGAGTGCCACATGATCCAGAAGAAGAACAGGAAAGAGGCGAAGGAGATGATCGCGCCCCAGCTCGACACGTGGTTCCAGAGGGCGAATGCCTCGGGATAGTCGATGTAGCGGCGCGGCATGCCTTGGCGGCCCAGGAAGTGCTGCGGGAAGAAGGTTAGGTTCGCACCGATGAACATGACGTAGAAGTGCAGCTTGCCCGCCCATTCGGGGTACATCTTGCCGGTCATCTTGGGGAAGTAGAAGTAGATCCCCGCGAAGATCGCGAACACCGCACCCAGCGACATCACGTAGTGGAAGTGCGCCACGACGTAGTAGGTGTCGTGGTAGGCACGGTCGACGCCTGCCTGGCTCAGCACCACGCCGGTCACGCCGCCCATGGTGAAGAGGATCAGGAAGCCGATCGCCCAGAGCATCGGCGTCTTGAACTCGATCGAGCCGCCCCACATCGTGGCGATCCAGCTGAATACCTTCACGCCGGTCGGCACCGCGATGACCATCGTCGCCAGCATGAAGTAGCTCTGCTGTGTCAGCGACATCCCCACGGTGTACATGTGGTGCGCCCAGACGACGAAACCAAGCGCGCCGATCGCGATGATCGCCCAGACCATCGGCAGGTAGCCGAAGACCGGCTTGCGCGAGAAGGTGGCGATCACGTGGCTGATGATGCCGAATCCGGGCAGGATCACGATGTACACTTCCGGGTGGCCGAAGAACCACAGGATGTGCTGGTAGAGGATCGGGTCGCCGCCGCCCGCCGGGTTGAAGAAGGTCGTCCCGAAGTTGCGGTCGGTCAGCAGCATGGTGATCGCGCCGGCCAGAACCGGCAGCGACAGCAGGATCAGCCAGGAGGTCACGAAGATCGACCAGGAGAACAGCGGCACCTTGAACAGCGTCATGCCCGGGGCACGCATGTTCAGGAAGGTGGTGATCATGTTGATCGCGCCGAGGATCGAGCTGGCACCCGAGACGTGCACCGCGAAGATTGCGAGGTCAGTCGAGAGGCCGGACTCAGTGGTCGAAAGCGGCGGGTAGAGAACCCAGCCGATGCCCGAACCGAGCTGGCCGTTGCCGCCGGGGGCGAAGACCGAGCAGACCGCCAGGGTCGAGCCGGTCACGTAAAGCCAGTAGCTGAGGTTGTTCATCCGCGGGAAGGCCATGTCCGGCGCGCCGATCTGCAGCGGCATGAAGTAGTTGCCGAAACCGCCGAACAGCGCCGGGATGACCACGAAGAACATCATGAGGATCCCGTGGCCGGTGATCATCACGTTCCACAGATGCCCATTGGGGGTACAATTCTCGACCGAAGTCGGGAAGAGGCGTGCGCCCTCCATGCACATGAACTGCACGCCCGGGCTCATCAGCTCCAGGCGCATGTAGACGGTGAAGGCCACGGAGATGAGGCCCACGAATGCCGCGGTAATCAGGTAGAGAATCCCGATATCCTTGTGATTCGTGGACATGAACCATCGGGTGAAGAACCCGCGGTCGTCCTCGTGCTCGTGGCCGTGAATGGCTGCATCTGCCATTGCGTGCCTCCTGTTGGTCCTTGTTAGGTACGTCCCTCGCAAGGGCGCGCACTTACTCCTCCACGCCCCTCGTCTGGCAATCCTTTTAGATGCCGACCAAGGGCCGGGCAATCATCTCCTTTGATCTAGATCAAAATTAATTGTCGCACCCCCCCTCGCGCTTCTCGGGCGGCGGCTTCGCGACCCCGAGGCTCAGGCGGCGGGCCAGCGCGTCGCGAGACCGGCCATCAGCGCGCGGTCGGTGTCGTCGAGTGGGCCGTTGGCGCCAGGGCGGAAACGGTCGCGGAAGGAGGTGAGAAGCGCGGGGAGCTGCTCGGGCGTGACCCGGTAGCCAAAGCGCCAGGCGTCCTTCAGGAAATCGCCCGGCTCGGTGGGCGCGGCGCGCACCGCCAGTCCCTTGGTGACGAGGCGGGACCAGTCAAAGAGCGGGCCCGGGTCGATCTTGCGCCCCGGCGCCATGCAGGCGTGGCCGATGACACGTTCAGGGGGAATCGACCAGCGCGCGAGGATGCCCGAAAGCAACACCTCCAGCGCCGCCATTTGCGCCTCGGGGAAGGGCTCGGCGCCGGTATTGGCGATCTCGATGCCGATGGAGCGGGAATTGACCTCCTCCACCGAGCCCCAAGCACCGAGCCCGGCGTGCCAGGCGCGCATTTCCTCGGTCACCAGCTGCCAGCAGGTGCCGTCGTAGCCAAGCACGTAATGGGCCGAGACGCCGGCCTCGGGGGAACACAGCCAATCGCGCGCCGCCTCCGCGGTCTTCATCGCGGTATAGTGCAGCACAACGAGATCGGGCCGCGCGCCGTAGCGTCGCGGCCCGAAATTGTCAGACGGGAACCAGATCGGGTCCAAGGCCCGGATCAGTAGCCGCGCACCGCGCGGAAGGGCGCGGGATCCCAGCTGCAGGCGAAGCCGTCGCCATCCGGGTCGAGCCCGTTGCGGTCCTTCTCGGGGCCGCCGCCGGACAGGAAGGCTTCCTGTGCACGGTCGCTGGTCTCGTACTTGGCGCAGTTGCGCTGGCCCTTTTCTTCGGAGGCAAAGGCCGAGCGGCTGTAGAGCGGCGTGCCGACCGGGTTGTTGGTCTGCAGCGCATAGGCGACGATGTTCGGCGCATCCGAATCCGGCCGCGCCGGCAGATCGGTCGGGGCGACCACCTCGTATTGCGCGCGGTTCTGCTGGATCAGCGTCTTGTCGTCCTCGATGGTGCGCTCGGACGAGACCGCGTCAAAGCTGTTTTCTTCCGACAGGCCCGAGGAATCGGTGACCGACTGCGGCGCCGGGGTACCGGTTGTCGTGGGCAGCGGCGTGCCCGCGGGCGCGTCGAGCACCGAGGTCGCTGCGGCGACCGCCGGATCGTCGCTCCGCCCCGCCGGGGGGAGCTCCGAGGAGGTGACCGCCGGGCTGCTCTCGAGCACCGCGTCGCGCTGCGCGCGCTCGGCCTGATAGCTGTCGTAGTCGTTGAAGCCCGCCCCGCTGTCGGGGATCGGTGTGGTGCAGGCGGCGAGGGCCAGCAAGGCCGCGCCACCGAGGAGAATGCGTGTCATTACCGCTGCCCTAGTCCTTTTCTGGCGCCTTTTTTAAGGGGCCTTTACCACCATTTCGCCGGTTTTGCCACAAACCCGGCGGCTTGTTCCAGCGCGTAGGCGGTGTTCAGAAGATCACCTTCCTCCCACGGACGGCCGATCAACTGAAGTCCGAGCGGCAGGCCCTTGGAGTCCAGCCCGGTCGGAACAGCAACGCCCGGAAGCCCGGCAAGGTTCAGCGTGACGGTGAAAACATCCTGCAGGTACATCTGCACCGGGTCCGCGGTCTTCATCTCGCCGATGCCGAAAGCCGACGACGGGGTGGCCGGCGCGAGGATCGCGTCGACCCCTGCGGCGAAGGCATCCTCGAAGTCCTTCTTGATCAGCGTGCGGACCTTGCGGGCGCGGTTGTAGTAGGCGTCGTAGAAGCCTGCCGACAGCACGTAGGTGCCGACCATGATGCGGCGCTGAACCTCGAGACCGAAGGCCTCGGCGCGGGTCTTCTCGTACATGTCGTTGATGCCCTCGCCCTGCGCCAGCTTGGCACGGTGGCCGTAGCGCACCCCGTCGTAGCGGGCGAGGTTGGACGAGGCTTCCGCCGGCGCGATCACATAATAGGCCGGCAGCGCGTACTTGGTGTGCGGCAGCGAGATCTCGACGACCTTCGCGCCCGCATCCTGCAGCATCTTCGCGCCCTCGTCCCAGAGCTTGGAGATCTCCTCGGGCATGCCCTCGACGCGATACTCCTTGGGAATGCCGATGGTCTTGCCGCGGATGTCGCCGGTCAGCATGGCCTCGAAGTCGGGCACGGGCAGGTCGGCGGAGGTGGAATCCTTGGGGTCGTGGCCGCACATCGCCTGCAGCATGATCGCCGCGTCGCGCACGTCCTTGGTCATCGGGCCGGCCTGATCGAGCGAGCTGGCGTATGCGACGATGCCCCAGCGCGAGCAGCGCCCGTAGGTCGGCTTGATGCCGGTGATGCCGGTGAAGGCGGCGGGCTGGCGGATCGAGCCGCCGGTGTCGGTGCCGGTGGCCGCAAGGCAGAGATCTGCCGCAACCGCCGAGGCCGAGCCGCCCGACGAGCCGCCGGGGGTCAGCTGGGTGTCATCGCCGGTCCGTTTCCACGGGTTCACCGCAGGGCCGTAGCAGGTGTTCTCGTTCGAGCTGCCCATGGCAAACTCGTCCATGTTGAGCTTGCCCAGCATGACCGCGCCGGCGTCGAAGAGCTGGCTGGTCACGGTCGACTCGTACTCGGGGGTGAACCCCTCGAGGATCGCCGAAGCCGCCTGCGACGGCACGCCCTTGGTGCAGAAGAGATCCTTCACGCCGATCGGCAGGCCGCACATGGCAGGCGCGTCGCCCGCCTTGATCCGCGCGTCGGCGGCCTTGGCCTGCTCCAGCGCGATCTCGGGGGTCTTGTGCACGAAGGCGCCGAGCGCATCGGCGCCCTCGATGGCCGAAAGGCAGGCTTCGGTCAGCTCCACCGAGGTCACGTCGCCCTTGCGCAGCGCGTCGCGGGCCTCGGCCAGTTTCATCTTGGTCAGCTCGGTCATTCCACCACCTTCGGCACGGCAAAGAAGCCCTCGCGGGCATCGGGGGCGTTGGCGAGGATCTTCTCCTGCATGCCGCCGTCGGTCACGCCGTCGGCGCGGCGCTTCAGGCGCATCGGGGTCACCGAGACCATCGGCTCGACGCCCTCCACGTCCACCTCGTTCAGCTGCTCGATGAACTCGAGGATGTTGCTGAATTCCTGTGCCAGCGCCGGAAGCGCCTCGTCTTCCACGCGGATGCGTGCCAGCTTGGCGATACGCGCCGCCGTCTGAATGTCGATCGACATGGGTTCCCCCTGTCCGTGAATGTCCGTCAAAGTCCCGTTGCCTTTACCCCCCCACGCATCGCCCCGCAAGGCGCAGAGAGGGGGCCAGGGGGCGGGTGCCCGGAATCAAGGTCAAGCCGCCGGTCGAATGCCGCGCCCCGGCTGGCGCGCGTAGGGGCGACGCTTCGCCCAAGTGTCGAGCGCTCCCCGCTCGACAGCCTCGCTCCCGCGCGCTAGGTCAGGCCCTGTTCCATTTCCCAGCAACAAGACCTCCCGAGCCGTGTCCCAGTTCTTCTCCCGCCTCTCTGTGCTGCCGCTGCTGCTGGCCGCCTCGCTTCTCTCGGCCTGCGCGGCTGCGCGCGATCCGCATGTGCCCGCCCCGCCGCCCTCGGAATACGCCGCGCTGGCGCAGTCGATCCAGAATCTTGGCCCCGGCGTCGATCCCGAAGAGGCGCAGCGGATGGCGCGCATCTCGATCGACTACCCGCGCGAGCTCGCGGTCGCGTGGAACGTGACCGACCCGGCGTACATCCACAACATCAAGGTCAACAACGGCACCCGACCCCGCGGCCTGTGCTACCAGTGGGCGGACGACCTGCAGGCGCGGCTCGAGCAGGAGAACTTCCGCACCCTCGACCTGCACCGCGGCATCGCCAACGCGATGAAGACCTTCCGCATCGAGCACAGCTCGGTCATCGTCAGCCAGAAGGGCGGCACGATGAAAGAGGGGATCGTGCTCGATCCCTGGCGGTTCGGGGGCGAGCTCTACTGGGGGCCGGTGGTTGATGACCACAAGTACCCCTGGGTCGAGCGGCAGGAGGTCTTTGCCACCAAGCGCGCGCTGCGGCTGCAGGAGGGCTGAGCGCTACTCCAGCGTATAGGGCAGGATGTCCCGGCGCTCGGGGTGGATGGAAATCCGCTTCTCAAGCGGCGGCACCGAGCGTTGGTGACAATCGGTGCGCTCGCAGATCCGGCAGGAGATGCCGATCGGCTCGAAGGCGCGGTCCTGCCCCAGATCCAGCCCGTCGGCATAGACCAGCGCGCCGGCGTGTTTCACCTCGCAGCCGAGCGCGATGGCAAAGCGCCGCACCGGCGCGCCAAAGCGGCCCGCGGGCTTGGTCACGTCGCGCGCCAGCAGCACGTAGCGCACCCCGTCAGGCGTTTCGGCGAGCTGGCGCAGGAACTGGTTCGGCGTCTCGAAGGCCTGGTGCACGTTCCACAGCGGGCAGGCGCCGCCGAAACGGGCGAACTGCAGCCGGGTCGAGGAGTGCCGCTTGGTGATCGTTCCGGCCTGATCCACCCGCGCGAAGAAGAAGGGAATGCCCTTGGCGCCGGGTCGTTGAAGCGTCGACAGTCGGTGCGCCACCTGCTCGACGGAAGCGCCGAAGCGCGCCGCCAGAAGCTCCAGGTCATGCCGGGTCTCCTGCGCCGCTTCCAGCAGCCGCATATAGGGCATCATGACCGCCCCGGCGAAGTAGTTGGCGAGCCCGAGCTTGGCGATGGCACGGGCCGTGTCGGACTGGAAACGGGCCAAATCGAGCGTCGCCTCGAGCAGTTTGTCCTGCCGCAGAAGCGCCACCTGGATCAGCATCTGGAAGGTCAGCGTCTCGGGCTGCGCCAGTGACGACATGGTCAGCACCCGCTGTTCGGCGTCATAGCTGCGCAGCGGCGCGGATTGCGAGAATTCCAGGGTGATGCCGCGCTCGCGCAGGTGGGCGATGACCGCCCCGCGCAGGTCGGCGCCGCCCTCTCCCAGCGAATGCGCGTAATGCTCGGCGGCGCGGTCCACCGCGTCGATGTAATTGTCGCAATAATGGAAGAAGTCGCGCACCTCTTCCCAAGGCGACGGCTGCATCTGCGTGCCCTCCCGCCCCAGCGCCTCGTCGAGCGAGGCCAGCCGCTCGTGGGTCTGCCGATAGGCGCGGTGCAGTTCGAGAAAGGCCCGAGCGAGGGCGGGGGCATTGGAGGCGGTGAGCCGCAGGTCGGCCAGCGGCGGCGCGTGCTCGCCGAAAACCGGGTCGGCCAGCGCCTCGCGCATGTCCGAGATCAGCCGCTCCGAGTCGCCCTGGCCCAGCTCGGTGACGTCGAAGCCGAACTCCTGCGCCAGCGCCAGCACCACCGTGGTCGAAACCGGGCGGTTGTTGTTCTCCATCTGGTTGAGATAGGGCAGCGACACGCCGAGTTTCCCGGCAAAGTCCTTTTGCGTCAGCCCCAGCCGCCCGCGCAGGTCGCGCAGCTTCGCGCCCGCGTAGAGTTTTCGTGTCGCCATGTTTGCACCTTTGCCCCCATCTTGGGGCAATTTTGCAAACTCACCCGGCGGCGTCCAGCCCCCCGAGCCGACGTTCGCGGCGGATCACCAGCAGGATCGAGATCACCGAGCCGGCAGCGGTCGCCAGCATGAGCCAGAGCAGCGGCCAGGCGCCCGTGCCCGGTTGCAGAAGCGCCCCCGCCAACGCCGAGAGCGCGGCGCCGCCGCCGATCATGATCGCCCCGCCAAGGCCCGACGCGGTGCCCGCGAGATGCGGCCGCACGGAAAGGGTGCCCGCCGTGGCATTGGGGATGGTCATGCCGTTGCCAAGGCCGACGAGGGTCATGAAGCCGAAGAAGATCAGCGCCGAGCCACCGTCGGTCAGCGCGAAGGTGAGTAGTGCGGCCGCGAGTCCGCCGGTGAGGATCAAGGAGCCCCAGAGGATCATGCGGTTGAGGCCGACCCGCGCCGAATAGCGTCCCGAGATTCCGTTTCCGATGAAATACCCCACGGCGGGGGCGCCGAAATGCACGCCCAAGGATGCCGGGCTCAGCCCGTAGACCTCGGAGCCGACAAAGGGCGCGCCGCCGAGGTAGGAGAAGAAAGCGCCCGAAGAGAGCGCGCAGGCCATGGCGTAGCCCCAGAAGCGCGGGCTCTTCAGCAGTTCGGGATATTCGCGGAACTGCGCGGCCAGCGACAGGCCGCTGGAGACCGAGGTCTCGCCGAGGTCGCGCCAGCTCAGCCAAAACACCGCACCGCCGAGCGCGAAGAGCAACCAGAAGATCGCCTTCCAGCCCAGCAGCTCGCCAAGCGCGCCGCCGATCACCGGGCCGACCATCGGCACCACCGCGACGCCCATGGTGACATAAGCGATCATCGAGGCGGCCTCTTCCTGGCCGACCATGTCGCGCACCACGGCGCGGCTCAGCACCATGGCCGTGACGATCACCGCCTGGCACATGCGAAACAGCAGGAAGAGCGTGATGTTGGTGGCGAAGATGCATCCCAGCGTTGCCAGCATGAACAACGCGACACCCCAGAGAATCACCGGCCTGCGGCCCAGCTTGTCCGAGATCGGACCGATCAGTATTTGCAGCGCGGCATTGACCCCGAGGTAGATCGCCACCGAAAGCTGCATCAGCCGGTACTCGGTGTCGAAATAGGCCGTCATCTGCGGTAGCGACGGCAGAAAAACGTTCATCGCCAGCGCCGACAGCCCGGCAAGCAGGACCAGCGTGACAAGATGCGGTGGGGTCGAGGGGTCGAGAAAGCGCCCGCGCGATGATGTGCTCATGAGGTTTCCGTATGTCGCGCGCCTCTCAAAGTCCACGTGTATCACATCAGTGGGACGATATTTGCTGATTTGCTATTTGCTGCGATAGGCGTTTTCAAGATTTGCAAATTTGCCGAATTTGACTTGAGCGGTGGGGCCTCCACTGTATGGTCCGGGCAAACGGAGAGGACTGGCCATGAAAGACATTCTTCACGAACTGGAGGCGCGCCGCGCAGACGCCCGCCTCGGCGGTGGGCAGAAGCGGATCGACGCGCAGCACGCCAAGGGCAAGCTGACCGCGCGCGAACGCATCGAGCTCCTGCTCGACGAAGGCAGTTTCGAAGAATACGACATGTTCGTCTCGCACCGCTGCACCGATTTCGGGATGGAGAACAACCGTCCCAGCGGCGACGGGGTGATCACCGGCTGGGGCACGATCAACGGCCGCATGGTCTATGTATTCAGCCAGGACTTCACCGTTCTTGGCGGGTCTGTCTCGGCCACCCACGCGATGAAGATCTGCAAGATCATGGACATGGCCATGCAGAACGGCGCGCCGGTGATCGGGCTCAACGACTCCGGCGGCGCGCGCATCCAGGAGGGGGTCGACAGCCTCGCGGGCTATGCCGAGATCTTCCAGCGCAACATCATGGCCTCGGGGGTGATCCCGCAGATCTCGGTGATCATGGGGCCCTGCGCCGGCGGCGCGGTCTACTCGCCGGCGATGACCGATTTCATCTTCATGGTGAAAGACACCTCCTATATGTTCGTCACCGGCCCCGACGTGGTGAAGACGGTGACCAACGAGGTGGTGACCGCCGAGGAGCTGGGCGGCGCGACCACCCACACCCGCAAATCCTCGGTCGCCGACGGCGCCTTCGAGAATGATGTCGAGGCGCTTGCCGAGGTGCGGCGCCTTGTCGACTTCCTGCCGCTGAACAACCGCGAGAAGCCGCCGGTGCGGCCCTTCTTCGACAACGTGGAGCGGGTGGAAAGCTCGCTCGACACGATCATCCCGGAAAACGCGAACCAGCCCTACGACATGAAGGAACTGATCGGGAAGGTCGCCGACGAGGGTGACTTCTACGAGATCCAGGAAGAGCACGCCAAGAACATCATCACCGGCTTCATCCGCCTCGAGGGGCAGACCGTCGGCGTGGTGGCCAACCAGCCGATGGTGCTCGCGGGTTGCCTCGACATCGACAGCTCGAAGAAAGCCGCGCGTTTCGTGCGCTTCTGCGACTGCTTCGAGATCCCGATCCTGACCTTCGTCGACGTGCCGGGCTTCCTGCCGGGGACCTCGCAGGAATACGGCGGCGTCATCAAGCACGGCGCCAAGCTGCTCTTCGCCTTCGGCGAGGCGACGGTGCCGAAAGTGACCGTCATCACCCGCAAGGCCTATGGCGGCGCCTACGACGTGATGAGCTCCAAGCACCTGCGCGGCGATGTGAACTATGCCTGGCCGACCGCCGAGATCGCGGTGATGGGAGCCAAGGGGGCGACCGAGATCATCCACCGCGCCGACCTCGGCGACGCCGAGAAGATCGCCAAGCACACGGCGAGCTACGAGGACCGTTTCGCGAACCCCTTCGTCGCGGCAGAACGCGGCTTCATCGACGAGGTGATCCAGCCGCGCTCCACTCGTCGCCGG
This sequence comes from Alloyangia pacifica, assembly GCF_003111685.1. Taxonomy (NCBI): domain Bacteria; kingdom Pseudomonadati; phylum Pseudomonadota; class Alphaproteobacteria; order Rhodobacterales; family Roseobacteraceae; genus Alloyangia; species Alloyangia pacifica. Next base: position 166,962 of record NZ_CP022190.1, on the reverse strand, counting down.
GTGAGCCGCGCCTTCGCGATGCTGAGGAACAAGAGCCTTAGCAACCCGTGGAAGAAGCACGACAATATTCCGCTCTGACCCGGAGGCCGCGATGCAGGTGAAGGGATGGCACGTGGCACGCGAGGGCGAGGCGGTAACGCTTGCCCGGCGCTGCCCTGCGCGCTTCGATCTAAAGGTCGAGACGCTGCTGCCGCCGGTGGGCCGGCTCGATCGGTTGGCGCATCAGGTGCGGCAGGACATGTGGCGGGCGCTGCGCGACCTGCGCGGTTTCGCCCCGGTGGTGCGCGTGACGCCCTGCGAAGGCGGCGTCACCGTCGAAGCGGGCGGAGAGGTGGCCGGCGCCGTGCCGCGTCGGACCGTCGAGGCGCGCATCGCCGACGTTCTGGAAGATCGCGCCAACCGGGCGCGCTGGGTGAACTGGGCGGCCTGAGTCGCCGCGTAAGATGAGGAACGGGAGGTCCTTGTGACGCTCGATTGCACGAGGCTGAGGAAGATCGGGACTCTGGCTCTGGCTTTTGCCATGACGCCGGGCCTGGCCACGGCGCTAGAGGAGAGCGTCGTGGCAGTGCCCTCGGGCATGCCGGTCACCTTCTACGACGCGCTGTGGGATGCCTCGGCCGCGATCGAGCGCTTCCGCTTTCTGGCGCCGCAGATCGGTGGTGCGACCCCTCGCAGCTTCGACGAAGTCGCCGCCGACATGCAGCATCTTTGCGACAGTTTCGCCCTGCCGCAGCTCGGAGGCGCGGAGGTGATTCCGTCCCTGATCGTCATTTCGCTCATGGCCGAACCAGTTGCCCATGGGGAAAGCACACCCGAGATCCGTCAATATTTCGAAGCCTATAGCCCCCGAAACGGGGTCTGTGTCTGGGAGGCGTTCTGATGTTGTTCTCGTCGTGCGCGGAAATCCGCTCAGATTTCTCCAGTTTTGTGCCCCCCGATCAGAAAAATCTGCCGACGAAGCGAGTTACGTATTTCTTTTTCGTAACTTGCGCTATGTTGGGGGGTGATTGCACATTCGCAGTCGAAACACCCGAACGAGGGCAGACCGGGCCGCAAGGTTCCGTAGGGCCCAGAGAATCTGACAGGAGAATAAGATGTCCAAGAGCATCCATCTGCTTGCAATGCTTGGCTTCGTCGCAACCCTTTCCGCTTGCGGCGGCCAGCAGGAAGAAGAATACGTGGTTGTGGATCCGGAGCCCGTTACCGCGGAGCCCGTTTACACCGGCAAGTACAAGTAACTTGTCGCCGGGGCGGGCCTTCGGGTCCGTCCCGCACTCCCGGCCCCGCAGGGCCGCATCTCACCGCCCGCTTCCACGGGCCCTTATAGAGGGGGGCCCGGTATGCTGAAGCACCGCGGCTTTCCGAGCCGACTTCCTGGCACGGACTTTCAATTCACCATCCGCCGCGCGAACCCCAAGGGGATCACCGCCATCATCCGGCGGGAGCGCTTCCGCGACCGCAAGGCGGCGGACAAGCGCGCCGACCTGGCCTTCATGGCGTCGCTCTGGGCGCACTTCGGTACCGAACCTTTCGAACGTGGCAATCTCGACGCCGGGCGGTTGTCCTGGCTCTTCGGCCGCGAAGTGCTGCCCTACGATGATCCCTTCGACCCCGAGAGTTACGAGGCGATGCTGGTGATCAACGAGGCCGCCGCCCGCGCGTCCTTCCCCGAGGCTTTCGACGAAAACGACGAATGGGCGTAAACTCGCTCTTCCTTTCGCGCTTTGCGCGAAAAGGGGCCGGTCTGGCCTATCCTTCGGGATACGGCTTTGACCGGGCCGGCGAGTCGTGCACTCTCAAGACGTTGCGGGCAATGACGCGGTCTCTGGCTGCGCCCATTGCTCGCCGTTACCCTTCCCCTCGCGGGCGTTGCGGCACATCCCCTGACCGCACGCCCGCTTCTTTTTTCTCTCCGTCCGAACAAGGTGCCCCTCTGACGGCGCAGGCAGATCGCCGCGCCGCGCAAAGGGCTTCGGACGGGGGCATTCCCTCGCGTCAGTGGGGCGGCAAATGCGCGGGGTTGCGCCCGCAGGGCGCCCTGCGTCGGCGGAGCGGCGCGCATGCCGCAAGAAAACGAAATGATGTGTGGAACCTTCACCAAATCCGTGGCGTTGAAGAGCAAGTTCAACTTACACAAATCGGGGAGTGTCCCTCATGCAAAACGTTATCCGTATCCTTGCCGTCCTTGGTGTCTTTGGTGTCGCTGCTTGCGAGAACTCCGACCTCCAGCGCGGCGCAATCGGCGCAGGCAGCGGCTATCTCATCGACCGCGCGGTCGGCGGTGACGGCATGGTCGGCGCAGCGGTCGGCGCAACCGCAGGCGTGGTCTGCGACGACGTCACCCCGCAGTACTGCAACTAATCTGACGCGGCACGGCGGCGGCTTTCGCCGCACGCCGGCTTACACGTTTTCCAGGGCCACCGGAGCAATTCGCTCCGGTGGCCTTTTTGCTGTCCTCAGCCAGCATTTTGCCGAAGCCGCGGCGCTGCCCGCCGGCCAAGAAACGCAACGAAAGGGAGAGACATGTTCGACAAGATCCTGATCGCCAACCGCGGTGAGATCGCCTGCCGGGTCATCAAGACCGCGCGCAAGATGGGCATCAAGACCGTGGCGGTCTATTCGGATGCCGACAAGCACGCGCTGCATGTCGAAATGGCCGATGAGGCGGTGCACATCGGCCCGCCGCCCGCCAATCAGTCCTACATCGTGATCGACAAGATCATGCAGGCGATCAAGGACAGCGGCGCGCAGGCGGTGCATCCGGGATACGGTTTCCTGTCGGAGAATCCCAAGTTCGCCGAGGCGCTCGAGGCGGCCGGCGTCGCCTTCATCGGCCCGCCCAAGGGCGCGATCGAGGCGATGGGCGACAAGATCACCTCCAAGAAGATCGCGCAGGAGGCGGGCGTCTCGACCGTGCCCGGCTACATGGGGCTGATCGAGGACGCCGACGAGGCGGTGAAGATCTCGGGCGAGATCGGTTATCCCGTCATGATCAAGGCCTCGGCGGGCGGCGGCGGCAAGGGGATGCGCATCGCCTGGACCGACGAGGAGGCACGAGAGGGCTTCCAGTCGTCCAAGAACGAGGCGGCGAGTTCCTTCGGCGACGACCGAATCTTCATCGAGAAATTCGTCACCCAGCCGCGCCACATCGAGATCCAGGTGCTCTGCGACGCGCATGGCAATGGCATCTATCTCAACGAGCGTGAATGCTCGATCCAGCGACGCAACCAGAAGGTTGTCGAAGAGGCACCGAGCCCCTTCCTCGACCCCGAGACCCGCAAGGCGATGGGCGACCAGGCCGTCGCCCTGGCCACGGCGGTGGGCTACACCAGTGCCGGAACCGTCGAATTCATCGTCGACGGCGACAAGAACTTCTACTTCCTCGAGATGAACACCCGCCTGCAGGTTGAGCACCCGGTGACCGAGCTGATCACCGGCGTCGATCTCGTCGAACAGATGATCCGCGTCGCCAACGGCGAGCCGCTGTCGATCACCCAGGACGACGTGCAGATCAACGGCTGGGCCATCGAGAACCGGCTCTACGCCGAGGATCCCTATCGCGGCTTTCTGCCCTCGATCGGCCGCCTGACCCGCTATCGGCCACCCGCTGAGGGCGAGCTGCTGGGCGGCGTCGTGCGCAACGACACCGGCGTCTTCGAGGGCGGCGAGATCTCGATGTACTACGACCCGATGATCGCCAAGCTCTGCACCTGGGCGCCGACCCGCGAGCAGGCCATCGAGGTTATGCGGAACGCGCTCGACAGCTTCGAGGTCGAGGGCATCGGGCACAACCTGCCGTTCCTTGCCGCGGTCATGGACCACGAGCGGTTTGTCTCGGGCAATATCACCACCGCCTTCATCGCCGAGGAATATCCCGACGGTTTCCAGGGCGTCACGCTGAGCGCCGACGCGCTGCGCGATGTTGCCGCCGCCTGCGCCGCGATGAACCGCGTCGCCGAGATCCGCCGCACCCGCATCTCGGGCACGCTCGACAACCACGAGCGGCAGGTGGGCGACCATTGGAACGTGTCGCTGCAGGGCGAGAGCCTCGACGTGGTGCTGGCCGCAGACAAGCAGGGCACAACGGTGAATTTCGAGGATGGCGCGGAAATTCGCGTCACCGGCGACTGGACCCCGGGCCACGCGCTCGCGCACATGCAGGTCAACGGCAAGCCGCTGGTGCTGAAGGTCGGCAAGATCTCGGGCGGCTTCCGCATCCGCACCCGCGGTGCCGACCTCAAGGTCAACGTGCGCACCCCGCGTCAGGCCGAGCTCGCACGGCTGATGCCCGAGAAGCTGCCGCCCGACACCTCGAAGATGCTGCTCTGCCCGATGCCGGGTCTCATCGTGAAGGTGAACGTCTCGGAGGGCGACGAGGTGCAGGAGGGCCAGGCGCTCTGCACCGTCGAGGCGATGAAGATGGAGAACATCCTGCGCGCCGAGCGCAAGGGCAAGGTCTCCAAGATCAACGCAGGCCCCGGCGACAGCCTCGCCGTGGACGACGTGATCATGGAGTTCGAGTGATCCCATGACGGACGGGGCGCACATGGTTGCAGACGGGGCAGGGCGCCACGCCCGAGGCCGACCGCTGCCGTGCGCCCCTCGGTCTGTCCTGATCGCCGGTCTGGCTGACTGGCTTGGCTTATTGGCTCGGCGCGTATGGCTCGCGCAGCGTGTCGCGACGGTCGCGGACCTCCTGCTGGCGCAGCGGCTGCTTGTCGATCGACCGGGTGATCTCGCGCACGTCCCAGGGGCTGGCCTTGCGGATGATCACCGAGCCGTCCTTGGCCAGCTGCATCAGCATGAAGCCGCGCGGCCGCATGGCGCGGCGGATCGGGCTGCGCGCGGCCGGGTCGGTGTCGGTGATGACCACCACGTCGCGCTCGACCAGCACGTCGAGCCGCTCGGTGATCAGCTGCATCTGCTGCACGTATCGCGGATCGCTGGGGTTGTCGGCGAAGACCAGAAGGGGCCGCTTGAGCCAGAGAAACTCGTCGAGCGTGGTCTCGCCCGCCGGGCGGATCGACTCGTCGAGGCTCGGCGTTTCCGCGCTCTGCGCCGCGCCGAGTCCCGCGGTGAGCGTCAGAAAGGCAAGCAGGACAAGGGCAATACGGCGTGTCATGCAACAAGATATAGGCAAGCGGGGCGCCACTGCACAGGCCCTGCCTGCTTGGGTGACGAAAAAATTAGCCGCCGCCTGACCGCGGCAGCTCGCGCGTGAACGAAGGGGTGCTGCGCGCGCCGGGACCGCCCGGCCCGACGCCCGCTAGGAGAGAGGACGAGACGATGACGGCGAAGAAGGACGATTGGCGCCAGCTCGCGGAGAAGGAACTGAGAGGGCGTCCGCTGGACGATCTGACCTGGCACACGCTCGAAGGCATCGACGTGCAGCCGCTCTATACCGCCGAAGACACGGCGGAACTGCCGCACATGGGCACGCTTCCGGGCTTCGGTCCGTTCACCCGCGGGGTGAAGGCGACCATGTACGCGGGCCGTCCCTGGACCATCCGGCAATACGCGGGCTTCTCGACCGCCGAGGAGTCGAACGCCTTTTACCGCAAGGCGCTGGCGGCGGGGCAGCAGGGGGTTTCGGTCGCCTTCGACCTCGCCACTCACCGCGGTTATGACAGCGACCACGCGCGCGTGGTCGGCGATGTGGGCAAGGCGGGGGTCGCCATCGACAGCGTCGAGGACATGAAGATCCTCTTCGACGGCATCCCGCTCGACAAGATTTCCGTCTCGATGACGATGAACGGCGCGGTGATCCCGATCCTCGCCAGCTTCATCGTCGTGGGCGAGGAGCAGGGCCACGACCGCTCCGTGCTCTCGGGGACCATCCAGAACGACATCCTCAAGGAGTTCATGGTCCGCAACACCTACATCTACCCGCCCGAGCCCTCGATGCGGATCATCTCGGACATCATCGAGTACACCTCGAACGAGATGCCGAAATTCAACTCGATTTCGATCTCCGGCTACCACATGCAGGAGGCTGGCGCGAACCTCGTGCAGGAGCTGGCCTACACGCTGGCCGACGGGCGCGAATATGTGCGCGCCGCGATCAATGCCGGGATGGATGTCGACAAGTTTGCCGGGCGGCTGTCGTTCTTCTTTGCCATCGGCATGAACTTCTTCATGGAGGCGGCCAAGCTGCGCGCCGCGCGCACGCTCTGGCACCGCATCATGACCGAGTTCGGCGCCAAGTCCGACCGCTCGAAGATGCTGCGCACCCATTGCCAGACCTCGGGCGTCAGCTTGCAAGAGCAGGACCCCTACAACAACGTCATCCGCACCGCCTACGAGGCGATGAGCGCGGTTCTGGGCGGCACCCAGTCGCTGCACACCAACGCGCTCGACGAGGCGATCGCGCTGCCCACCGAGTTCTCGGCCCGGATCGCGCGCAACACCCAGCTCATCCTCCAAGAAGAGACCGGGGTGACAAATGTCGTCGATCCGCTGGCGGGCTCCTACTACGTGGAAAGCCTCACCAACGAGCTGATCGAGAAAGCCTGGGCGCTGATCGAGGAAGTCGAGGAGATGGGCGGTATGACCAAGGCCGTGGCCTCCGGCATGCCCAAGCTGCGCATCGAAGAGACCGCCGCGCGCCGTCAGGCGCAGATCGACCGCGGCGAAGAGGTGATCGTGGGGGTCAACAAGTACCGCAAGGACAAGGAAGACCCGATCGACATTCTCGACATCGACAATGCCAAGGTGCGCGAGAGCCAGGTGGCGCGGCTTGAGCACGTCCGCGCCACCCGCGATCAGGCGAAATGCGACGCCGCGCTGGCCGAGCTCGAGCGGCGCGCGAAGGAGGGCGGCAACCTTTTGGAAGCCGCGGTCGAAGCCGCCCGTGCGCGGGCCTCTGTCGGAGAGATTTCCATGGCCATGGAAAAGGAATTCGGACGTCACCGCGCCGAGGTGAAGACCCTCGCCGGGGTCTATGGCGCGGCCTATGAGGGCGACGAGGGTTTTGCCCAGATCCAGCGCGACGTGGAGAGCTTTGCCGAGGCGGAAGGCCGCCGCCCGCGGATGCTGGTGGTGAAAATGGGGCAGGACGGGCACGACCGCGGCGCCAAGGTCATCGCCACCGCCTTTGCCGACATCGGCTTCGACGTCGACGTGGGCCCGCTCTTCCAGACCCCGGAAGAGGCGGCGCAGGACGCCATCGACAACGATGTGCACATCGTCGGCATCTCCTCGCAGGCGGCCGGCCACAAGACGCTCGCCCCGCAGCTGGTGCAGGCGCTGAAGGATCAGGGCGCCGAGGACATCATCGTGATCTGCGGCGGGGTGATCCCGCACCAGGACTACGACTTCCTCTACAAGGCCGGGGTAAAGGCGATCTTCGGACCGGGCACCAATATCCCCTCGGCGGCCAAGGAGATCCTCGGCCTCATCGGGGCGCCCCGCGCGGCGGAATGACAGGGGGCAGCTCACGCAGACTGCGTGAGCCCTCTCGCCGCCCGCGCGTGCGACGGGCGGCCGTTCAGTGCTTAGATGAACGGCACGAAGGGCACGCCGCAGGCGGCGAGACCAAGCGTTGCGGCGAGCATCAGGAAGAGCGTGCGGGTTTTCATCGGGATTGTCCTTGCCTCGGGGCCCGGTCGTCGCTGCCGGGCATTTGCGCGGCACCCTAACGGCGGCATGCGCGATTGACCACCACCAGACGCCCTTGACCAAGCTGCCGCGCAGCAAAGGGACCATTTCACCATTGCGCGCCCCGCGCCCCCGGCTATCGTGATGCGATGCAATCACATCGGAGGAATGATGCTCGAGCTTGATCACCTGGCGGTTCTCGGCGAGACGCTGGCAGAGGCGGTGAGCCATGCCGAAAGCGGGCTTGGCCAGCCGCTGTCGCCGGGCGGGGCGCATCCCGACTTCGGCACCCACAACTTCCTGATCGGGCTGGAAGACGAGCTCTACCTCGAGGCCATCGCGGTCGATCCCTCGGCGCCCGCGCCGGGGCGGGCGCGCTGGTTCGGCCTCGATCACTTCTCTGGCCCCGCACGGCTCGACAAATGGATCTGCCGGGTGCCCGACATCGACGCGGCGCTGGCGCGCTTTCCCATGGCCGGAGAGGCGATCGCCGTCACCCGCGGGTCGCTGAGCTGGAAGATCTCTGTGCCCCGCGACGGGATGCTGCCTTACGACGGGCTCTTCCCGGCGCTGATCGAATGGGAAAGCCCGGTGCCGCCAGGCGTGTCGCTTGACGGTGCCGGCGTGCGGCTCGAGCAGCTCACCGTGGCGCACCCGCAGGCCGACGAGATGCAGGCGCTGCTCGGCTCGGTACTGATGAGCCCGCAGGTTGGTTTCGCGGTCGAGGTAAAGCCTGCCCTGCGCGCCGCTTTCGCCACACCGTCGGGGCGCCGGGTGCTGCAGTGATCATCCGTCCCGCGACCGCGGGGGACGCCGACGCCGTCGCGGCGATCTGGAACCCGATCATCGACGAGAGCGCCGCCACCTTCACCAACCTGCGCAAGAGCCCCGAGGGGCTTCAGGCTGATTTCGCCGCGCGCGGCCCGGCCTTCCTCGTTGCCGAGGAGAGCGGGCTGGTGCTCGGCTTTGCCACCTTTTTCCAGTTCCGCGGCGGCCCGGGTTACGCCAGGACGTTCGAGCACACGGTGATCCTCGGCCCTGCGGCGCGCGGGCGGGGCGTCGGGCGGGCGCTGATGGAGGCGCTGATGGACGAGGCGCGGGCGCGGGGCGCACACAGCCTCTTTGCCGGGGTCTCGGGCGAAAACCCGGCGGGCATCGCCTTTCACGCCGCGCTCGGCTTCAAGCAAATCGCCCGCCTGCCCGAGGTTGGCTTCAAGTTCGGACGCTGGATGGATCTCGTGCTCATGCAGAAGTTTCTCTGACGGGCGGCACCGCCGCGATCCGCTGAAACGCCATAGAATTTTCGTGACCCCTCATTGTCGCACTGACAGTTGCCGCATTGCCGCGTAAACTGAGCGCATGTCGATCTGGACCCGCATCTCCGAAGCCATCGCCGCCCTTGCCAAGGGCGAGGGGCTTGCCGCCGTCTTTGAGCGTCTGCGCCAGCCGCCCGAGCGCAGTGTCGCCTTCACCATCGCCGTCATCGCGCTTTCCGCCAAGATGGCCAAGGCCGACGGGCAGGTGACCCGCAACGAGGTCGCCGCCTTCCGCGAGATCTTCACCATCGCGCCCGAGGACGAGGGCGCAGCGGCGCGGGTGTTCAACCTCGCCCGTCAGGACGTGGCCGGATTCGAGGAATACGCGCGCCGCATTCGGCGCATGTTCGATGGCAATGCGCAGCAGCTTTCGGACCTGCTGGAGGGACTCTTCTACATCGCCATGGCCGATGGTAATTACCACACGGCCGAGAATGCTTTCCTCGAGCGGGTCGCCGAGATCTTCGAGATGCCCGACGCCACCTTCCGGGCGCTGCGCGCGCGCTTCGTTCCGGATTGCGCACCGGATCCCTTCACCGTGCTTGGCGTCAGCCCCGAGATGCCGATCAAGGACATCCGCAAGCACTGGCGCCAGCTCGTGCGGGAAAGCCACCCCGACGTGATGTGCGCCCGCGGCCTTCCGGAGGAGGCGATCAAGCTCTCGGAAAAGCGGCTCATCGCCATCAACCAGGCATGGGAAGAGATCTCGGCCCGCGAACAGGTCTGAGCGCATGCGCCTTGCCACATACAACGTCGAATGGTTCGATGACCTCTTCAGCGATCGCGGCGAGCTGCTGATCGACGAGCACTGGTCCGGGCGGCGTGACATCACCCGGGCCGATCAGGCCGAGGCACTGGGGATGGTCTTCACGGCCATGGACGCCGATGCGGTGATGATCATCGAGGCGCCTGACACTGGAACCCGCCGCGACACCCGCCGCGCCCTGCGCAACTTCGCCAGCGCCTTCGACCTGCGCACGCGCGAGGTGCTTGTCGGCTTCGTGAACGACACCCATCAGGAGATCGCGTTGCTCTATGACCCCGACAAGATGCGCGTACAGCACGTGCCGGGGCGAAGTGACCGGGCTCCGCGCTTCGACGGGGCGTTCCGCATAGATCTGGACTTCGACGACACCGAGGACGTCGTGGCCTTCTCCAAGCCGCCGCTCGAGGTCGAGCTGACCACGGCCGGCGGCAGGGTGCTGCGCCTGATCGGCGCGCATCTGAAATCCAAGGCGCCGCATGGCGCCAAGGGCGAAGACCAGATCATGCGCACCTCCATCGCCAATCGGCGCAAGCAGCTGACCGAGGCGATGTGGCTGCGGCGGCGGGTCGACGCGCTGCTCGAGCAGGGCGAGAGCGTCATCGTCATGGGGGATCTCAACGACGGCCCGGGGCTTGATGAATACGAGGCGCTTTTCGGCCATAGCTCGGTCGAGATCCTCCTCGGCGAAGGCGACGGGGCACTCTACGATCCCCACGCGGCGCAGGCGCTGCGGGGCAAGCTTCGGCCGCATCCCAGTACCGCGCGCTTCTATATCGCGCCCGAGAAACGCTACCTGCAGGCTCTGCTCGACTACGTCATGGTCTCGCGCGATCTGCGCGAGGTGGCGCGCGAGTGGCGGATCTGGCACCCCTTCGAGGACGCCCATTGCTGGCAGGCGCCCGAGCTTTGCGCGGCGCTGCTGACCGCATCTGACCATTTTCCGGTCACGCTGGATCTTGCCGTCTGACCGGGGTGCCGGGGTTTCTCTGTCGCGACTCGCACAAGCCGCCTATAGTTCCGCAATGAGCCGGATTTTCCCTTTTGCCCTAGCGGCATGCTTCCTTGCGGCGCCTCTTGCGCCGCTTACCCCGCCCGCCTTCGCACAGGAGGCGGCCCCCCTCGGAGAGACGGAGGACGCGCCGGACGACGGCCCCGGCCTGATGCAGCGCGGCGCCGACATGTTCCTGCGCGGCCTGCGCGACGAGCTCGACCCGGCGCTGCAGGATCTCAAGGGGCTGGCCGACCGCATGGGTCCGGCCCTGCAGAGCTTCGTCGACGAGATGGGGCCCGCCATGGCGCAGCTCTCGGAGCAGGTCGAGGACTGGACGCTCTACGAGGCGCCCGAGATGCTGCCCAATGGCGATATCCTGATCCGCCGCCGCGAGAAGCTCGACCCCGACGCACCCGAGGCGGCACCGGAGATGCCCGAGCACGGGCCGGGCGGCGAGATCGAGCTCTGAGTCAGAGCAGCTCGCGCGGCGCGCCGTCGATCTCCAGCACCAGCGCCTTGGCCGAGAGCGCCTTGGCGAGCGACAGGAGCCGCGCCTCGGCCACCTCGCCGTAGAGCGGCGCCACCTCGCGGGTCAGTCGCAGCCTCAGGCGGCGCTCTTCGGGCTCCCAGTCGAACTGCGCGCCGTCCTCGTTGCTGACATCCGACATCCAGAGCATCGAGCCGAAGCGCATCGCCTTGCCGAGAATCTCGGCCTCCTGCGTGCGCTCCTTGTCGAGAAGCGCGTAGAAATCCTCGAACCGGGTGCCCTCGCGCTTGTTGCGGTAGCGGTGCAGCAGGGCGAGCCCGAGATAGACCCGCTCGGGGTGGTCGAGCCCGCCCAAGTTCGCGCGGGTGGCATTGTCGAAACAGGTCTCGGCCCGGTAGTCGGGATGGGCGCGCCAGCTCACGTCATGCAGCAGGCAGGCCGCCTTGACGATGCGCAGCGTGGCCTCCGAGGCGCCCGGGAAGAGCGGCAGCACGAAGCGGAACAGCTTCTTGCCGAAGCCGGGCAGGCGGGCGTCCTTGGCCTCGGCGAAGCGGCAGGCCTCGATCAGCGGGTCGCGGTCGCGCAGCATCTGCGGCATCTGCTCGTAGAGCAGCCCCTCGCGGATGCCGTAGCTCGAGATCGCGATGCCGGTCGGCTTGAAGACCTTCAGCAGCTCGGCCAGCACTTCGGCGGCATAGGGCACGAGGCTCATCCGCGCCGAGGAAATGCCGCAGGCAGAGCGCAGCGCGTCGAGATCGGCGTCCTCGATGAATTTGAGCGTCTCCTCAGCCGACTCCACCGTCATGCGGTACTCGTGCAGCACGTGCAGCGGATAGCCGAGCCGCTCCATGTCGATGCGGGCGATGGCGCGCCACGACCCGCCGACGAGAAACAGTGGCGACGGCTCGGTGCCCATGCGCTCGGCGAGCCCGGCGATCGCCTTGGCGATATACTTCTCGCGGGCCTTCCTGCCGCCCTCGAGGTCCTTGAACTTCAGCGGCCCCAGTTCCGAGGTCGCGCGCTTGCCGATCTGCCCGCCGCGAATCTCGGCGAGTTCCATCGACGAGCCGCCGATGTCGCTGACCAGCCCGTTCGCGCCCGGCCAGCCGAGCAGCACGCCCTGCGCCGACAGCCGCGCCTCCTCGTCGCCATCGATCACCCAGATCTTCAGACCGGTCGCCTGCTCGATCTCGGCGCGGAAGGCGGGACCGTCCTCGGCCTCGCGCATGGCGGCGGTGGCGACGGCGGTGAGCGGCGGCAGCTCCATGCCTCGGGCCAGCGTCTGGAAGCGCTGCAGCGCCGCCAGCGCGCGTGCCTTGCCCTCGGGGTTCAGCCGCCCGGTCTCGGACATGCCGGCGCCGAGGCCGCACATGATCTTTTCGTTGTAGAAATACGCAGGGCTGCGCGCCGCGCCGTCGAAAACCACGAGCCGCACCGAGTTCGACCCGATGTCCACCACGCCGACCTTCGACAGGCGCCGCGCGCGGGGATCTTCGAAAAGCGGCCGCCCGAATAGGCCCGCATCGCCGTGGCTGGAGTCGCCGTTACCGTCCATCTGCTCCTCCGGCATTGGTCTCGCCCTACCCTCTAGCATGGAGAGCCCGGGGCGCAAAAGAGCCTAGGGCGCTGCGCGCGCGCAGCAAGCGATGGACCGGGGGCTCCGCCCCTGCGGCACCTGCGCGCCGCAGGGGCGTATTCAGAAAAGAGAAGGAAGGGCGGCGCGCCCTGCTGTCGTGTTGCCGAAACGATGCCCGCCGGAGGCCTCCGCGCTCAGTCACCTGCGTGGGTGAGCTTGGGCACGTCCTTGGCCCCGGCCGAACCGCGGCCCGAGAGCGAGGGATTTTCCATGAAGAAGCGATGGCAGTTGAACGAGAATTCTCCCTCCGGGACCGGGTGGCGCGTGAACTTGCCCGAGGGTTCCATCACCCAGCTCTGCGCCGTGTCGGCGAGGTTCGCCGCCATGATCTGGCTGACGATCTGCGCCTTCACCGTGGGGTTCATGATCTCGACCCCGGTCTCGATGCGGCGGTTGAGGTTGCGTCCCATCCAGTCCGCCGAAGAGATGAGCACCCGCGACTTGCTGTGCGGCAGCCCGTGGCCATTGCCGAAACAGGCGATGCGCGAGTGTTCCAGGAAACGGCCGACGATGCTCTTGACGCGGATGGTCTCGGACAGGCCCTTGACCCCCGGCCGCAGCCCGCAGATCCCGCGGATCACGCAGTCGATCTTCACCCCCGCCTGGCTGGCGGCATAGAGCGCGTCGATCATGTCCGGCTCGATCAGCGAGTTCATCTTCAGCCAGATCTGCGCCGGGCGGCCCGCGCGGGCGTGTTCGGCCTCGGCCTCGATCAACTCGAGCATGCGGGGCTTGAGCGTGTGCGGCGAGATGACCAGGTTCTCGAGCCCCTCGGGCATGGCGTAGCCCGACAGGTAGTTGAAGATCTTCGACGCATCCCGACCAAGCGCCGCGTCGCAGGTGAAGAAGCTCAGGTCGGTGTAGATCTTGGCGGTGATCGGGTGGTAGTTGCCGGTGCCCCAGTGGGTGTAGGTCACCAGCCTGTCGCCCTCGCGGCGCACAACGCTCGAGATCTTGGCGTGGGTCTTCCAGTCAAGGAAGCCATAGACGACATGGGCGCCAGAACGCTCCAACCGCCGCGACTGACGAATGTTGGCGGCCTCGTCGAAACGCGCCTTGAGCTCGACCAGCGCGGTCACCGACTTGCCGTCCTCGGCCGCCTCGCAAAGCGCTTCCACGATGGGCGAGTTGCGCGAGGTGCGGTAGAGCGTCTGCTTGATCGCCACCACGTCGGGATCGAGCGCCGCCTGGGTCAGGAAGCGCACCACCATGTCGAAGGTCTCGTAGGGGTGGTGCAGCAGCATGTCCTTTTGCTTGATCGCCTCGAACATGTTGCCTTCGTGGTCCTGCACCCGTTCGGGCACCCGCGGGGTGAAGCTGGGCCACAGGAGGTCCGGGCGGTCGTCGAGCACCAGCTCCTTGAGGTCGGCCATGCCGATCATCCCGTCGAGCTCGATCACCTCGTCCTCGCCGACCAGCAGCTCACGCATGACGATGCTGCGCAGCTGCTTGGGCGCGCCGGCGGTGATCGTCAGCCGCACCACCTCGCCGCGGCGGCGGCGCTTCAGTGCCACCTCGAACTCGCGCACCAGATCTTCGGCCTCTTCCTCGACCTCGATGTCGCTGTCGCGCAGCACGCGGAAGCCGAAGTGGTCCTTCACCCGGTAGCCGGGGAAGAGGCTTTCGATGTGCAGCAGCAGCACGTCCTCGAGGAAGATGAAGCGCTTCGCACCCTCGCCTGCGGGCAGGTCGATGAAACGGGAGATCTGATGCGGGATCGGCAGCAGCGCCTGCCGGGTACGGCGGTCGCGCTTGCGCTCGAGTTCGAGCGCGAGGCAGTAGCCCATGTTGGCGATGAAGGGGAAGGGGTGCGCCGGGTCGATGGCCAGCGGCGAGAGCACCGGGAAGACCTGCTCGAGGAATTGCCTTTGCAGGAACTCGAGGTCCTCGGGCTGCAGGTCTTCGCGCAGCACGAGGCTGATGCCCGCCGCTTCGAGCTCGAGTTGCAAGGTGCCGAGCACCCGCTGTTGCTGCGCCATGAGCTCGCGCGCGTCCTGGTCGATCAGCACCAGCTGCTCGGCCGGGGTCAGCCCGTCCGCCGCCGGCGTGGTGTTGCCCGCATGGGCGAGCTCGCGCAGGCCGGCGACGCGCACCGTGTAGAACTCGTCGAGGTTGGTCGCCGAGATCGACAGGAAGCGCAGCCGCTCCAGCAGCGGCACCTTGGTGTTCTCGGCCTCTTCCAGCACCCGCCAGTTGAAGCCAAGCCAGCTGAGCTCGCGGTTGAAGAAACGGCCCGGCCCGGACAGGTCGATGTCGGGCAGCTTCAGGGGCTCGGGGATCGGGGCTTTGAGAAAATCGGCGATGGTCATGGGGGGCATATGCGTCACAAATTGCAACAACTTGATGAAAGGGCAAGGATGACCGACCGGCGCGGGCGGCGCAAGCTCCTCTAGCCTCGGCGCGCGAGAGAGAGCAAGACGTCGCGCGCCAGGGCCCGGGTGATGCCCTTGGCGCGGCCGAGGGCGCGGGCATCAAGCTCGGCGGCGACGCGCTGTGCCATGGCGAAGCTGCGCGGCATCTGGTGCAGCAGGTAGGGGATCACGTCGGGCGCCGGGATGCAGTGCCGGTCGGCCAGCAGCTTGGCCAGCACCGCTGCCAGCAGCGCGTCGTCGGGCTCGCGCAGGGTGGCGGTCTGGGTGGCCTCCATGCGCGACTTGAGATCCGCCAGCCCCAGCGGCCAGTGCCGCGGCGCGGTCTCGGCGCTCAGCAGCAGCGGCTGGCCCTGCGCCAGCGAGAGGTTGTGCAGATGAAAGAGCGCCTCTTCTGCGGCGCGGTCCCCGGCGATCCGCGGCACGTCCTCGAGGCAGATCGGCCCGGCGGTGAGCTCAAGGATCGGCAGGCCGGGCAGGGCGGTGGCGGGCAGGATCGTCGCGCCGCTCTCGGCCGCCCAGACGTGCGCGAGATGGGTCTTGCCCGAGCCTGCGGGGCCGGCCAGCAGCAGCTTGCCCGCGGGCCAGCCCTGCCAGCCGTCGAGCAGCGCCACGGCGAGGCTGTTGGAGGAAGAGACGAAATAGTCCTCGCGCCCCAGCGCGGCGCGGACCGGCAGGGGCAAGGCAAGCTGCCGGGCCATGCTCACCGGGCCTCGGGGTCCGTCGCCGTGCGGCCTTTTCGGTAGCCCTCGGTCTCGAGCCCGCGGTAAAGCTGGCTTTCCTTGTACTGGTCGATCACGAAGCGCATGATCACCCCCAGCGCCGCGGCGAGCGGCACGGCGACCAGCATGCCGACGAAGCCAAAGAGCGTGCCGAAGACCGAGAGCGCGAAGATCAGCCAGACCGGGTGCAGCCCGATCGAGCTGCCCACCAGTTTCGGTGTCAGGAAATTGCCCTCGAGGAACTGGCCGAGGAAGAAGATCCCCGCCACAGCGGCGATCCAGTACCATTCCCCCCAGAACTGGAAGAGCGCCAGCCCGATGGCCAGCGCGCCGCCGATGATCGCGCCGACATAGGGGATGAAGGTCAGCAAACCCGCGACCACGCCGACGACGAGGCCGAAGTTCAGGCCCACCAGCGCCAGCGCGATGGCGTAGTAGCAGCCGAGGATCAGGCAGACCGAGCCCATGCCGCGCACGAAACCGGCGAGCGTGGCGTCGATCTCGCGGGCGAGATGGCGCACCACCGGCGCGTGGTCGCGCGGCAGCAGCTCGTCGATGCGCGCCACCATGCGATCCCAGTCCAGCAGAAGGTAGACCGCCACCACCGGCACGATGACGAAAAGCATCAGGATGTTGATCACCGACATCGCCGAGCTGAGCGCGGTGTTCAGCAATTCCGCCCCGCGCTCCTTGACCGTGTCGCCCACCGTGCCGATCGCTTCGCGCATCGGGCTGCCCTCGTCGACCAGCGTCGGGAAGTGCACGCCGATGAAGTCGCGCAGGTCGCGGAACAGCTGCGGCGCGGTCTCGATCAGGTCGGCGGCCTGGCGCACCAGCGTCGGGATCACCGCGAGCGCGAGAATGACAAAGATCAGAATCGCGCAAAGGGTGATCACCAGCGTCGCCATGGCACGGCTCAGCCCCAGCCGCTCGAGCCGGTCCGCGACAGGATCGAGGAAATAGGCAATCGCCCCGCCGAGAATGAACGGCAGCAGCACGTTGCCGAGGTACCAGAGCACCACGGCAAAGACGATGGCGGCCACGCCCCAGTACTTCATCTGATCGCGGACGGGCAGCGCCATGGGAATCCTCTCCTTGCGGTGTATCCTTGATCGCCGCTCCGCGGCATTTTTTCAAGCCCGAGAGGCTGTTGCGGCAGGTTCAGGCAGGATTGCCGCTCGCTGCCTGTGCGAAGCCGCCGGGGCGCCCGGCCCGAAGGCTGATGGGTCCGCGCGCGGGCCCCGCGGGAGAGGCGCTTTCCGCATCGTCCGACGGGCCCGGCGCGGCCCAGCCACCCGCGCGGGCACTTGCCCTTGGCGCGGGCTTCGCCTAACCCGGTCCAAACGCCAATTTCCGGGAGGCCCGCATGCGTCTGAGCCGTTATTTCCTGCCCGTTCTGAAAGAAACGCCGTCCGAGGCGCAGATCGTGTCGCACCGCTACATGCTGCGCGCCGGCATGATCAAGCAATCGAGCGCGGGGATCTATTCCTGGCTGCCGCTGGGCTTCAAGGTGCTGCGCAAGATCGAGGACATCATCCACGAGGAGCAGAAGCGCGCGGGCCATATCCCGATGCTGATGCCGACGATCCAGTCGGCGGACCTCTGGCGCGAGTCCGGTCGCTACGACGACTACGGCGAGGAAATGCTGCGCATTCGCGACCGGCATGACCGCGACATGCTGTTCACGCCCACCGCCGAAGAGCTGATCACCGACATCTTCCGCAGCCACGTCGGCAGCTACAAGGATCTGCCGCTGACGCTCTACCAGATCCAGTGGAAATTCCGCGACGAGATCCGCCCCCGCTTCGGCGTGATGCGCGGCCGCGAGTTCTACATGAAGGACGGCTACAATTTCGACCTGACCAAGGAAGACGCGCTGCACGCCTACAACCGCCACCTCGTCAGCTACCTGCGCACCTACGAGCGCATGGGCCTGCAGGCAATCCCGATGCGCGCCGACAGCGGACCGATCGGTGGCGATGACACGCACGAGTTCCTCGTGCTGGCCGAGACCGGCGAGTCCGAGGTCTTCTACGACAGCCAGATCACCGAGCTGAAGTTCGGCGACCGCGAGATCGACTACGACTCGGTCGAGCAGTGCCAGGCCGTGCTCGAGGAGTTCACCTCGCGCTACGCCCGCACCGACGAAACCCACGACGAGGCGCTCTTCGCCGAAGTCCCCGAGGAACGCCGCCGCACCGCGCGCGGCATCGAGGTCGGCCAGATCTTCTACTTCGGCACCAAGTACTCCGAGCCGATGGGCGCCACCGTCGTCGACAACGAGGGCAACAAGGTGCCGGTGCACATGGGCTCGCACGGCATCGGCGTGTCGCGCCTGCTGGGCGCGATCATCGAGGCCAGCCACGACGACAAGGGCATCATCTGGCCCGAGGGTGTCACGCCCTTCCATTGCGGCATCGTCAACCTCAAGCAGGGCGACGAAGAGGCGGATGCCGCCTGCGAGGCGCTCTACACGTCGCTGACCGCGCTCGGGCTCGAGCCGCTCTACGACGACCGCAACGAGCGCGCTGGCGGCAAGTTCGCCACCATGGATCTGATCGGCTTGCCGTGGCGCATCACCGTCGGCCCGCGCGGGCTGAAGAACGGCGTGGTCGAACTGACCTCGCGCCGCACCGGCGAGAGCGAGGAGCTGTCGCCCGAGGCGGCGGTCGCGCGCATCGCGCAGATCTATGGCGTGGTTGCCAAGGGCTGAGCGCCGGACTGCCTGAAACGGGTGGGGGCGCTGCCCCCCGCTCCGCTTACGGTGACGTCATCCCCGGGGTGTGTCTCCCTGGAAGAAAGGGCCGGTCGCGGAGTTCTGGGGCCGGCCTTGTCGCATCTTGCGCGGCGTCTTTCCGGGCGGGGGCGCGGTAGCCATTGACCGGGCCGCGTCCCGTTCCGATGTCTGGGGTCCAGAGGAAAGGGGTTTCATGGACGATCTGAAGGCACGGCTGTTGGGCGAGGCGGCAGAGGTGGGCTTTGCGGCCTGCCGCATCTGCCGCCCCGGCGACGTGCCGCAGCTGGCCGAGCGGCTGGCGGCCTTTCTCGAGGCGGGGTACCATGGGCAGATGGGCTGGATGGCCGAGCGCACCCATTGGCGCGGCAACCCGGCGGCGCTCTGGCCCGAGGCGCGCTCGGTGATCATGCTGGCCGAGAACTACGGCCCCGAGCACGACCCCCGAACGGTGCTGACGCAACAGGACCGCGCGGCGATCTCGGTCTACGCACAGAACCGCGATTACCACGACGTGGTGAAGAAGAAGCTCAAGCGGCTCGGGCGCTGGCTGATCGATGCCGCTGGCCGCGAGGCAGGGATCGAGGCGCCGCAGATCAAGGTCTTCGTCGACACCGCGCCGGTGATGGAGAAACCGCTGGGACAGGCGGCGGGGCTGGGCTGGCAGGGCAAGCACACCAATCTGGTCAGCCGCGAGCTGGGATCGTGGTTCTTTCTCGGGGCGATCTTCACCACGCTGGAGCTGCCGGTCGATGCCGCCGAGCGCGACCATTGCGGCACTTGCCGGGCCTGCCTCGACGCATGCCCCACGGCGGCCTTCCCGGCGCCCTACCGGCTCGATGCGCGGCGCTGCATTTCCTATCTGACAATCGAACACGCGGGGCCGGTGGACGAAGAGCTGCGCGGGCTGCTCGGCAACCGCATTTACGGCTGCGACGACTGCCTTGCGGCCTGTCCGTGGAACAAGTTCGCCGAAGTCGCCTCGGAGATGAAATACCACGCCCGCGACGATCTGCTCTCGCCGCCGCTGGCCGAGCTGGCGGCGCTGGATGATGCGGGCTTCCGGGCGCGCTTCTCGGGCTCTCCGATCAAGCGCATCGGGCGCGACCGCTTTGTGCGCAACGTGCTCTACGCCATCGGCAACTCGGGGCGGGCGGATTTGCGGGAAGCGGCGCAGGGGCTGTGCGAGGATGCCGACGAGACGGTACGCGACGCGGCGCGATGGGCGGTCGCGCGGCTGGCCGAGGCCGAAGGGGCGGCGGGCTGAGGATTGGCTCTGTCCCCGCGGGGACGGCTGCGGTCGCGATCCGCTGTCCCCGCGGGGACACAGGAAAAAGCGCCGATGCCGAGGGATGGCACCGACGCTCACGAGGGTTCCTGGGATCCAGGAGGTTCTGACAGGAGTACGTGCCTCCTGCTGTAAAGATGGGCGGGGCAGGGGCAGCCTGCAAGCAAAATCACGCGAATGGGATAGCGGGTGTTCTCCAAGTGCGTGTGTCGTGATCATCGCTGCGACCTGAGCGTGCACGCCGCAGGGCCAGAGCCGTGCAAACGCCCCCTGCGCTGGAGAACACAGGGGGCTTCCGGGGCCACGAGGCAAGCCCCGGACCGCGCCGCGCGGGCGCGGATCGGGTCAGCTGCGGTCGTCGACCAGCAGCTTGATATGGTCTTGCGCGGCATAGACACCGATCACGTCGTCGGCGGCGTAGCCCTGATCCGTCAGTTCGGCCGTCAGCGCGTCATTCTCCGAGAGCAGCCCGCGCAGCGCGTCGAGCTCCGGCGCGGCGGCCTTCAGCGCGTCATCGAGAGCGTCCGCGCTCTCGTTTGCCTGCCCCTTCAGCCCGCTGAGCGGCAGGATCTCGACCTTCGAGGCTTCGACCACGGTTTCCGGGTCGGCCATGGAAAGGTCGGCGTTGTGCAGCGAGGAAATCACCTGCCCGTAGCTCTGCGGCACGTCGGCGCGCAGCGCGTCGGCGGTTTGCGGCGAAACTGCCATGGTGTCGGTCACGCCCGAGCCGGTGGCGCCGGTGGTGTCGGTCATCTCGGAGGACTGAAGCGGCGCCTGCTCCTGCGTGGCGGGATCCGGGGTGGTGGTCTGCGCATGGGCCGCGACGGAAAGCGAGGCGGCGGTGAGAACGGCAAGGCCGAGTTTGGTGGTGGAACGGAGGGTCATCTTGGGTCTTCCTTGCATTCTTGGTCGGTGACTCCGGTACGCATCTCGTGCCGGTCATCGAGACAATGCGCGGAAGGGGCTTTCGGATCCCACGGTCGCCGGAAGGTGACGCGCGTGTGTGAAAGCGGCATGGACTTGCCGGAAATGGCCTTTGTGGGCTGGCGGTGGTCCGCCGGTTCCGGGGGCAGCGCGACGTTTGGCGGCGGGCCGCCCTCCGGGTGGGCGCAGGTGGCGGCGCGCCGCTTGCGAAGGGGGCTTTGCATTGCCGACGCGGGACCCCATCTTAGGGCCAAGACCAAAGACCGGAGGATTCCATGGCGACATACGAACGCAATCCCGACGTGATCGCGGCGCTCGACGCCGAGCAGTACCGCGTCACGCAGGAGAATGGCACCGAGCGGCCGGGCACCGGCAAGTATCTCGACAACAAGGCGCCCGGCATCTACGTGGACATCGTCTCAGGCGAGCCGCTCTTCGCGTCGTCCGACAAATACGAGAGCGGCTGCGGCTGGCCGAGCTTCACCAAGCCCATCGAGCCCGCCCATGTCGCCGAGCTGCGCGACACCACCCACGGCATGATCCGCACCGAGGTGCGCTCGGCGCATGGCGACTCGCATCTGGGACACGTGTTCCCGGACGGGCCAGTGGACCGTGGCGGGCTGCGCTACTGCATCAACTCCGCCTCGCTGCGCTTCGTGCCGCGCGAGGAGATGGAGGCCGAGGGATACGGCGCCTACCTTGATCAAGTGGAGGACGTGGCATGAGCACTGAACGCGCAGTTCTCGCAGGCGGCTGTTTCTGGGGCATGCAGGATCTGATCCGCAAGCTGCCCGGGGTCGAGGCGACCCGCGTCGGCTATACCGGCGGCGATGTGCCCAACGCCACCTATCGCAACCACGGCACCCATGCCGAGGGCATCGAAATTCTCTTCGATCCCGAAAAGATCAGCTACCGGCGGATTCTCGAGTTCTTCTTCCAGATCCACGATCCGACCACGCTCAACCGGCAGGGGAATGACCTTGGCATGAGCTACCGCTCGGCGATCTACTACGTCGAAGAGGCGCAGAAGGCCGAGGCGCTGGAGACGATTGCCGATGTCGACGCCTCGGGGATCTGGCCCGGCAAGGTGGTGACCGAGGTCGAGCCGGTCGGCGACTTCTGGGAAGCCGAGGCGGAACACCAGGACTACCTCGTGCGCTATCCCGGCGGCTATACCTGCCACTTCCCGCGCCCCGACTGGGTGCTTCCGCGCCGCAACGCGGCGGAGTGAGGCAGGGTTTGTAACTCTTGCGGAAGCGGCGCGGCGCAGACCGCGCCGCTTCTCGATCTCTCGGAAGGGAACCGTCGAAGTGGCGCCCACGTTTGACAAAAGTTCGCCAGCCTCAAAGGAGCTCCCCGCATGAGCAGCGCCGCCGCGCCCGAGACCGACGCCGGGTCCTCCACCGATCGTCCGGTTGGCGAGATCGTAGACCGCCTTCAAGATGCCGCGCAGGGACCGCGCGTGTCGCTGCGCGACATGGTGGAGAGCTTCGGCGAAAGCTCGTTCATCCCCGCGCTGATGGTGCCTGCGCTGCTTGTCGTCTCGCCGCTGTCTGGGATCCCGTTGTTCTCGACCTTCTGCGGGTTGCTCATCGCGTTCATTTCGGCGCAGATGCTGATCTCGCGCCGCCACCTGTGGCTGCCGGACTTCCTCATGAAACGCAATTTCGACGGCTCGAAGGCGCGCGATGGGCTGGGCAAGCTGCGGGGATTGGGCGACTGGCTCGACCGACACGCGCGCAGCCGGCTGCGACTGATGACCGCCGGGCCGATGCGCAAGCTGCTTCAGGCGGTGTGTCTGCTCTGCGGGCTCGCCATGCCCTTTCTCGAGCTGGTGCCGTTTTCCTCGTCGATCCTCGGGCTCACAGTGCTTTGCTTTGCGACGGCGCTGCTTGTGCGTGACGGGCTCTTTGCCACAATCGGCTGCGTGACGCTGGCGGCGGCAGTGGTGGTGCCACTGATGATCACCGGCGTGATCTGAGGGTGATCTGAGGCGGCCTCGGCTCAGCCGGTCACTGCACCGTTGAAAATGGCGATGATCACAATCGCGGCGACGACCAGCCCCACGAAAAGAAGCACGGCCCGGCGCCCCGTGCGGCGGATTTCGGGCGTTTCGGGAAGCTGGACCGGGCGGTCCGTGGCCCCGGCGTCGCCGGGGCCCGCGCGGGTGTCGTGAGGATGGGCGACGTCACGCGCGCGCTCGTCGCGGCTGTCGGCTGTCATCTCGGCCTCCTTGCGGACTGATGTCTCTCACTTGGAGCCAACGCCCCGCGCCGCGGCGGGTTCCGCCTGCTGGGGTGTGCGCGGCGGCCATTCCGGCGTGCGTTCCCAGCCTGACTCGCCAAAGGTGTAGTGCCGCCGCTCGGCCTCGACGAAGTGGTTCTCGCGGGCGATCATCCGGCAAATGTTGGCGCTGTGGCTTTCGAGATCGAGGATGGCGAAATCGTTTTCCTGTCCCCGCAGCCTGGTCGAGAGCCCGGTGCCCACGTGCACTTGCAGCACCTGTGCGCCGTGCTTGCGCGACAGGAAGGGCTCTGTCCGCCAGCGGTGCAGGTGCCCCGAGAGCACGAGATGGGCGCCGCATTCCGACAGCCGCTCGATGGCCTGGTCGGCATCGCGCATCAGCGATTTCTCGACATCCGGGTCCTGCTCGAAGGGGTGGTGGGCAAGCACCACGTTGAGCCCCTCGCTCTCCGCGAAGACCCGGCAGGCATGACGCATCTGCAGCCAACGGATCTTGCCGCGCTGCCAGCGAAAGCGGTCGACGGTGTTGAAGCCGACCACGGTCAACCCCGGCAGGTGCTTCACCGGCATCATCTCTTCGGTGATGAAGCGGCGGTAGCGGCGGTAGGGGCGTACGAAGCGCAGCCAAAGGTTGTCGAGAGACACGTCGTGGTTGCCCGGCACCGCCATCCAGGGCGCCTGCAGCTTGCGCAGGAAGGCGCGGGCATCGCGGTACTGGCTGCGGCGGGCGCGCTGGGTGAAATCGCCGGTGACCGCAACGAGATCGGGCTTGGCGCCGTTCACCGACCGCAGCAGCGGATCGAGAAGCTCGGGCGCGGTGCGGCCGAAGTGCAGGTCTGACAGGTGAATAATCCGGGTCATGCCGGCAGGCCCTTTTCGAGGGTGGCGTCCGCGGGCCTTTCGAGCTCCGAATTTTCTCGCGCCGGGACGTTCTCCGCCGGAACCATCACGCGCAGCGGCTCGGACCGGCGGCGGAAGCGGATGGGGGTCTGCATCAGCTCCTTCTCGCCGTCGCGGGCCACCAGCGCTTGGGGCCTGTCTGCGTGCAGGGTGATCTCGCGCCCGGTGACGAAGCCGAATTCCTCGCCCTTCTGCGCCTTGCCGATGGCGAGGCGGAAGGAGGCGCGCACCAGATCCCAGCGGCTGGCGCCCTTGGAGGTGAAGAGCACGAACTCGCCGTCGCGGATCGCATCGGCCCCGTCGAGATTGAACTGCTCGAGCTGGTAGGCGCTGTTGGCGACGAAGGCGAGGGGGGTGCGCATCTCGGAGCTGTGCCCGTCCACCTCGACCCGAAGGCGCAGGGGGTGGCGGAACCCGGCGAGCGCGAGGACCACCGACCAGTAGGCAGCGATGCGCGAGCGGCCCCAGCGCTGGTAGACGCCCTCTCGGGTGCGCAGGATCAGCGGGTAGATCCCGAGGCTGGCGTTGTTGAGGAACACCTCGCCGTTGACCTCGCCGAGGCTGATCTCACGCAGGCGGCCGGTTGCGAGCACGCGCACCGCGCCTTCGGGCTCTTCGGGGATATCGAGGCCACGGGCGAAATAGTTGAAGGTGCCCTGCGGGATCACCCCCATCGGCACGCCTGCTTCATGCGCGGCGGCGGCCACCGCGCCGATGGTGCCGTCGCCGCCCGCGGCGACGATCATCGCGCAGCCGTTGCCCGCGGCTTTGCGCGCGGTGTCGAGGATCGGCTTGTCGGGGGTGAGGCCGATCAACTCGACCTCGAGCCCGTTCTGCGCGAAAAGCTCCGTCAGCTTCTCGCGGCGGCTCTGCCTGTCGGGGTGATCCCCGGAGTGCTCATTGAGGATGACACAGATCTTGCGATTGTCGGTCACGGGGGCGCTCTCCATTGGGGTTCACCGGATCAACGCGCGCAAGTGCGGGCGGTTCCGCAGCTGTGGGCCGCATCGGCGTCGCAAATTTGCCCTCCTTCGGGCAACCAGCGGATTGACGCCGCGTTGGCTTATGCGCAGGTTGCGCAGATGCAGAACGTCTCCTCCCCGCCTGACCCCGCGCCGCAATCTGCGGCTTATGCCGCGCGCAAGGAGCGCGTGCACCTGCGTCACGTCGGGCTGCGCGGCTGGCTGCATGCCCTGTGGCGGACCTGGCTGCGGATGGACGAGCGCAATCTCGGGCTGATCGCGGCGGGCGTGGCCTTTTACGCCTTCCTGTCGATCTTTCCGGCGATGGCGGCGGTGATTGCCATCTGGGGCTACTGGGCCGATCCCATCGCCATCGCCGAGCAAATGGAGCTGCTCACCGAGGTCATTCCCGAAACCGCCTTCCAACTCATAGACGCGCAGATCACCCAGCTGATCTCGACCAACCGCTCGACGCTGCAATGGGCCTCTATCGCCTCGATCGTGGTGGCGATCTGGACGGCGCGGGCCTCGGTGGCGGCGCTGATCCGCGGGCTCAACACGGTGACCGAGGCGCCGCATCGCACCAACCCGGTGCGCCGCGTGCTGGTGGCCTACGGAATGACCGCCGTGCTTGTGCTGGTGGCGCTCTTGGCCTTCGCGGCGGTGGTCGTGGTTCCGGCGGGCATGGCCTTCCTGCACCTGCCGGCGGGGGTCGAGATCGCGGTCGAGGGGACGAAATGGATCGTGCTGCTGTGCGTCGTCTACCTGGCCGTCGCGTTGGTCTATCGCTTCGGGCCGAACCGGCGCCGCGCGCGGATGCCCTGGCTGACGCCGGGTGCGGCGCTTGCGGTGATCGCCTGGGCCATCGGCTCCTTTGCCCTGGCCAGTTACGTGCGCAACTTCGACCGGCTGAACGAGGTCTACGGCTCGCTCGGGGCGGTGGTGGCGCTGTTGCTGTGGTTCTACGTCAGCGCGCTGGTGACGCTGCTCGGCGCGCAGCTCAACATCGAGCTGGCGCAGGTGCTCCTGGGGCGCCGCAGCGCGGGAAAGGACGCGGCGAAGGCAGCATCGGAGCAGGCCACGGAAGGTTCTGAAAAAATGTGACGAATTGCGGGAACCAATGTCCCGCCCCGGTGTTTGAAGCACAAGGACCCACCATTTGTCCTGTCCCTGATCCCGGGTTGCACCCTGTCCCGACTTCCCTCAGTGGCCCGGATCGTTGCAAGGCTCCACCTTTTCCCCGAGGTGGAGCCTTTTCTTTTTCGGCGGTGGCGCAATCTGCGGCGCGGTGGCGCTGATCGCGCGGACCGATCCAACGAGCATGAAAGCGTGGTACTGGTGCCGGGCTGACGCCGGGCTTCAGGGGCTGGGTGCGGCGCTCGCCAGGGCCGCAGCGCCGAGGGCGCCCTCCATGTCGGCCACGGCGGCGATCAGCGGGGTCTGGGGCACCACGGTGAACCCGTCCGAGGCGCGGCTGAGATCCTCGATGGTCACCAGCACCGCGGTCAGCACCAGCGAGAAGACCAGCGTCCGCCAGCTCAGTCGTCGGCCCTGCAGTGCCGCGCGGTTGCCGATGATGAAGACCCCCGATCCGGCGGCGAAGGTCAGCAGCATCCAGATGCCCGATGTGATCGACTTCGAGGCGGCGGCGACGCGGCGGCTGTGCGCGTCGAGCACCTCGGTGATGCCGCCGGCCACATAGGTGGCGACAGGGGCGGGAACCTCGGGCGTCAGCGCCGCCATGGTGGCGGGCCAGAGCGCCGCCTGCGCCTCGGTGCTGCGCGCCACGAAGGCATCGATGTTCTCGCGGGTGGGACGGTAGCCTTGCGGCACGACGCGGGTGCGCGCGTAGCCCAGCAGCGCCTGCTGCAGCGGCCGGCCCTCGGCCTCGGGCAGAAGATCGGCGCGCAGGAAGGCGGTGCCGAGCGCTGCCGCCTCTTCGACCACCGCGGAAACGCTGGCCTCGCGCCAGTTCAGCACGGCGCTGAAGGTGAAGCCGAGCAGCAGCCCCAGCAACGCCAGCAGCGCGCCGAGAGACGCCTCGCCCGGCATCTTGCCCTCGGCATAGCTCGACGGGTTCTGCCGGAGCTCGTGGCTGCCGAAGCGGAACCCGGCAAAGGCGCAGGCGGGCAATGCGAGCAGGAAGATGAGGAGGATCAGCCCGAAGGGGATCGAATGGGATGCGATGGACACCGGAAATACGCGCCTCCTGAAAACCGCGCAGGGTCCTTCGAGTCGCAAGTGCCGGGACTCCGAGAGCTATCCTGCCCGGACAATGATCCTCTATCCGGGCGTTTTCGCAAAGAGTTTCTTCTGTCACGCGCGGGGACGGGCGCGGTCCCGCGGCGGGGGCGCCGCGCCTCAGGCGGCGCGGCGGGCGGGCGGAGCCTTGCGCCCCTCGCCGATGATGTCGAAGAGGTGCAGCACGATCACCGTGGTCGGAATGGCGACGATGCCGCCGAGCGGCCCCCAGAGCCAGAGCCAGAAAACCAGCGAGACGAAGATCAAGAAGGGGTTGATCTGGATGTGCTTGCCCACCAGGCCGGGGGTGACGAACTGTGCTTCGCACATGTTGAAGAACAGGTAGATCGCGGCCGGGGCAAAGCTCATCAGCCCGTCGAAGGCCACCAGCCCGTTGAGCAGCAGCCCTGCGACCATGGCGGCCGGCCCGACGTAGAGCACGTAGTTCAGCAGCGCCGCGGCGATGCCCCAGATCGGTGCGGCGGGCATGCCAATCGCCATCAGCCCGCCGGTCACCGCGAAGCCCAGACCGATGTTGATCAGCGAGATGGTGGCGAAATAGCGCGCGACAGAGCGTTCGGCCGCGCAGAAGCGCTCGAGAATAGACGCGGTGGTTGTGTTGTCGCCGATGCGGTGGGCCATCCAGTTGTAGATGCCCCAGCGGGTCAGAAGGAAGAAAAACAACCCGCCGAAGAAAACCAGCGCCTGCGCCACGATGACCGGCGCGAGGTAGAGCGCATCGGTGACGCTGGGCATGGCTGACCCTTCCTCGGCCTTCTTCTGCGCCGCGCCAAGCGCCTGTTCGACTTCGTCGATACCGCGGATCAGGTCGCGGTACTCGAAGAGGAACTTGCGGATCTCGTATTTCACCGTGGGGATGCGGTTGATGGCGGCAGTGACATAGGGCTCGGCGAGGAAAGCAAGCGAGGCAAAAAGGAAAAAGATCAGCACGATTAAAAAGATCGCCGCGAGCCCGCGCGGCATCTTGATCCGCTCCAGCCGGTCGGCAAGGGGCGAGAAGATAATGCCGACGATCACCGCGAGCATCAGCGGGGCAAAGATGTCCTGGGCGAGCTTGAGGCAGACCAGCAGGGCCAGCCCCGCAAGGATCGCGACGCTGACGCGCAGCACGGGGTCGGCGGTGGGGGTGCGGTTCATGAACTGGGCAGTCTCAAATGAGGGATCATGGCCCTCAACTTCGAAATGCGGAATTCGTTCCCGGCCCCGCGCGCCCCGCCGCGCCGATTTTGTGACAGGCGGGCGGAGCGCCCCGCCCCCTTTCTTCCAGGTGCGGATATCCCGGGAACGGTGGCAGGGGCCCGGCGCGCCCGGCGGTCGGTCTATTCCGCCGCGCGGGCCAGCGTGTAGCGGTTGCCGGGCTCCGAGATGCCGAGGTTTCCGCGCAGGGTGCCGGCCTCATACTCCTCGCGGAACAGCCCGCGACGGCGCAGCTCTGGAACCACCAGGCGGGTGAAATCCTCGAGAGAGCTGGGCAGCGTCGGGAACATTAGGATGAAGCCGTCGGCGGCGCGGGTCTCGAACCATTCCTGCATGAAGTCGGCGATCTGCACGGGCGTGCCGGTCAGCCCGTTGCCGGTGTGGCGGCGGGCGTAATGGGTGATCAGCTCGCGCATGGTGTGGCCCTGGGTGACGAATTCCTTCAGCTCGTCGAAGAGCGCCTTCGAGCCCTTGGCCTTCTGCGGCATCCGCTCCATCGGGAAGGGCTTGTCGAGATCGACGCCGCGCAGGTCCGCCTCGAGGAACTCCTGCAGCATCAGCAGGCCGACGTCGGGGTGCATCAAATCCACCAGCTGCTGCGCCTTGGCCTCGGCCTCTGCCTCGGTCTCGCCGACGTTGATGACGATGCCGGGCATGATCTTCAGATCGTCCTCGTGCCGCCCGTATTTGGCCATGCGGCTCTTCACATTGGCATAAAAGGCGCGGTTCTTGTCGATGTTCGAGGCCAGCGAGAACACCATCTCGGCGGTGCGGGCGGCGAGCTCCATGCCGGGCTCGGAGCCGCCGGCCTGAGCGATCACCGGGCGGCCCTGCGGGGTGCGAGCGATGTTCAGCGGGCCGCGCACCTGGAAGTGCTTGCCGTTGTGGTTCAGCTCGTGGAGCTTGTACTGGTCGTGGTAGATACCACTGTCGCGGTCGAGCAGCAGCGCATCCGGCTCGTAGCTGTCCCAGAGGCCGAAAACGACGTCGACGAATTCCTCGCAGCGCTCGTAGCGCTCGGCATGCGGCGGTAGCCCCTCGCGGTTGTAGTTGTAGCCGGTCTCGTCGTGGTCCGAGGTCACCACGTTCCAGCACATCCGTCCGCCCGACATATGGTCGGCAGAGGCGAAAAGCCGCGCGATGTTGTAGGGCTCGTAGTAGGAGGTCGAGGCGGTGGCGACGAAGCCGAGCTTCTCGGTGTGCTGCGACAGCGCGGTGATCGCGGTGATCGGCTCGAAACGGTTCATCTTGGTGGGCTGCCGGGCGAGGGCGGCGGGATCGCCGATGGCCGCCGCCGGGCTGTCGGCGAAGAACATGAAGTCGAGCTTGGCCGCCTCGGAGATCTGCGCGACCTTTTTGAGGTGCGTGAGGTCATTGGCGCCATGCACATCGCTTCCCGGATGCAGCCAGGCCGCCGGGTGGAAGCCGAAGGTATAGACGAAAGTTCCGAGTTTGAGCTGGTCGGGGCGCGACATGGGGAGTCCTCTGGCGGGCGAAAGATGCGGCGAGGATGTCTCTTGGCGGGGCGTTGGACAAGCGGGCCGGGGCTGCGCATTGGTTTAGTTTTTCTAAAGTGAACGCGGTGACGTCAATACCGACCCGCCCGACTTCTCTAACGCCTGTTGGGTGGGCACTGCGGCGCACGCGGGCTGGTTTTCCCGACGCCTCGATTGACAGAACTTCAATTGTATAGACATAAAGACCCTACGACCGGGAGAATCGATATGACAAAGCAACAGGTGCTGCGCGGCGGAACGCTAGTGACGCTGGAGGGGGACAAGGGCTACGGGCTGCTCGAGGGCGGTTCCGTGGCGATCGATGGCGGCACCATCGCCTGGGTCGGTCCCATGGCCGACCTGCCCGAAACCTATGCCGACTGGGCGGTGACCGAGCTCGAGGGCCGTCTCGTGACGCCCGCGCTGACCGACTGCCACACCCACCTCGTCTACGGCGGCTCGCGCGCCCGCGAATTCGAGATGCGCCTCGAGGGCGCGAGCTACGAAGAGATTGCCCGCGCCGGCGGCGGCATCGCCTCGACCGTAAAGCACACCCGCGCGGCGGACGAGGGCGTGCTGATCGCGCAATCGCTGCCGCGGCTCGATGCGCTGCTCGCCGAGGGGGTGACCACCGTCGAAATCAAGTCCGGCTACGGGCTTGATCGGGACACCGAACTGAGCCTGCTGCGCGTCGCCCGCAAGCTTGCCGAGCTGCGCCCGGTCAACGTGGTGACCACCTTCCTCGGGGCCCATGCGCTGCCGCCGGAGTGGACGGGGACCAAGGCCGAGTACATCGACGAAGTCTGCCTGCCGACCCTGCGTGCCGCCCATGCCGAGGGGCTGGTGGATGCGGTCGACGGCTTCTGCGAAGGCATCGCCTTTTCCGCCGCCGAGATGGAGCCGGTCTTTGCCGAGGCGCAAAGGCTCGGGCTGCCGGTCAAGCTGCACGCCGAGCAGCTGTCGCATCAGGGCGGCATCCAGCTTGCAGCCAAGTATGGCGCGCTCTCGGCCGATCACGTGGAATATGCCACCGAGGCCGATGCCGAGGCGATGGCTGCGGCGGGGATGGTTGCCGTGCTGCTGCCCGGCGCCTTCTACGCGATCCACGAGACGCAGGCGCCGCCCGTCGCGGCCTTCCGCAAGTACAATGTGCCCATGGCGCTCTCGACCGACGCCAACCCTGGCACCTCGCCGCTGACCTCGCTCTTGCTGGCCATGAACATGGGCTGCACGCTCTTTTGCATGACGCCGGAAGAGGCACTGCGCGGGGTGACGGTGAACGCCGCCAAGGCGCTGGGCTTCAGCGACCGGGGCCGGATCGTCGCGGGCCAGCGCGCCGATCTCAACATCTGGAACACGGGCAGCCCGGCAGAGCTGTCCTATCGCATCGGGTTCAACCCGCTCCATACCCGTATTTTCGGAGGCCAAGCATGATCCTCACCCCCGGCGCCGCCACGCTGGCGCAGCTCGAACAGCTCTGGCGGACCGATGCGCCGGCCCGTCTCGATGACGCGGCGCGCCCGGGCATCGCCGCCTCGGCCAAGGTTGTCGCCGATGCCGCCGCCGGGTCCGAGGCGATCTACGGCGTCAACACCGGCTTCGGCAAGCTCGCCTCGATCAAGATCGCGCCCGAGGACACGGCGACGCTGCAGCGCAACCTGATCCTGTCGCATTGCTGCGGCGTCGGCGAGCCGCTGCCCCGCGCCACCACGCGCCTGATGATGGCGCTGAAGCTGCTCAGCCTCGGGCGCGGTGCGTCGGGTGTGCAGGTGCAGACCGTCGATCTGCTGGAAGCGATGCTCGAGAAGGGGGTTACCCCGGTGGTGCCATGCCAAGGGTCCGTCGGTGCCTCGGGTGACCTCGCGCCACTGGCGCATATGACCGCCGTGCTGCTGGGGGCAGGGCAGGCGGAATTTGGCGGCGATGTACATCATGGTGCCGAGGCGCTGGCGAAGGCCGGGCTGGAACCTGTGGTGCTGGGGCCGAAGGAAGGTCTCGCGCTGATCAACGGCACGCAGTTCTCGACCGCGCTGGCGCTGGTGGGGCTGTTCGAGGGCTGGCGCAACGCGCAGACCTCGATCGTCACCGCCAGCCTCACCACGGACGCGATCATGGGCTCCACCGCGCCCACCCGCGCCGAGATCCACACGCTGCGCGGCCATCGCGGCCAGATCGAGGTTGCGGCGGGCATCCGCGACCTGATGGAAGGCTCGGAGATCCGCGAGAGCCACCGGATCGGCGACACCCGGGTGCAGGATCCCTATTGCATCCGCTGCCAGCCGCAGGTGGCGGGCGCGGCCATCGATCTTCTGCGCTACGCCGCGACCACGCTCGAGATCGAAGCCAACGCGGTCACCGACAACCCGCTGGTTCTGGGGCCGGGGCAGATCGTGTCGGGCGGCAACTTCCACGCCGAGCCGGTGGCCTTTGCCGCCGACCAGATCGCGCTGGCGCTGTCGGAAATCGGCGCCATCGCGCAGCGCCGCGTCGCGCTGATGGTCGATCCGGCGATGAACCACGACTTGCCGCCCTTCCTGACGCCCGCGCCAGGGCTGAATTCGGGCTACATGATCGCCGAGGTGACCACCGCCGCGCTCATGTCCGAGAACAAGCACCTCGCCAACCCCTGCTCGACCGACAGCACGCCGACCTCGGCCAATCAGGAGGACCATGTGTCGATGGCCGCCCACGGCGCGCGCCGCCTTGGTCTGATGAACCGCAACCTGTCGGTGATCCTCGGGGTCGAGGCGCTCTGCGCCGCGCAGGGCGTGGATTTCCGCGCGCCGCTGAAGACCTCGCATCGCCTCGCGCGCGTGGTGGGCAAGATCCGCGAGCATGTCGCGCCGCTGGAGAATGACCGCTACTTGGCGCCCGACCTTGAAAAAGGCGCCGCGCTGGTGCGCACGGGCGCGCTGCTGGCCGCCGCAGGACTGGAGGAAGCGCTGTGAGAAACGAGCCCGTCACCGTCACCCGGGGCGATGGCCCCGTCGTCCTCGGCCTGCCGCACACCGGCACCTACCTGCCGGACGAGATCTTCCGCAAGCTCACCCCGAGCGGGCAGGAGCTGAGCGATACCGACTGGCACATCCACAGGCTCTACGAGGGGCTGCTGCCGGGCGCCACCACGGTGCGCGCCACCTTCCACCGCTATGTGATCGACGCCAACCGTCCGCCGGATGGCGCCAGCCTCTATCCCGGCCAGAACACCACGGGCCTCGTGCCGCTCACAGATTTCGATGGCACGCCGATCTGGACCGAGGAGCCGGGTGAGGCCGAGATCGCCGCCCGCCGCGACGCCTTCCACGCGCCCTACCACGCCGCGCTGATGGCCGAGCTAGAGCGGGTGCGGGCGAGACATGGCGTGGCGATCCTCTACGATTGCCACTCGATCCGCTCGCACATCCCCTTCCTCTTCGACGGCAAGCTGCCCGACTTCAACATCGGCACCGGCAAGGGCACGACCTGCGATCCGGCGATCGAGGCCGCCGTGGCCGAGGCCTGCGCCGCCGCCGAGGGCTATACCTCGGTGCTCAACGGCCGCTTCACCGGGGGCTGGACGACGCGCCACTATGGCCGCCCCGAGGAAGGCCTTCACGCCATCCAGATGGAACTGGCGCAGGACACCCACCTCGAAACCGAGGTGGCCCCCTATGCCTACGATGAGAGCAAGGCCGCCAAGCTGCGGGTCCACCTTGCCGAGCTGCTGCAGCGGATCGAGGCGCTCGCGCCCGCGCTTGCCAAGTAACCCTGCCCACCGAGGAGTCCCCCGATGACCAACCCCCGCCACAACCAGCGCGACGTCTTCCCCGCGACCGGCACCGAGATCACCGCGAAAAGCTGGCTGACCGAAGCGCCGATGCGGATGCTGATGAACAACCTGCACCCCGACGTCGCCGAGAACCCGCACGAGCTGGTGGTCTACGGCGGCATCGGCCGCGCCGCCCGCACCTGGGAGGATTTCGATCGCATTGTCTCGTCACTGAAGAACCTCGAAGAGGACGAGACGCTGCTGGTGCAATCGGGCAAACCGGTCGGCGTGTTTCGCACCCATCCCGACGCGCCGCGGGTGCTGATCGCCAACTCGAACCTCGTGCCGCATTGGGCCAATTGGGATCACTTCAACGAACTCGATAAGAAGGGTCTGGCGATGTACGGCCAGATGACCGCGGGCTCTTGGATCTACATCGGTGCGCAGGGCATCGTGCAGGGCACCTACGAGACCTTCGTCGAGGCGGGACGCCAGCACTACGAGGGCAACCTCAAGGGCAAGTGGATCCTCACCGGCGGTCTTGGCGGCATGGGCGGCGCGCAGCCGCTCGCGGCGGTCATGGCCGGGGCCTGCTGCCTTGCCGTGGAATGCGATGAGACCCGCGCCGACTTCCGCATCCGCACGCGCTATTGCGACGAGAAGACCCACTCGCTGGATGAAGCGCTGGCGATGATCGACCGCTGGACCAAGGCGGGCGAGGCCAAGTCGGTGGCGCTGATCGCCAATGCCGCCGATGTCTTCCCCGAGCTGGTGCGCCGCATGCAGGCGGGCGAGCCGATGCCCAACGGCCGCCCCGACATCGTGACCGACCAAACTTCGGCGCATGACCCGGTGCACGGCTACCTGCCGAAGGGCTGGAGCGTCGCCGAATGGCGCGAGAAGCAGGAGAGCGACCCCAAGGCTGTCACCAAGGCCGCCAAGGCTTCGATGCGCGAGCATGTCGCGGCGATGGTCGACTTCTGGAACGCTGGGGTGCCGACGCTGGATTACGGCAACAACATCCGCCAGATGGCGCTGGAGGAAGGGCTCGAAGACGCCTTCGCCTTCCCCGGTTTCGTGCCCGCCTACATCCGCCCGCTGTTCTGCCGCGGCGTCGGCCCGTTCCGCTGGGCGGCGCTCTCGGGCGACCCCGAGGACATCTACAAGACCGACCAGAAGGTGAAGGAGCTGATCGACGATCCGCATCTGCACAACTGGCTCGACATGGCGCGCGAGCGTATCGCCTTTCAGGGCCTTCCGGCGCGGATCTGCTGGGTCGGCCTTGGACTGCGCCACAAGCTGGGCCTCGCGTTCAACGAAATGGTCAGGAGTGGCGAGCTGAAGGCACCGATCGTCATCGGTCGGGACCACCTCGACTCCGGGTCGGTGGCGTCGCCGAACCGCGAGACGGAAGCCATGAAGGACGGCTCGGATGCGGTCTCGGACTGGCCGCTGCTGAACGCGCTGCTCAACACCGCTTCGGGCGCGACTTGGGTGTCGCTGCACCACGGCGGCGGCGTCGGCATGGGCTTCTCGCAGCACTCCGGCATGGTGATCTGCTGCGACGGCACCGAGGCGGCGGACAAGCGTCTCGCCCGCGTGCTCTGGAATGACCCGGCGACAGGCGTTATGCGGCACGCGGATGCGGGCTACGAGATCGCCCTCGACTGCGCCCGCGAGCATCAACTCAACCTGCCGGGGATCCTGGGGTGACACATCAGACCGCTTTCGCCGCCCTTGAAGCTGCCTTTCCGGGCCGGATCGAGCGCGGCGAGGCGGTCCGCGCCCAGCATGGGGCAGGGGACAGCTGGCATCCGGCGGCCCTGCCCGACGCTGTCTTCATGGCGCAGAGCACCGAGGAGGTGGCGCAGGCCGTCAGGCTCTGCGCCGACCATGGCTGCCCGATCGTGCCCTTCGGCGCGGGCAGCTGCATCGAGGGGCAGGTGAACGCCACGCAGGGCGGGCTCTGCATCGACCTGTCCCAGATGAACAAGCTGCTGCGCGTCAGCCCCGAGGACATGGATTGCACCGTGCAGGCCGGGCTCACCCGGCAGGCGCTGAACGAGGAGCTGCGGGCGACCGGCCTCTTCCTGCCCATCGACATCGGCGCGCACGCGACGCTGGGCGGCATGGCCTCGACCCGCGCCTCCGGCACGATGACCGTGCGCCATGGCACCATGGCGGATCTCGTGACGGGGCTGACCGTGGTGCTGCCCGATGGGCACATCATCCGGACCGGCGGGCGTGCGCGGAAATCCTCGTCGGGCTATGACCTCACGCATCTCTTTATCGGCGCCGAGGGCACGCTGGGGATCATCACCGAGCTCACGTTGCGTCTTTCCGGCATTCCCGAAACGGCGAAGGCCGGGCTCTACAGCTTCCCCAGCATCGAGGCGGCGACGCAGACCGTGGTCGAGGCGCTGCAGTTCGGGCTCTGCCTGAACCGCATCGAGCTGATGGACGCGCTGCAGGTCCGGGCGATCAACGCCTACAACAAGACCGAGCTGCCCGAGCAGCCGACGCTGCTTGTCGATCTCGCAGGCTCCGAGCAACAGGTCGACACCGACCGTGACACCTTCGACGCGCTGGCCTCGGAGAATGGTGCAGAGCTGCACCCGGTGAACACGCCCGAGGACTACAGCAAGGTCTGGGCGCTGCGCCATTCGGCGCTCTATGCCGCGCGGGGGCTGCGGCCCGGCTGCAAGTCGCTCTCGACCGATGTCTGCGTCCCGGTCTCGGAATTGCCCCGCATCCTTGCCGAGACTGGCGCGGACCTCGATGCCGAGCGGATCATCGCGCCGATGCACGGCCACGTGGGGGACGGCAATTTCCACCTCGTGATGCTCTTCGACGAGGGCGACGCCGAGGAGAAGGCGCGGGTGCAGGCCGCACATGCCCGGCTGGTCGAACGCGCCATCGCCATGGGCGGCACCGCCACCGGCGAGCATGGCGTTGGTCTGGGCAAGAAGAGCTACATGGCGGCCGAGCACGGCGCGGCACTGGAGTTGATGAAACTGCTCAAGCGCGCGGTGGATCCGGCAAATGTGATGAACCCGGGCAAGATCTTCGATCTCTGACCACGGCTGACCTTTGGGTATGCGCCTGTTTTTTGGGCGAATGCCCTTGCCTGTCACAAACCCGCATGCAAAGGGCCAAAGGCAGGGATTGACATACGGGACAGGCGTGGTCCCTTTTGTCTAGTCAAAATCGGAACCCGGCCCGAGGGATGGCAGGGACCGACAACAGGGAGACTACTGGATATGCGCAACAAAGTCATCTCCGCGCTCGCGGGCGCCGCGCTTCTGATGGGCGGGGCCGCCGCGGCCCAGGCGCAGGACGCGCTGGCACGCATCAAGGAAGCCGGCGTCATGAAGGTCGGCACCGAGACCGCCTTTGCCCCCTTCGACTACATCGACGCGGGCGACCACGTGGGCCTTAATATGGATGTCTTCGCCGCCATCGGTGAAGAGCTGGGTGTCGAGATCGAGTGGATCACCCTCGACTGGGCCGGCGTCCTGCCGGGCCTCGAAGCGGGCCAGTTCGACATGGTCGCCGGCCCCGCCACCATCACCAAGGCCCGCATGGAGCGCTATCGCTTCACGCCGCCGATCGCCGAGGCCACCGTTGCCCTGCTGAAGTCGGCCAAGGACGATTCGATCACCAAGCCCGAGGACATCGCCGGCAAGACCATCGGGTCGGGCCACGCCACCGCACAGCTTGCCCAGCTCGAAGAGTTCGGCGCGACGCTCGACCCGGCGCCCGAAACGAAGGACTACGTCTCGTTCAACGAGGCCTATGCCGACCTCGCGGCGGGCCGCATCGCCGGTGTCGCCAACTCGCTGCCGAACATCGCCTTCGTGGCGCAGCAGCGCCCCGAGATCTTCGAAGTGGTCGCGCCCTTCGGCACCAAGACCTACTTCGGCTTCCCGGGCCTGAAGGACGACGACCACGCCTCGCTGATGGATGCCATCGATGCCGCCATCCTCAAGATGAAGGAAGACGGCCGCCTCGGCGAGTTCCAGCAAAAGTGGTTCGGCCAGACCTTCGACACGCCCGACGCGGTGACCGAGCCCAACATCTAAGACCATCCCTGCCGGTCCGTTCACCCGGGCCGGCCCTTTCGGCCTGGCCGGCGGAGGGTCACGCGACCGCCGCCGGCATTTTTCTCCCCGCAACAGACGCCAAGCCCGAGGCCCTTCCCGGAATATGAGCTGGAAACTCTTCAACCTGCTGCTCGAGGCCTCGCTGATGACGATCTTCGTCAGCACGGTCTCGATCCTGATCGGCCTTGTTCTGGCGATCCTGCTGTCGGCGGCGAACCTCTCGGGCATCCGCCCGCTGCGGTGGTTCTCGAAATTCTTCATTTCCTTCTTTCGCGGCACGCCGCTGCTGGTGCAGCTCTTGCTGCTCTACAACCTTCTGCCGGTGATCGGAGTGCAGATCCCCTCGCTGGTCGTGGCGATCATCGGCCTGTCGATCTGCACGGCCGCCTATCAGGCCGAGAACCTGCGCGGCGGCTTCGAGGGGGTGCCCACGGGCCTTGTCGAAAGCGCCGACATGGCGGGCTTCACCCCAGTGCAGACCTTCTGGCACATCCGCGTGCCGATCGCTTTGCGGCTGACCCTTCCGGCGCTGATCAACGAGGCCATCCTGATCCTCAAGGCGTCCTCGCTGGTGTCGGTCGTCGGGCTGATCGAGCTGACGCGCATGGCGCAGAACCTCGTCGCCTCGACCTTCATGCCGCTGGAGATCTACGCCAGCGCCGGGCTCATCTACCTGGTGATCAACCTCGTGGTTGCCACGGCGGGCCGCCAGCTTGAACGCCGCCTGCCGGGCGTGGGGAGCAAGTGATGGGCTTTGATTTCAACGTCATCCTGTCCAAGCAGGACGCGCTGCTCTCGGGCATCGCCATGACGATCTTCGTCTGGGTTGTCGGCACCCTCGCCGGGGCGGTGCTCGGCTTTGTCGTCGCCACGGCGCGGCGTTATGGCGGCACGCTGGTCGACAAGGCGCTGACCGTGCCGATCGAGGTCATCCGCGGCACGCCCTTCCTGGTGCAGCTCTTCCTGCTCTACTTCGGCGGCCCCTACATCGGCCTGTCGCTGGACGCGCTGCCCGCGGGCCTCCTGGCGCTGAGCATCTACGGGGCCGCCTATTTCGCCGAGATTTTCCGGGCCGGCTACCAGTCGGTGCCGCCGGGCCACGTCGAGGCGGCCGAATGCCTCGGCTTCACCCGCATCCAGATCATCCGCAACATCCTGCTGCCCGAGATGGCGCTGCTGGTGATCCCCCCCTCGGTCAACATGGCGATCATCCTGCTGAAGGAAACGGCGCTTCTCTCGCTCATCACGGTGCCCGAGATGACGATGACTGCCAGCGCCATCGGCTCGCAGGAATATGCCTTCGTCGAGGCCATGGTGCTGATCGCGCTCGTCTACTGGGTGCTGGTCGAACTGGCGGGCGTGCTGGGGCGCTTCGCTGAAAAGAAACTCTCAAGATACAGGCTGGCCAAGGCATGAGCGACAACGCGATCTCCGTTCAGCAACTGGTGAAACGCTTCGGCACGACCACCGTGCTCGACGACATCTCGCTGGAAATCCCGCGCGGGCAGGTGTCCTGCCTGATCGGGCCCTCGGGCTCGGGCAAGTCGACGCTGCTGCGCTGCATGGCCTTCCTCGAGGAAGCCACCGACGGCTCGATCTTCATCGAGGGCAGCCCGCTCGGCTTCGTCTACGACGGTGCCGGCAAGCGTCAGCGCCAGTCGGCGACCGAGCTGCGCAAGGTGCGCTCGCAGATCGGCATGGTGTTCCAGCAGTTCAACCTGTGGCCGCATATGACCGCGCTCGGCAACGTCTCCGCCGCGCTGCGCCGGGTGCGCGGGATGGGCAAGGCCGAGGCCGAGGAAAAGGCCATGGTGCAGCTGCGCAAGGTCGGGCTGGAGAACCGGGCCGGGCATTACCCGAGCCAGCTTTCCGGCGGCCAGCAGCAGCGCGTCGCCATTGCGCGCTCGCTGGCGCTGGAGCCGAAGATCATGCTGTTCGACGAGCCGACATCGGCGCTCGATCCTGAGCTGACCGGTGAGGTGCTGAACGTGATGCGCGGCCTTGCCTCCGAGGGCATGACGATGGTCGTGGTCACCCATGAGATCGGCTTTGCCGCCACCGTTGGCAACCAGATCAGCTTTCTCGATCATGGCAAGCTGCTGTTCACCGATGCCCCCTCGAAGGTGTTTGCCAAGCCGCGCCACCCGCGCCTCGAGCAGTTTCTCGACACCTACCTCGACCGCGGCGCCTCGACGCTGGTCTGACAGGAGGCGGCATGAGCAAGGAGAGCGCCCCCAGATCCTCGCTGCACGAGCGCATCCGCGGCGATCTGGAAGGCAAGATCCTCTCTGGGGCCTGGCCGCCCGGGCACCGCATTCCGACCGAGCAGGAGCTGCGGACGGAATACGGCTGCTCGCGCATGACCGTGAACAAGGTGATGACCCAACTCGCCAACGCGGGTCTGGTGCTGCGGCGGCGCAAGACGGGCTCGATCGTTATGCCGCAGCAGAGTCAGAACGCGGTGCTCGAGATCAAGGACATCAAGGACGAGGTCACCGCCCGGGGCGGCGACTACCGCCACGAGATCGTGGAGCGGGTGCTGCGCCGGGCGGCGCCCGTTGAGGCCGGGGAGCTTGGCATCGAGGAGCGTAGCGAGGTGCTCGCGCTCACCTGCCTGCATTATGCCGACGAGGCGCCCTTCTGTCTCGAGGACCGGGTGATCAACCTCGAGGTGGCGCCCGCCGCGCGCGACGAGAGTTTCGCCGAGCTGGCGCCGGGGGTCTGGCTGCTGCGGCACATCCCGTGGAGCGAGGCCGAGCACACCATCGCCGCTGTCGGGGCCTCGGCTCGGGTGGCAAAGCTGCTCGATCTTTCAGCGGGCACGCCGTGCCTGGTGATGGAACGCCGCACCTGGCGGCAGGGCGAGACGGTGACCGAGGTCCGGCTGACCTACCCGGGCGCCGCGAACCGGCTCAGCGCGCGCTTCACCCCCTCGGCGACCTGAGCGGGCTCAGCGCGGGCGGGTGCCGTCGAGAAAGAGCGCGATGGCGCGGTCGCGCCGTGTCGCGCGCATCTCGGGCGAGGAGCAATAGCGCTGCGGGTCCAGCAGCTTGTGGATGCCGTTGCCAAAGGCCATGTCCATCAGCATCTCGGCCGCGGCGTCGCAATCTTCGAGCTTCAACGCGAGTTCGCCGGTCTCGACCGCCTCGGAGAGCTCCCGCGCGATATGGTTGCGCAGCGACAGCGCGCCGGTCTCGAGAATGCTGCAGGCCAGCTTGGGGTAGGTCGGCGCCGAGGTGATCACCGCGCGCAGCAGCTCCAGCGGAGCCTCGTTGAGGCTCGGCTCCTCGTTCAGCGTCAGCAGGTGGCGCAGCCGCTCTTCCAGCGGCGCACCGTCGTTCCGGCTGTCGCGGCTGCGAAAGATGCGCTGGCCGATGCGGGCGAAACAGGCCCCGAGCAATGCCTCGCGGCTGTCGAACATGGTATAGATCGTGCGCTTGGACATCTGCACCTGCCGCGCGATGGCGGCGACCGAGGCATCCTCCAGACCGCGCTCCGCGATCATCTGCGTGGCGGCGGCCAGCACCATCTCTTCCCGGGTTCTTTGGTCCATCTGCACCGGCCGTCCACGGCGGCGCGGGGCGCTCTGAGTGTCGTCGGGCTCGGAAGAATCGGTCATTGGTGTCCTTAGGTCACAGGGCAGTATCGAAATCGCAACGCTGGTACATCTGGGCGCTTTACAAAACCTATGAGTTTCCTTATCGCGATTCACGACTTGCGTGCAAGATGTACGTTATTGATGTTACCGGAGCCCTCCCATGCCGATCCGACCCGCCTCCGCCTTGCTGCGGCCTCTCGCCTTGGCAACCGCCGTGATGTTTTCCCCTGCCGTCTCCGCTCAGGAACAGGGGCAGCGGCCCCCGCAACCTGTCACCGTGGTGACGCTGCAATCCTCCGACGTGACGCTGACCACCAAGCTGCCAGGCCGGGTGCAGGCCTCCGGCGTGGCCGAGGTGCGTCCGCAGGTGAGCGGCATCATCAACGAGCGGCTTTTCGAAGAGGGCACCACGGTCAACCGCGGCGACCCGCTCTACCGCATCGATCCGGCCACCTACGAGGCGGCGAAGGCTTCGGCGGAAGCCGGTCTTGCGCAGGCGCAGGCCACGCTGGCCTCGGCGGAGCGCGAGTTGAAGCGGCAGCAGGAACTGCGCGACCGCTCGGTGACCAGCCAACAGACCCTGGATGACGCCATGGCCGCGCGCGACGTCGCCGAAGCGGCGGTGAAGGTCGCCGAGGCACAGGTGCTGTCCTCCGACATCGACCTCGAGCGCACCACCATCCGCGCCCCGCTCTCCGGGGTCGTCGGGCTGTCGGACGCTACGCAGGGGGCGCTGGTCACCGCCAGCCAGGCCACCCCGCTAACCACCATCCGCTCGATCGACACGGTGAACGTCGACGTGACGCAATCCGCTGCCGAGATGCTGCGCTGGCGGCGCAGCGGTCAGGCCGCCGCGCGTGAGAGCGAGGCCGAGGTAAGCCTGCGCCTCGCTGATGGCGAGCTCTACGAGCACACCGGCCGTCTTGCCGCCGCCGAGCCGCATGTGAACGAGCAGACCGGCGTTGTCGTGCTGCGCCTCGAGTTCCCCAACCCCGACCATTTCCTGCTGCCCGGCATGTACGTGCAGGTCGAACTGCCGCAAGGCTCGGTCTACGGCGCCGTGCTCGTGCCGCAGGAAGGCGTGACCCGCGACCGCCGCGGCCGCCCCATGTCGATGGTGGTGAACGGCGAGAACGTGATCGAAACCCGGCAGCTGACCATCGAGAGCGACCAGGGCAACCAGTGGGTGGTGAGCGAGGGGCTGCAGCCGGGGGACCGCGTGGTCGTTGCGGGTCTTCAGAAGATCGCCGAGGGCCAGACCGTGGCACCGGAAGAGCGGGCCGCGCCCGCCGACGCAACCGCCGCGGCCTCCGAGTAAGCCCGACGCAAGGAATCTGACAATGGCACGCTTCTTCATCGACCGTCCGGTCTTTGCCTGGGTGATCTCGATCCTCATCATGGGGATCGGGGTGCTCTCGATCCTCAACCTTCCCATCGCGCAATACCCCGAAATCGCCCCGCCCTCGGTGCGGATCAGCGCGCAATACCCCGGCGCCTCGGCCGAGACGGTGGCCAATACGGTCACCCAGATCGTCGAACAGCAGATGACCGGTCTCGACGGCATGCGCTACATGTCGTCGTCGTCGACCTCGGCGGGCACCTCGTCGATTACCCTGACCTTCGAATCCGGCACCGATCCGGACGTGGCGCAGGTGCAGGTGCAGAACAAGCTCTCGCAGGCGACGGCGCTGCTGCCCGAGACGGTGCAGCGCCAGGGCGTCACCGTCGAAAAGGCCTCTTCCTCCTTTATGATGGTGATCGGCCTCATCTCGGAGGACGGCCGCATGGATCAGGCCGACCTTTCGGACTACCTGAACTCGAACCTCGTGGATGAGTTCAGCCGGATCGAGGGCGTCGGCGGGGCGCAGGTCTTCGGCGCGCAATACGCGATGCGGATCTGGCTCGACCCGTCCAAGCTCTCGGCCTTCGAGATGACGCCCTCGGACGTGGTCGGCGCCGTCTCGGCGCAGAACGCGCAGATCTCGGCCGGCGCCTTCGGCACGCTGCCCGCACCCGAGGGTCAGCAGCTCAACGCCACGATCACCGCGCAGTCGCTTCTGAGGACCCCCGAAGACTTCCGCAACATCGTGCTGCGCTCCGAGACCGACGGCGGCCTTGTGCTGCTCAAGGACGTGGCGCGGGTCGAGGTCGGGGCCGAGAACTACTCGACCATCGCGCGCTACAACGGCAAGCCCTCCTCGGGTATGGCGCTGCAGCTCGCCTCGGGCGCCAACGCGCTCGACACCGCCGAGCGGGTGAAACAGCGCATTGAAGAGTATTCGGAGTTCTTCCCCGAGGGCGTGAGCTACGTCATCCCCTATGACACCACCCCGTTCATCGAGATCTCGATTCACGAGGTGCAGAAGACGCTGATCGAAGCCATCGTGCTGGTGTTCTTCGTGATGCTGCTCTTCCTGCAGAACATCCGCGCCACGATCATCCCGACGCTCGCTGTGCCGGTCGTCATCCTCGGCACCTTCGCGATCCTCGCCATGGCGGGCTTCACCATCAACACGCTGACCATGCTCGCCATGGTGCTGGCCATCGGCCTGCTCGTCGACGACGCCATCGTGGTGGTGGAGAACGTCGAGCGGATCATGGAGGAAGAAGGGCTGAGCCCGCGCGAGGCGACGCGCAAGTCGATGGGGCAGATCACCGGCGCACTCGTCGGCATCGCGCTGGTGCTGTCGGCGGTGTTCGTGCCGATGGCCTTCTTCGGCGGCTCGACCGGGATCATCTACCGGCAGTTCTCGATCACCATCGTCTCGGCCATGGGCCTGTCGGTGCTGGTCGCGCTGACCCTGACTCCGGCGCTTTGCGCCACCATCCTCAAGTCCAAGGACGCGCATCACAGCAATCGCGGCCCGCTCGGGTGGTTCAACAAGGGGTTCGACAAGCTCACCGGCGGCTACGCCGGCACCGTCGGCCACATCATCAAGCGCCCGCTGCGCATGCTGGTGGTCTACGTGGCGCTCGGCTACGCCATGGTCTTCTTGTTCAACAACACGCCCACCGGCTTCCTGCCGGACGAGGACCAGGGCATCCTGATGACCCTGATCCAAGGTCCGACCGGGGCCACCGCGGAGCGCACGCTCGACGTGGTCGAGCAGGTACAGGACCATTTCGCCTCGGAAACCGAGGCGGTGGACTCGATGTTCGGCGTGGTCGGCTTCTCCTTCGCGGGGCAGGGCCAGAACATGGGTCTCGCCTTCGTGCGGCTGAAGGACTGGTCCGAGCGTCCGTCGCCCGCGCAGAGCGTGCAGGCGGTGGCGGGCCGTGCCTTCCCGGCCTTCATGGGGATCCGCGACGCACAAGTCTTCCCGATCGTGCCGCCTGCGGTGATCGAGCTGGGCAACGTCTCGGGCTTCGACTTCTATCTGCAGGCGCAGGGCGGGCAGACGCATGAACAGTTGCTGACCGCGCGCAACCAGCTACTGGGCATGGCCTCGCAGAGCCCCTTGATCGCCTCGATCCGCCCCTCGGGGCTGGAGGACGCGGCGCAGTTCAACCTCGACATCGACTGGCGTGCCGCCGGCGCGATGGGCGTGACCCCGACCAATGTCGGCAACACGC
Source organism: Alloyangia pacifica (assembly GCF_003111685.1). NCBI lineage: Bacteria > Pseudomonadati > Pseudomonadota > Alphaproteobacteria > Rhodobacterales > Roseobacteraceae > Alloyangia > Alloyangia pacifica. The sequence goes on along the minus strand of NZ_CP022190.1, from coordinate 122,050 downwards.
TGTCGATCGCCTGGGCCGGTCAGTACGTGAACGACTTCAACGACAATGGTCGGATCAAGCGGGTCTACGTCCAGGGCGAGGCAGACAGCCGCGCGACCCCCTCGGACCTCGAGAAGTGGCGGGTGCGCAATGCCAACGGCGATCTGGTGCCCTTCGCCAACTTCACCAAGGAAGAGTGGACCTACGGGCCTCAGGGTCTCAACCGCTACAACGGTGTGCCGTCGATGCAGCTGCAGGGCTCGCCTGTCCCGGGCGTGACCACCGGCGAGGCGATGGCGGAGATCGAGCAACTCGCGTCGCAGCTGCCGCCGGGCTACCAGATCGCCTGGACCGGTCTTTCGCTGGAAGAGCGCGATTCCGGCGGTTCGGCCCCGCTGCTCTATGGCCTCTCGCTGGCGGCAATCTTCCTCTGCCTCGCGGCGCTCTATGAGAGCTGGACCATCCCCTTCTCGGTGATGCTGGCGATGCCGATCGGCGTTCTGGGCACCATGGGCGCGGCCTATTGGTTCGGCTTCGAGAACGGTGTCTTCTTCCAGGTCGGGCTGCTGACCGTCATCGGCCTAACGGGCAAGAACGCGATCCTGATCGTGGAGTTTGCCCGGGAACGCTACGAGGCCGGCGAAGAGCTTCTGGTCGCGGTGAAGGAGGCGGCGCGCCAGCGCTTCCGTCCGATCATCATGACCTCGCTGGCCTTCTCGCTCGGCGTGGTGCCGCTGGTGCTCTCTTCCGGCGCGGGCGCCGGCGGGCGCCAGGCGGTGGGCTCGGCGGTGCTCGGGGGGACGATCACCGGCACCGTGCTGGGCGTGCTCTTCGTGCCGCTGTTCTTCGTCGTGGTGATGAAGGTCTTCGGGCGCAAGAAAGAGCGCGAGCTGGCGGTCAAGCGGGCCGAGATGGCGCGCTGAAGAGACCCCGCCGCGGGACATGGAAAAAGAGCGGGCCCCCGGGCCCGCTCTTGTCGTTTTGGCGGAGTGCCTGCCCCCCTGGCGCCGCACGCGATGATCGGCCTTTCCTAACCCGGCTTGCATGTGGTGCTGACCTCTGAGCGTGCAGGCCATCCCACAGGTCGACGCGCCTGCGGCTTGCGTTGCGCCACGGCTGCGGACCCCTAATTTGCGCTCTTTACTCTCGATCCGCGCGTCGCGAAGCTGCGCCCGACCCAACCCGGAGCCCCTTGCCATGACGCATCATCACCTCGCCGCCACGCCGCAGACCGTCCATTGGGGGCGCTTCTGGTCGGAGCTGCCACCGGTCTTGACCGTGACGCCCGGCGACCGGGTGACCATCCAGACCTTCTCGGGGCGCGAGGAGCTCTTGCCCGCTGAGGGCTCCGACATGACCGTCGCGCCCGAGCTGCGCGACATCCTTGCCGCGGGCCTGCCGCGCGTCGCCCACCTGCTGACCGGCCCCGTGGCGATCGAGGGGGCCATGCCAGGCGATGTGCTCAAGGTCGAGATCGAGCGCATCGAGCTGGGCGCCGACTGGGGTTTCAACCTGGTGCGCCCGGCCTCGGGCACCTTGCCCGGCGAGTTCCCGGTTTCTCAGAAAGCCCTCTCGCTGATCCCCATCGACCGCGAGGCGCAGACCTGCCGTTTGCCCTGGGGTGCGACGCTGCCGCTTGCGCCCTTCTTCGGCGTCATGGGGGTGGCCCCGGCGCCGGAGTGGGGCGAACTCACATCGATCCAGCCGCGCCATCACGGCGGCAACATGGACCTCAAGCTGCTCACCGAGGGGGCGACGCTCTACCTGCCGGTGCAGGCCGATGGCGCGCTCTTTTCCTGCGGCGACGGCCATGGCTGCCAGGGCGACGGCGAGGTCTGCATCACAGCGCTCGAGACGGCGCTCACCGGCACGTTCCGCTTCGATCTGCTGAAGGCCGGGACCACGGCGATCGACCATCCGCGTGCGGAAACCGAGGCCGAGCTGATTTCGATGGGCTTTCATGCCAGCCTCGATACGGCCTTGCAGATCGCCCTGCGCCAGATGATCGCGATGGTCCGCGAGCGTGTGGAGATCACCGAGACCGAGGCCTACCAGCTTTGCTCGCTGGCGGCGGATTTCGCCATCACCCAGTCGGTCAACCAGGAAAAGGGCGTGCACGGGCGCCTGCGGAAGTCGATCCTCGAAAGCGGCACAGTGACCCGCTGATCACGGGCCGGCCCCGGGGAGAGCCGGCCCGCGACGGATCTGCTACATGCCGTAGACCAGATCCACCAGCGAGAGCGATACCGCCGGCACGTAGGTGACGAGCAGCAGCACCAGCACCAGCACGCCCACGAAGGGCAGGTTGGTGACCGAGGTCCGCCACACGTCGGTTCGGGCGATCGAACAGGAGGTGATCAATACGCTCGCGACCGGCGGGGTCTGCTGGCCAAGCGCGATATTCAGCGTGAGCAGAATACCGAACTGGATGGGGTTGATGCCAAGCTCATGCACCAGCGGCATGAAGATCGGCACGGTCAGGATGATCGCCGCCGCGCCATGCAGCACCATGCCCACGAACAGCAGGAAGATGTTGATGATCATCAGCACGGCGAAGGGATTGGTGGTGATCTGGGTGATGCCCGCTGCCAGTCGCTGCGGCATCTCGGTCTCGGTCAGATAGAGGCCGAGAACCGCCGAGGCCGCAACCATCAGCATGACGACCGAAGTCTGCAGCACCCCGTCCACCAGCGCCTTATAAAGATGGCGCAGATTGATCTCGCGGTAGATGAAGACCCCGATGAAGAGTGCCGCCACAACCGCCAGCGCCGCGCCCTCGGTCGCGGTCACCACGCCGCCGAAGATGCCGCCGAGGATCACCACCGGCAGGATCAGCGCCCAGGAGGCGTCCTTGGCGGTCTCGCCGAGGCGGCGCAGCGAAAACGCCTCGTCGCGCGGCAGGTCGTAGCGCCGGGCCATGTAGTAGCACAGGCCCATCAAGAGCCCGCCGCCCAGCACGCCGGGCACGATGCCCGCGACGAAGAGCTTGACCACCGAAGTGTCGGACATGGCGCCGTAAAGGATCATCGGGATCGACGGCGGGATGATGATTGCCAGCGAGGCCGAAGACGAGGTGATCGCCGCCGCCATGCGCGGCGTGTAGCCCTTGTTCTTCATTGCCGGGATCAGCACCGAGCCGGTCGCCGCCACATCGGCCACGGCCGAGCCGGAGATCTCGGCAAAGAACATCGACACCCCGACGTTGACCATGGCGAGCCCGCCGCGCACGAAGCCGATCAGCGCCGAGACAAAGGCGATGAGCCGGGTCGAGATGCCGCCGGTGTTCATCAGCGCGCCGGCCAGGATGAAGAGCGGAATGGCGATCAGCGGGAAGCTGGTGGCGCCGTCGTAGAGCGACAGCGCGGCGTTGAGAAAGCCCAGCTCGCCGTTGAGCAGGAACACCCCCAAGAGCGCGGAGCCGAGGATCGAGAAGGCGATGGGCATGCCGACCGCGATCAGCACGAACATGAACAGCAGGATGCCGGCTTCGATCATTGGGTGACCTCCTTGTGCGCGCCCGGGGTGCGATGGCTCTTGCCGCGGGCCTCGGCCAGCTCGGCCTCGGCGCGGGCGATCTCGTGTTCGATCTCGGCGGTGTCGGGGTCGACACCGTCACGGACGGCCTGAAGGCGCTCGGGCAGGGTCAGCAGCCGGCCGAGGATCATCAGCCCGAAGCTCACCGGCAGGATGCCCTGCAGCACGGCGCGCGGCACGAAGCGCACGGTGGTCATCACCTCGTCGCCGAAGATCTCGAGGATCGCCCAGCCCGCCCAGGCGGTGATGGCGCAGATGGTCAGGAACAGCAGCTCGACAAGGCCGAAGAGCACGAAGCGCCCGGCCCCCGGCAGGCCGAACATCAGCCCGTTGAAGCCCATGTGGGAATTGCGCACCACGGCCAGCGCGGCCCCGGTGAAGGTGATCCAGGCGAGGAGCGCCGCGGCGACCTCGTCGTACCAGATCAGCGACTGGCCGCTGTAGCGGTAGGCGACGCCCAGAAGGACGACGCAGGCCAGCGCGACGATCATCGCGATGGTGGCGATCTGCAGGAACAGGTCGAGCCAACGGGTGGGACGGGACAGCAAGGTTGCCTCCGAGAATTCAGCGAGGGGAGAGGCGGCGCGGGACGCCCGCGCCGCCGGTTCACCTGTTGGGCTCAGGAGCCTGAGCCATTGGCCAGCGACAGCGCCTGGTCGATCATCTCCTGACCGCCCTCGACCTCTGCCGCGAACTTCTCGTAGATCGGCTTGGAGGCGTCGACAAAGGCATCCCGGTCGGTCTTGTTGACCGCGAGCCCGCCTTCTTCGAGCTTGCCCACCAGCTCGCCGTCCTGCGCCTCGCCGGTGTCGCGCGCCCAGAAGGCGACCTCCTTGGCGGTCTCCTCGATGATCTGCTGCACCTCGGGGTCGAGCTTCTCGAAGGCCTTCACGCCGACCGTCGGATAGGCCGGGGAGTAGACGTGGTTGGACAGCGACAGATACTCCTGCACCTCGTTGAGCTTGCCGCCGTAGATGTTGGTCATCGGGTTCTCCTGCCCGTCGACCACGCCGGTCTGCAGCGCCACGAAGAGTTCCGAGAAGGGCATCGGCGTCGGGTTGGCGCCATACTCCTGGAACATCGCCACCCGCCAGCTCGAGTTCGGCGTGCGGATCTTCAGGCCCTTGAGGTCGGCGGGGGTGGTCACCGGGTGCTTGGAATTGGTGATCTGCCGGAAGCCGTTCTCCCAGATCGCCAGCGGCCTGTAGCCCTTGGCCTCGGCGGCGGGCTTCAGCACGCTGTCGAAGAGCGCCTCGTCGATCTTGGCCAGATGCTGTCGATCGGCAACGAGGAACGGCAGATCGAAGAGCGCGTATTCCGGCGCGATCTCGGGCATGGTCGAGCTGGGCAGGGTGATGTGCATCGTGCCCAGCTTGATCTTTTGCAGCATGTCCTTGTCCTTGCCCAGCTGCGAGCTGTCAAAGACCTTCACCACCGCCTTGTCGCCAAGCTTTTCGTTGGCGCGGCGGGCAAACTCCTCGGCGGTCTGGTCCTGCAGCGAGCCGTCTGCGGCGCTGAGGCCAAAGATGATCTCGGTCTGCGCCAGCGCCGGGGCTGCCTGCAGCGTTGCGGCGACGGCGCCGATCAGTGCGATATGCTTGAGTTCCAAGTGTGTCTCCTCCCTGAGTGCTTGGTCCGGTTTGTGGGGTGTCGCTCAGCCGGCCAGAACCTCTGGCTCGGTGAGGGCCGCGATGGCCCCGGCCGCGTGCTGGCGGTCCTCCTCCGTGGCGGGCGGACGGGGTTGCAGCCCGGCCAGCTTGCGGCCGAGAGCGATGGCGTTGAAGGTGGCGCCGGTGTCGGCGCGGCCTTGGCCCGCGATGTCGAAGGCGGTGCCATGCGCCGGGGTCACGATCGGGAAGGGGTAGCCGGCGATCAGCGTCACCCCCCGGTCGAAGCCGATCAGCTTCATCGCGATCTGCCCCTGGTCGTGGTACATGGTCATCACCGCGTCGAACTCGCCCCCCTTGATGGCCCGCACGAAGACGGTATCCGAGGGCACCGGGCCGGTCACGTCGATCCCTTGAGATTTCGCGATTTCGATGGCGGGGGCGATCACCTCGTCATCCTCGTGGCCGAAGTTGCCGCCATCCCCGGCATGCGGGTTGAGCGCGGCCACGCCGATACGGGGGCTCGGGATGCCCGCGGCGGTCATCACCTCCGAGGTCAGCTTGAGGCTGTTCGCAACGCGCTCGGTGGTGATCGTGCTGGCCACCTTGCTCAGCGGGATGTGCGAGGTCACCCGGGCGTTCCACACCTCGTCGAGCACGTTGAACTCGCGGCCCGACTGCTCGGCCTCGATCACCGCGTCGACGAAACCGATCTCGTCCACGTAGCTCGACCGGGCAAGCCGCATGGAGTGCTTGTTGAACGGCGTGAAGGCGCAGACGCCCGCGATGCCCGCCTTGCCCAGCAGCAGCGCCGTGGCGAAGTTCTGCAGCGAAGCGCGGCCCCCGGCCTCAGAGGATTTGCCCGGCGGCACCGAGGCAGGATCGCAATTGTGCAGGTCGAGCAGAACCGACCGGGCGGGCAGGGGCTTTTCCAGATCGGCGGTGGAGATCACCGGCAGGTCGATCTTCACCCCGGCGGTCTGCGCGCCCTTCTTCAGCAGTCGCGCGTCTCCGATGACGATCAGGTCGCCAAGGTTTGCCTGCGCATCCGCCACGATCTTCGCGGCCAGTTCTGGCCCGATCCCGGCAGCATCCCCGATCGCCAATGCGACTCGCATATTCGATTCTCCTCAGCATGTATTTTGTATATTTTGTTTTCCGATACGGTATCGCATGGCAAGGAAAAACTTGCTAACCTAGGAAAAAGATCAGAACCGGAGGTGTCATGGACCTGTCTTCAGCCTCGGACATGCCATTGCAAATAAAGAAAGAATCCCTGCATGATCAGGTCGCGAACCGGATCCGGGATCTCATCATCGAGGGCTACCTCGAGCCCGGCAGCCGCATCGACGAGGTGCAGCTTCTGGAACAGCTGGGCGTTTCGCGCACCCCGTTCCGCGAGGCGCTACGCACGCTGGCGGCCGAGGGGCTGATCGTCATTCAGCCTTCGCGCGGGGCAACGGTGCGCAAGCTCTCGTCGCAGGATGTCTTCTCCATGCTCGAGGTACTGGGGCATCTGGAAAAGCTCGCCGGGCAGACCGCCTGCGAACGGGCCAGCGATGCCGAGATCGCCGGGATGCGCGCGCTGCACGAAGAGATGCTGGGCTACTACCGCACGCGCGATCGGCTGCCCTATTACAAGCTCAACCAGGAGTTCCACTCGCGGCTGGCGGCGCTCTCCGCCAACGAGACGCTCCAGGAAATCCAGCAGAACATCCAAGGACGGCTCAAGCGTATCCGCTTCGTCGGCAACGGCACCGAGGATTACTGGGCCGAAGCCGTCGCCGAGCACGAAGAGATGATCGCCGCGCTCGAGGCCCGCGATGGCGACCGGCTGGGCGAGGTCATGTCGCGCCACCTGACAAATACCTGGGACCGGGTGAAGGAGTCGCTCTGAGCGCTCCTTCCCACCTCCGCGTCATCGCCCAATCTCGGGCGCGCAGGTCGGCGCGCGCGAGGGGGGCTGGTCTGGATCATCAAAAGGAGGGCCAAGCCTGTAAGCGTAGCGGGGGCGATGTCGTTCACCCGCGGGATGGCGATATCTGGTGCAGATGGGAAGCGTCACAAAGTTCTGCCTCTGGAGGCGGAAATTTCCCTTTGATATCAGAGCGTCAAAATCTAAATTCCGAACTAATCCTGCCTTTTTCGTCAGATAGGTTCGCCACCGACCGCTCATAAAAAACCAGCGCAGTGGCCGGCTTCTCGTGACTGATGTTTCAAAGAACGTCGCTTCGCCTAAAAATCATATTGGCGCGCGGCTCAAGTGGAAGGGGCTGCGCCCCGCGGTCGAGTTGGGTCACGGCCTCCACGCCTGGTAGCCGCCCGCTCTTCAGCTCCTCTATGTCGCAGGACTTCAGAACGTCCGTGTCCATCAGACTGTGGATCGTCCGGAGATTGACGCCGAGGATCTTCGCGGCCCGGGTCGGCCGAACGGTTCCATGGTGATCGGTCGCGATGACCTCACGCAGCACGGCTGGCGACACGCTGAAATCCGGGAAACGTGCGATGGCCGGATCGACTGCAAGCAGCGGAAGGCGGTTTCTCAGAATAGTTTCGACCACGCGCTCGGTGGGTATGCGGACACGATGCGATGCCGTCGCAATGTCCAGTAGGTCCTCCGCCTTGGAGCGCTCGACGCCCGCCCGCAGCTTCCCGATGAACCCATCAAGATCGCGCCGGTGATACATCGGCGAGGCATTCTTTTCTTCGAAGTATTTCTTGAGCAGCCCGGGCTTCGTTGGCTTGGCTATCATGAAACGCTCGACGCCAAGGTACTCTCCCGCGTCGGTCGCGTTCAGAAGGACGTCGAAATCGGTCGCGATGTCATTGATGATTTCTGTAGGCACGTAGCCAGTCAGCACGAAACCCTGACCTGATGTTCTCCTTTCCGCGAGCCCCATCGAGGCTGGGCGACGCGCCGGGTTCCGGCCAGACATGCCATAGCGCGAGCGCGCCGTCGAAAGCGAGTGAACCTATTGTTGCGGGCAAGGCTGGCCCAGAACGATTCTGTATCGACCGAGCGGAATTTGCTCAGGTTAGGCCGCCAATGTGAATGCCTCGGCAGCCGTGCGCATGGCAAGCGCCTGATCAGGGCGGCGGATATTGTAGAACTCAATCACAGACCACCCACGGGACCGAGGAGCGCGAGGTGTTCTATTCTTGGCACCCCTGGACGGGGCGAGCTGTTCACGTACACGACGTGATCGCGAAGGCAGGCTGGGTTGCGTTTCGCTGTAGCCTGAGCGGTATCTCGTCGGACCGACGGCTGGAGGTTCCCGTCTGGATGTTCGATCGAGCGGCCTGCCAGTGCTGGCAAGTTGCGGTGACACCGGTTGCCTCAGTGGCGGCTTTGCGAGCTCTGGCGGCATTGCTGCACGATGCGGCCGGCGTTCGTGATGGCGCATCGCAAATGCCAGATTCGAGCGCAACATCAAGCTCCCAACAGGCGATTCCGGGAGATGCCGATGCCACGCCGCCCAGCACCACAACAGCTCGAGTTGTTCACTCGCCCCAGCGACTCCGATCTGGTCCCGGCGCCGCACTGGCAGACGTTGCCGGAGGTGGCGCGGGTAACGCTGACCGAACTGATGACCCGCCCGATCCTCGACCACGCCGCCGGCGCTCAGGCGCCTCGCCGGACGGAATCACGACATGAAGCATGAGAAGATCAGTTCGCACCACCTGGAGCGCACGGCGATCCTCTACGTGCGACAGTCCTCCGCCCACCAGGTGCTGCACAACCGCGAGAGCGGCGCTCTGCAATATGCGATGCGCGACCGGCTGGCGACGCTCGGCTGGTCCTGCATCGAGACGATCGACGACGACCTTGGCCGGTCCGCGGCGGGCGGCGTTGCGCGGGCGGACTTCGACCGGATGGTCGCCGAGGTCTGCCTGGGCAAGGTCGGTGCGGTCGCGGCGCGGGAAGTGTCGCGCTTTGCGCGCGACAGCCGCGACCGGCAGCATCTGATCGAGGAGTGCCGGGTCGTCGACACCGTTCTCGTCGACCAGGAGGCAGTATATGCGCCACTTCAAGGCAACGACCGTCTACGTCTCGGTTTGAAAGGAAGTCTCAACGAGTACGAGCTCGATCTGCTGCGGCAACGGTCGCTGTCCGCCCGTTACGAGAAGGCCCGGCGCGGCGAGTTGATCGTCGCGGCTCCCGTCGGCTTCGTGAAGGCCGGCGACAGGCTCGAGAAGGACCCCGACCGCCGCGTCCAGGAGGCCATCACCCTTGTCTTCGACAAGTGGCCGAGCTCGGCAGCGCCCGGCAGGCCCTGCTCTGGTTCCTGGAGCACGGGCTGGACCTGCCCGCAAGACACGCCAATGGCGACGTGATCTGACGCAGGCCAACCTATGTCACCATCCACCGCATCATCGAGAACCCGGTCTACGGCGGCGCCTACGCCTATGGTAAGATCCGAGTTGTGCCAAGACACGGCGCGACCGTTCCGCGAACCGGCAGCCGCCGCAAACCGCGCGCTGAATGGCTGGCGCTGAAGCCCGGCGCACACGAAGGTTATATCAGTTGGGAACGGGCAGAGGCGATCCGCGCGAGGGTCAGCGACAACACCCCCACGAGCCGGCACCGTCGTGCTGGAAGCACGCCTCCGACGTGACGGGGCGCCCAAGCACGGCGATGCCCTGCTCGCCGGTCTCGGGCGCTGTCGGCGCTGTGTCCGCAAGCTGACGGTCCGCGACACTGGGGCCAAGCACGACATCCCGCGCTATTCCTGCTGGCGCGGTCTGCTCGACAATGGCGAGCCGCGCGCCATCACTGCCGCCCCCCAGACCTTCCTCCTTGGCGGCGCGGGATGCCGCCGCGCTCGGCACGGACCTTCGCACTGTCTGGGAGGCGCCAACGACCGATGCCCGGCTCAAGAAGCGCGTCGTGCGCACCGTCATCCTCGAGGTGGTTGCCGAGATCGACGACGGCGCCGAACCCTGGCTCAACCTGACCAACGCCGCGCGCCTGCTCGGCGTCACGACGAAGACACTCAGACTCGCCGCCGAAGCCGGCAGCATCGAGGGCGTTCATCCGTTACCGGACGGTCCGTGGATCTTCGCTTGCGCGGAACTCGGCAAACCGCCAGCCCAGCAACTCACCCAGCGCGCCCGGCAGAACCCCAAATACCCCACCGGATCGCACCCAGATCAGCAAAACCTATTTACTTCAGAGGCATAGAGAGATGGGCGCAATGAAGCAGGATTGTAGAAGGCGATCCAGTCACCGATGACGCGCATCGCGTGCTGGATGGTCTCGAAACGGTGGCGATGCACGCACTGCTCCTTCAGCGTCCTTATGAAGCGCTCGACCATGCCGTTCTGCTGGGGACAGTGTGGGGTGATGAACTCCAGCTTGAGCCCGTAGCTGCGGGCGATCTTGGTGAAGTGGTGGCTGGTGAAGACCAAACCGTTGTCTGAGCGCAGCAGGAACTCCTCCTCGACCCGGCCCAGTGTGCCGAACCTCGCGATCAGCGCATGCTCGAGGGCGGCGCTGGCGGTCTTGGCTTTGCCGGACTTCGACAGGTGCCAGCCCAGCAACTCGCGGGTGTGGCAGTCGATCACCAATGCCAGGGAAGCCCAGCCGTCCTTGCCGGTCCAGATGCGGGCGAGATCGGTCGACCACCTCTCGTTGGGCCCAGCTGCGACAGACGGAACTGCCTGGATGCGGGGCCGCATGCCCACGGCACGCTTGCGCACCTGCCAGCCCTTGATCTGGAAGATCCGCTGCACGGTGTTCTTGTTGAGCCCCAAGAGGCAAGCCACGGTCCGATAACCAAAGGACGGCTCTTCCTCGATCAGCTTCTTGATCGGCTCGCAAAAGCGGGCCTCGACCTTAGGCGCAGCCTTCACCGGCTTGTAGTAGACCGTCCGCCTCGGGATGCCGAACCAGGCACACAGCTTGGCGACCGACACAACGACGCCCTCGGCCAAGAGGCCCTGCTGGATGCAACGGATCAAATCCCGTCCTGCGCATCCAGCAGGGCCTGAAGTTTTTTTCGGGCCCGCAGCTCCAGCAGGGCCTCGCCATAGGCTTCCTGCAGGTCCCGGAGCTGCTTCTCGTGTTGCTTACGGATGTCGAGCGGGTTGGCGCGCAGGGAATTCTCCATACCCCGCTTCGCGTCTTCGACCCAGCCCTCGATCTCGGAGGGTGTGAGGTCGAAGGACCGGCTTGCCTCCGACACGGTCGTCTTGCCCTGGATGATCTCGATCACCCGGGCTGTCTTCCGTTTCGCCGTCCAACGCTTGATGCTGTCGTCCATGGTCATACTCATCGCTACGTTCTCCCTTGTAGCAAGAGCAGGTTTTCACTGGGTCGATACGCAACTCCGCTGCCTGACCCCGAAGCCCGCTTGATCCAGGGCGGCGAAAGGGGGCACGCGCCACCTCGCGGCAAGCGCCGAAGCGGAACGACCCAGCCACTCGGAATAGCGGGACAGAGGATGGCGATCACAGGGCCGTTTCACGCTGCAGATCCCCTCCGCCCGGCCAGATTCAGTGAAAAATCGAGGTGCCCTTTCCCGACATTCCGCAACTTTGAGGGAAAGCCCGTTCCTGAACGATGCTAGACATCGAGGATGATCGGACAGTGATCCGAGACTTCAGTTTCGTAGATGACGTCAAAACTCCTTACGGCATCTTGGTTATCGATCAGCATGTAGTCGGCGAAGCGGCCTGGCTTCTTGTAGTGCGAGTTGCGAGTCCGGCTGAATCCGTAGGTCGTCACGAGTTCAACCATTCCGGCATCGGCGAGGATCGAAAGCGTTTCGCTGTTCGGCTCAACGTTGAAATCGCCGCAGATCACCTTCAGGTCGCCAGGCTCTGCCAATTGGCTTGAGAGATCACGCAGTCTATGTGCCTGTTCGGCACGTTCGGGCGTGTCCATTTTTCCCGCCAAGTCGCGCAGCCCATGCATGTGCGTGACGCTCAAGGCTCTGTCCGCTTCGTAGTCCCACACACGCACGCCATGGGCGTTTCGGGAGCGTGGGTGCTCGCCAAAGCCGACAGGAGAGTAATCCTTGTGAACGAAGCCTTGGACCTGTCCGATGATCGGGAAAGAGCGATGCACAAAGGTCGCCAAGCCCCATTGCGAAGGGATCGGCATTTCCCCGTCCCACAGGACTCCTTGCGCCGCTGGACAGAAGAAAGCAACGTGATTTGGCAGCGCCGTGGTGACGTCGCGAAAGAGGTTTGCGCGTTGAGGCAGGATATGATCGCCGTCGCGATAGGTCAGCCAATCCTTTCCGGACGAGGGGCTATGGATGACCTCTTGGAGGCAAAGAATATCGGGCGTAATTGCGGCCAGATAGGGCAGCATCGCTTCATGGAGCTTGCCGCCCCAACCGTTCAAACACATGATTTTCATGAGCTATGACCTTTCGCCAAGGGTATCAAATGTCGACCGCCTCCGCGAGGCTCAGAGCCTCCTCGAGTTCGCCGTCCAGGTAGCGGACCGAACTGTCCACCTTGGTGGGACCGAGCAGGAGCTGGACCGCGCAGAGATTGCCTGTCTTGCGGTAAGCCTGTGCCGCCTTGGTGCGCCTCAACGAGTGCGTGCCGTAGCCGCTCGGCTCGAGCCCGATCGCCGTCACCCACTCTCGGACGAGCCGCGTGTATTGTCGCGTCGAAATGTGCGGTCTGGCATGAAACCGGCGCGGGAAGAGGAAGGCGCAGCCGATCATCGCCGGCCGATTCACCCAAGCCGAGATCGAGGCACGGGAGTTCTCCGTGACTTAGACCTGAAAGGGGCGGCGCGTCCTGCTCTGGATGACTGATACGCGTTCGCGGAGACGATCGCCGACAACGAGCTGGGCGACCTTCAGACCGACGCGGTCGCAGCCCCGCACCTTGGTGGCGATGGCGAGATTGAACAGAGCGAGATCGCGAAGGTTGCTCGCGAGTTCGAGGCGCGCACGGATTGACACCACAGCTGAGATCGAACCCGCGCTGTCACCGCGGACTGCAGCACATCATTGGCACGTGCCATTCACCGTCCTCCGGCTCAGTTCCGGGTGACTGGCCGCGCACCGGTCTCTCACTGCCTGGCACCCCGTTCCGATTGGGACCACGCGGCGCTCAGGCCGTTCCGACCTCTGCGGGTTTTACGGCAAAGAAGATGGCGTAGAGCGTGGGGACGACCACCAGGGTCAGGATCGTGGCGAAGCTCAAGCCGCATATGATGACGACGGCCAGGGACCTGAAGAAGGGATCCCAGAGAAGCGGCACCACCCCCAGAACGGTGGTCAGCACGCCAAGCGACACGGGCCGCACGCGGCTGACCGCGGCATCGACGACCGCGGACATGCGCGCCTTGCCCTGCGCGATCTGTGAATCCGTTTCGTCGATCAGCACGATGGCGTTCTTGATGAGCATCCCGGTCAGCGACAGAATGCCGAGGATGGCCATGAATTCGAGAGGCGTCCGGCTGAGGGCGAGGCCGTAGATCACCCCGATCAGCGCCAGCGGCACCGCGAGCCAGATGATGAGCGTCTGGCGCCACGCGTTGAACAGGAACAGCACCACGATGAACATGGCACCGAACCCGACGGGCATTGTCTTGGCGAGACCCGCATTGGCTTTCTGGCTGTTGCCGTATTCGCCCTTCCACTCGAGGCTGTACCCCGGCGGAAGGGCAATCGCCTCGATCTTCGGGCGCACGGCGTCGAAAAGGTCGCCCGACCGGATGCCGGGCGCATTGTCGGACTGCGCGGTGATCGCCAGTTGGCGGTCGATCCGGCGCAGGCGTCCCGCCTCGAAGACGACATCGAAGCGGTCCACCACCTGGCTGATCGGGATGTAGCCGCCCGTTGCCTGCGCGTAGACCTGGATGTCCCGCACCTCACCGACGTCGTCTCGTGCGGATGCCACCGGGCGCATCACGATATCGCGCAGCTCGTCGCGCTCGCGGTACTGGCCCAGGCGCGTCCCGATCAAGTGGCTGTAGGTCGCATTCGAAATCTCGGCCTGCGTCAGCCCGACACGGCGGGCGCTCTCGATGTCGATGATCGGCCGCAGAACCTTTACCTGCTCGCGCCAGTCGTCCTTGACCGCGATCGCGCCGGCCTCCGACATGATCGCCTTGGCCTGGTCTGAAAGCTCACGCAGGATGGCCGGTTCGGAGCCGAAGAAACGCGCTTCGATGCGCGAGCCACCGCCCGGGCCAAGCACGAATTTCCACACCTTGGACTTGGCGTTCGGGTAGGATTCATCGATATGCGCCTGAATTTCGCCGCGCAGCTTATCGATGACCCCATAATCTTTCACGTCCACCAGGATCTGGCCGTAGGACGGGTCGGCGTCCGCGGAATCGTAGATCAGCATGAATCTCTGGTGTCCGCTGCCCACCATGCTGTTGGTTCCCGTTACGCCGTCGAGGCCGCGCACGAAACCCGCGATCTCGCGCATGTCCGCCTCGGTGCGGGTGATGTCGGTCCCCTGCGGCAGGTAGTAGTCGATGACGAATTGCGGGCGGGTGGACGCCGGGAAGAACCCGGGCGGCACGAGGTTGAACATAGCGACCGCCGAAACGAAGAGCGCAACGATGCCCGCGACGGTCAGCCAGCGCACCCTGATGGCCTTGTCAAGGAGCGCGCGATAGCTCTTCAGCACAGCATTTTCCTTCGGCGCGTCGCCGGCTTTGCCAGGCTTGAGCAGCAGCGTGCAGAAATAGGGCGCCAACCAGATCGCCACCAGCCAGGAAAACAGCAGCGCGATGCCGATGGTCCAGAACAGCGAGCCGGCATATTCGCCGGTGTTGTCGGGTGAAAAACCTATGGGCGAGAAGGCCAGGATACCGACCACCGTTCCGCCCAGCAGCGGCCAGATCGTCTGCCGCACCACCGAGCGCGAGGCGGCGGCGACCTCTTCGCCGTGCTGCACGCGCACCAGCGTGCCTTCGACAACCACGATGGCATTGTCGACGAGCATCCCCAGCGCAATGATCAGGGCCCCCAGGGAAATGCGCTGCATGTCGAGCCCGAAGACATACATGCCAAAGAGCGTGCCCGCGACGGTGACAAGCAGAATGCCCCCCATCAGGATGCCGGATCGCACGCCCATGAAGACCAGCAGCGTGCCGACCACGATCGCCAGCGCCAGCCCGACGTTGACCACGAAGTCATCGACGGACTCCTTCACGCTCGCGCCCTGGTCCGAGATCGGCAGGACGTGGATGCCGATGGGGCGTTCACTTTCCAGCTCGGCAATGCGCGCCCGCACCGCATTGGCCATGTTCACCACGTTGCCGCCCCGGACGTTGGAAATGCCCATGCCGATGCCGGGTTGCCCGTCGCGGAACAGAAGCGTCTTCGCCGGCTCCTCCAGTCCACGCGTCACCGCGGCGATATCCCTGAGCCTGAAGGACGCGCCGGTCTCGGTGTTGGTGAGCATCAGGCTCTCGATGGCTTCGATGGAGTCCACCGCGCCTTCGGGCCGCAAGGCCAGACGCGTCGGACCGGCCAGGATGGAGCCACCGGGTGTCACCAGGTTCTGCCCCTCCAGCAGGCGCTGTATCTGCGCGGGTGCGAGGCCGAGCGCGGTCAGCCGCGCCGGCGCATACTCAACGTAGATGACCTCCTTGCGGACGCCATTCAGCGAGACCTTCGAGACCCCGTCGACCGTGACCAGCTTGCGCTGCAGCTCCTTGGCGTATTCGTAGAGATCGGAAAGAGAAAAACCTTCCCCGACGATTGCGTAATATTGAGCGTAGACATCGCCATAGTCATCGTAGACTTGGCTGGGGTAGGCATCGGGCGGCAGCTGCGACTGGGCGTCCGAGATCTTTGCCCGCATCTGCGCGAATTTCTGATCGAGCTCCCGATAATTCGGTGTCGAGGCGATGGTGAATTCCACCGTCACCGTGCTGAGCCCCGGCGAGGAGACCGACCGGACCTCGTCCACGCCGGGCAATTGTTGAAGCGCACCCTCGATGACCTCGGTCACCTCTTCGACCACTTCTTCGGCCGAAGCCCCGGGATAAGGCGTGATGATCTGCGCCTGCCGGATCACGAACTCCGGATCCTCGAACCGAGGCAGCGCGGTATAGGCGAAGTAACCGGCGAAGAGGATCAGCAGTGTGGCCACGGCCGAGATCAGCCGCTTCCGAAGAGCAAAGGATGCCAAATCCATGGCCCTAGTTCCCAACTTGGGTGATCGGGCGGACCGTCATTCCCTCAACGACGTCGCCCACGCCCGCCGACACCACGCGCTCGCCGCCCAAGAGCCCCTCGGTTACCACCACATCCCCGCCGCTGGCTGCCCCTAGGGTCACGGCCCGTCGCGAGACCTTGCCCGCGTCATCCACCAGCCAGACGAGCGGATCGCCGTTCGGCGCCGCGGCGACGGCAGTCAGCGGGATCGTTACCTCTTCGCGCGCTCCCCCGATTGTGGCGCGGATATTGGCCACCATGCCGGGCAGGATGAGCGCGTCTTCGGGCACCGAGACGGCGGCGCGTCCGCGGTAGGTCTGCGTCGCGCTGTCCGCCTGAACCGAAAATTCGACCAGCTCCGCGGGAAATTCCTGTCCCGGGAGGGCGTCGAACGTGGCGATACTTCCGCCCGCTCCATCGCGGCGCGCCGTCAAAATCTTCACATCGGGGCCGGGGATATCGAACGCGAGGTGAACGACGCCGAGATTCTGGAGCAGCACGATCGGCTGCCCCGCCTGCACATTGGCAAAGTTGTCGATGTCCCGCCGGGCGACGATCCCGTCGAAAGGCGCCCTGAGCGTTGCATCGTCGATCTTGTCTTGCGCGGTCTCGATCTGCACATTGATGCCCCGCAGCGTGGCCTCTGCCGCAGCGATTTCCTCGGGCCGCCCGCCAACCTCTCCGATCCGAAGCGACTCCTGCTGCGACTTCAAGCTGGCTTCGGCCACGCGCGCCTCGGCCTACGCCGCTTCCAGTTGGGCACGCGTTGCGACCCCGCGCTCTTGAAGCTCGCGGGTCCGGTTCAGCACGTTGTTTGCGGCATCGACCTGGGCCCGAGCGGAGTCCACTGCGGCCTCCAGCGCGGCGATCTCTTCGACCCGTGCCCCGGACTTCAACGCGTCGAGCTCGGCTTGCGCCTGCGCCTTCTGGCTCTGCAACTGGCTCAGCTGGCTATCGAAATCCCGAGTCTGGATCTGGGCAATCGTATCCCCCTCGAAAACCTGCGACATCGCGCGCACCGGAAGCGCGATCACCTGCCCGGAAACTCTGAAGGACAATTCGACCTCCCGTGACGGCAGGACGAGCGCGGGATAGGACAGCGACACTTCCGCCGCTGTTTCCTGTGCCACGGTGACCTTCGCGGGGCGTGCATGGCTCTCCTGCGCCATGGCTCCGTCGGAAATTCCCGCGCCAATCGTGGCAAAGACTGCAAAGAGCAAAACGGTCTTCATCAAAATGGAGTCTCCTCATGAGGCACCGAACCCAGATGATGATGGCAACCATCGACCCGGCGCGTTCACTCAAAAGAGGACCAATTTCCGAAACCGATAGTACAGGAAAGTCTCGGGGCTCGTCATTCTGTTTCGACGGCACCCACGCACGTGGCGCCCTCAGCCTCGGTCAAGCGTCGCTTCCGTCTCGGTCCCTCCCGCGCCCCCGGCCTTAGAGGTTGGACTGCGCGAGCTCGGATTTTTCCGGCGGACAAGCATCGAAGGACCGCTTCTGCGGTCCGCAGCTGAGCTTCGTTTGGCGCGGCAGCGGGTCTTTCGCTATGATGCGATTGCGTCGAACGAATAATCAACAGCAGGAAGGGCCGCACCACTGCCGCCCCATGCTCTCGGGGCGAAGGGAAAGTTAGGGCTGACTGCAGACCCACAGGATGCGCGTCACCACAGTTTATGGCGCGAACAGACAACGGGTTGGCGCATTGGTCCAGCCCAGGAGATCCCTCGGAACGCATGAAATCTCTTGCAAAGTCATTGCGGCGGCCAGCCCCTGTGCATGCGGCGGGGCCAGCCTACCTCGTGTCTCCAGCATGTACGGAAATCCCTGGGTAGGAGAACGGTTTGAACTTGTCCGGCTCGAAAGATGACACCCCGTTGCACAGGCGCGCTCTTGTCATTGGCGCTTCAGGGGGCATCGGAGCTGCGCTTTGCGCAGCACTTGCCGAGCGTGGAGCCGAGGTCACCGGTCTTTCCTGATCCGTTGACGGCATCGATTTTGCCGACCCTGCCTCCGTGACCGCTCGACTGGAGGCACTGTCTGGTCCATTCGAGATGATCCTCGTCGCGAGCGGAGTGCTGGCGCCGGAAGAGGCCAGGCCAGAGAAATCCCTGGCCGAGATCGACGCCTCCAGGATGGCCGAGGTCATGGCGGCGAACGCCATCGGACCGGCACTCGTCCTCAGGCACGCTCCCCGGCTTCTGCCCCGGAATGGTCGGTCGGTTGTCGGGGTCCTGACCGCTCGGGTCGGCTCCATCGGCGACAACCGCCTGGGCGGCTGGTACAGCTACCGCGCCTCGAAGGCTGCCGCCAACCAGATCGTCCACACCGCCGCGATCGAGATTGCCCGCACCCATCCCGGTGCCGTCGTCGTTGCCCTTCATCCCGGCACCGTCGCCACGGAATTCACCCGCGACTACCCGGCCCATCGCAAGGTCACGCCCACCCAGGCCGCAGGCAATCTTCTCGGCGTGCTGGCCGGCCTCGAGCCGCGGCAAACCGGACAGTTCTTCGACTGGGCCGGCAACCCGGTACCTTGGTGAAGACCCGTGGGTGTCGTTGCAGCTCCGGCTCACGCGCGCCTGCTTGCCAGAACCGGGAGGACCCGCCCCCCCCCCCCCGAGCCCATTGCGGAAGTGTCAAATTCTTGCTGCGCGCGCTCGGAGAAGGCTCTCTGTTGCGGTGCGGCAGATTTTCATGCCGCATCGAAGCAACGGATCCTGTCGTTCATGCGCCGCGCAGCGAACTCCTTCGGAGTAGCGACCACAGTGCGGACAAACAGGACACTCTTGTGTGGCTCACGGGATCGCACTGGACTACGCACGGTACCGTCTGGCGCGTGCATTACGCGGAGTTCAGACCACAGGTTCGGCGAGATTGCGCCAATGCCGTGTGATCGTCGCTTATCTCGGCTCTCAGTCGATCAAGCCTCACGCGAGCGTGCTATCAATGGCTGGACAATAGAATTCATTTTTTCAGGTTCGAGGAGGTGCGACGTGCACCAGCGCGTATTGTCCCTCGCTTCGGTGCTGGCCCTATAGGCCATGCCGCTCGCGGCGCAGGAGGTGGGCAATGCTTTTAGTCTGACGGTTCAGACCGAACCCTATCTCGAACCTCATATTCCGCGGCCCGAGCAGGAAGCGGAAGCAGCCGAGAAGCTCGCGGCGCTCGCGGAGAAGACCGGTGGGACGCCGAACATCCTGCTGCTGCTCGTAGATGACATGGGCCGGGGCGATCCCGGCTCCTATGGCGGCGGCATTGCGGTGGGCGCGCCAACGGCCGAAATGGACCTTCCGGTGCGCTCGGCGTGCCGCAGGTGCCAACCGACTGGCGCATTCCGCGCACGCTGCTGCTGATGGCCGTGGCGGCGGGGGTGTTCTTCCCACTGGTCGGCCTGCCTATGGTCGAGTCGAACTCTGCAGCACTGGAGCGGCGCTCACGTTCGGTCCGTGAGGGAGGCTCGTTCTGCCGGCAACCGGGCCCTGTTGATTGAACTGCAACCGCGAAGCCTCCGAAAACACCGCGCGGCCCCGCTCAGAAGAAGGAAACCCTCGGGCCAGTCGGACCGCAGTCGATCACCGCCTCGACCCCGAAAATCTCGCGGATCAGGCCCGCCGTCAGCACCTCTGCAGGTCGTCCCTGCGCGACCAAGCGCCCCGCGCTCATCACGGCGACCTCCTCGCAGAATGCCATCGCCTGGTTCAGATCGTGCAGTGCGACGACGACCCGCGTGCCCAGTTCGGGCAGCAGGCGCATCAGGTCAAGCTGATGCCGGATGTCGAGATGGTTGGTCGGCTCGTCCATGAGCAGCTCGCGCGGCTGCTGTGCCAGCGCCCTGGCGATCTGGATGCGCTGGCGCTCTCCGCCGGACAGCGTGGCCCAGGACTGCTCCGCGTTGCGCGTCATGCCGGTTCGCTCCAACGCATCCAGCACGATCTCTTCGTCGCGCGCGCTCCAGGGGCCCAACGCGCCTCGGTGTGGCAGCCTGCCAAGGGCGACAACGTCGCGCGCGGTCAGCCCGACATCGGTCGTCGCGTGCTGCTCTACCAGCGCAAGCCGCCGCGCGATCTCGGAACGACGTATCTTCTCGATTGGCCGCTGGTCGACGAGGACCGCGCCGCCGCTGCCGCGGCGGACCCCGGCCAGCAGGCGCAGCAGGCTCGATTTGCCCGAGCCGTTAGGCCCCACCAGGCCGAGGACACCTTGGTCGGGCACGCGCAGGGTCACGGCCTTGACGATTGTCGCGCCACCTGAAGACCAAGAGATATTTTCGCTCCGAAGGCTCACTGTCGTCCCCGCGAACGCCACAGCAGGACGGCAAAGGCCGGGGCGCCGAAGAGCGCCGTGATCACCCCGATCGGCAAGACCTGTCCCGGCAGCACGAGGCGCGACAGCACGTCAGCCAACACCATGAAGGCCGCGCCCGCAAGGGCCGAGCCGAGGATGAGCCGCCCGTGCGCCGGACCAACGAAGAAGCGGGTCGCATGCGGGATGACCAGCCCGACGAAGCCCACGGCCCCGACGATGCTGACAACGCAGGCAGTGAGCAGCGCGGTAAGTCCCAGAAGCTCGACGCGCACACGCGCGACATCAACCCCGAGCGAGGCCGCCGCATCCTCGCCGAAGGCGAAGGCATCGAGCGCCCGCGCCCGGTAGAGGCAGACAGACAGCCCCACGAGCAACACGGGCAGGGCCAGGCCGGCATCTGGCCAGCGCACACCGCCAAGGCTGCCAAGCAGCCAGAACATGATGCCACGGGTCTGCTCGGCGCTGGCCGAGGAGGTGACGATGAAGGAGGTGGCGGCATTGAACAGCTGCGAGCCGGCGATGCCGGCAAGGATGACCCTCTCGGCACCGCGGCCCGCGCCGAAAGACAGCACCGCCACAAAGCCGAAGGCGAGGAGCGCCCCCGCCATGGCCCCTGCCGAAACCGTGACGGCCCCGGCACCGAGCGCGAGTACGATGACCAGCACCGCGCCGGTCGAAGCGCCGGCCGAAATCCCCAGCAGGTAGGGTTCGGCGAGCGGGTTGCGCAGCAGCGCCTGCAGCACCACGCCGCAGATCGCCAGGGAGGCTCCGGCGCACATGGCGACCACCGCCCGGCTCAGCCGGTAGTGCCAGACGATCCCGTCGCGGATCGGATCGACCGCAAGGTCGAGCCCGAAGAGTCGGTTGGCCAGCGTAGACAGGGCCTCGCGCGGGGTCACGCTGATCTCGCCGAAGAGAACCGCGCAGCAGGTCGCGAGGGTGAGGGCGACGCCACCGGCAAGCACGAAGGACCCCAGCCCCGTCAGAGGGCCGGAGCGGGTCCGGCGCGAAACGCTCACCGCGTAAGACCGATGTCTTTCAGGCCCGTCGAAAGGACCTCGACCCCGTCGACGGCCCGAAGCGTCGGGTTCATCGAATGCGCGGGCATCTCGATCAGATGTCCCGCACGCACTGCGCGCAGCTGGCTGGCAACCGGATCGCTTTCCAGAAACGCGCGTTTCGCCGCCACGTCGTCGCCGGGGAGGTTGCGCCGCTCCATGGTGCCAAGCACGATCACATCCGGATCGAGCTCTGAAATCGTCTCCCAGCCAACCAGCGGCCATTCCTCGTCCGAGGTGATCACGTTGCGCACCCCCAGAGCTTCGGAAATCCATGCCGGCGCCCCGAACCGCCCGGCCACATAGGCTTCGCCGGCGATCTCGGGCGACGAGAACCAGTAGAGCACCGAGACGTCCCTTGCCTGCAGCGCTGCCGCACCCGCCGTGGCCGCCTCGATCCGGGCGGCATTGGCAGCAACCAGGTCAGCCCCCCGCGCCGGCACGCCGAAGATCTGGGCCAGTTCGGTGATCTCGCGGTTCAGCAGATCGTCGCTCCAGGCCTGCGCGCGGACGCCGTCGCCGCTGCCGGCACTGAAGTCGCTCTTGGCGCATTCCGCAGGCGAGACATAGGTGCTGATGCCGAAATCGTCGAACTGCGCGAAGGTGCCAACCCGGGCCTGATCCGGGGCGATGTCGTTGATCCACTGCGCCGCGACGAAATCGGGGCGGGTCTTCAGCACGGCCTCGAAACCGGGCGAGTTGTCGGCGATGCGCGGCACGGCTTGCCCCGCGTAGGCCAGCGGCGCTGGCAGCGGCGCGAGCCAGATGGCGGTCCCGACGATATGCTCGGCGAGGCCGAGCGAGAGCAAAATCTCCGTCGTGCCTTGGCCGATCGAGACCACGCGCTCGGGCGGCTTGGCATAGGTCGTCACACGGTCGCAGTTGGGGATCTGCAACGGGTAGTCGGTCGATTCTGCAAATGTCGTTTCAGGAATGGGCAGCAAGGCGCAGCACAGCAGCGCAAGGCCGCGGAGGCGGCCCGAGGTTGTAAGAAACATCCGTATCCTTTCCCGGACACCCCGTCCGGTCGGTTGCGCAGGTGACGCCCCCGCGGGATCGCGGGGCCGGAACGGCAGGTCTCCTGACTTGCGGCCATGGTCCCGAAACCGCCTTCCCGCGCCATTTGGCCCAGTGGCTTCGCCCGGTAAGGGCGGGTGGCTCGGAACGGACGCTTACAGTTGCGGGGGCAGTCCCGGAGTCCGCGGCCCAAGGCCGCGTCACCGGGTTCCCTTTTCATCCCGGATGGGAACCGTTCGCGGCGAACCTCGGGGCGGCGCCGTGCTTTGTCAAGTTGCCATGCTCCCATCGGCCCGGCGTATCGGGGTCGCCCTGCATCCCGGCCGGGCAGTGAAGCGAAAGCCCCCGGTCGGCGGTCTTTGCCACCAGCGCCGGATCGTGGCTGACCAGCATGATGGCGCAGCCGTCGCGTTCGGCGGTGTCCACAAGCAGGCCGATGACCTCTGCCTGGGTGATCGGATCAAGACGCGAGGTCGGCTCATCGGCAAAGATGAAGGCCGGGCGCACCAGCAGCAGGCGCAGGATCGCCAGTCGCTGCAACTCCCCGCCCGAAACCTCGCTCGGCTTGCGACCCAGCAGCACCGGGGCAAGGCCGAGGCGCTCCATGTGGTGCTCGATCTGCCGCGGGTCCTGCCCATGCAGCCGCGCCACATCGCTCAGCGTGCGCTGAAGGCTCTGGTGCCGCGGAAAGGCCGCGACGGGATCCTGATACAGCTTCTGGTAGGCGCTCGCCCGCGATGCCGTGCGGGTGACGCGCCCGGCGGAGGGGCGGTGCAGCCCGAGCAGCACATCCCCCAGCGTCGATTTCCCACAGCCCGAGGGCCCGGTGATCCCGAAGATCTGCCCCGCGGCGATATCCAGCGACACATCACGGAAAAGCTCTCGGTCGCCGCGAGTCGCGGCGAGCCCCGCGGTTCGCACCACGCTGCTGCCCGCGGGCGCGGGCGCGCGCTTTTGCCATGTCTCGGGGTCTGCCGCGATCAGCCGGGCGGTGTAGTCGGAGGTTGGCGCGGCAAGGACATCGGCGGTGGGGCCGGACTCGACCACGCGGCCCTTGCGCAATACGACGATCTGACCGCCGACCCGCCGCGCCAGCGCAAGATCGTGGGTAATGACGATCAGCCCGCCGCCGCTGCCCACCTCCGCCATCAGCATCTCGGCCACATCGTCGCGGCGCGCGGCATCAAGCCCCTTGGTCGGCTCATCGGCGATGACGATCTGCGCACCCCCGGCCCGCGCCGCGGCGATGGCGACACGCTGCGCCATGCCGCCGGAGAGTTCATGTGGCAGTTTTGCTCCGGCACCCTGAAGCCCCAGCGCTGCCAGATCGTCACCGGCGCGGGTGCGAGCCTCGGCGGGGCTCAGGCCGCGCACCAGTTGATGCGCCTCGGCGACCTGCCGCGCGGCGGGCATTAACGGGTCCAGCGACAGCCACGGCTCCTGCGGCAGCACCGCGATCTGCCGCCCCCAGAGGCCGCGGAACTCGCGCGGCCGCGCGGCGCTGATCCGTCGCCCACCGATGTCGACCTCGCCCCGCGCCGAGAGGCTCTCGGGCAGCGTGCCCATGATTGCCTGCGCAAACAGGCTCTTGCCCGAGCCGGTCTCGCCGAGGATCACCAGCGGCACCCCCGGCTCCAGCGTGATCGACAGCGGCTCGACAAGCTGCGTGCCGCCGTCGTGGATGCAGATGTCCTTTGCGCTCAGAAGGGTCATGTCTCGCGGCTCCCGGCCAGAAGGGTGAGGCCCAGCAGCAGGCCGAAGGTGGCACTCACCGGCGCGAGCAGCGCATGCGGCGCCTCCTGCCAGTATGGCATGAGCTCGACCATCATCAGGCCAAGCTCGGGCGTCGGCGCGCGCATGCCGACGCTGACAAAGCCGAGCGCGGCGATGCCCATGATGGCCGTCGCCATGCCGAAGGCCCCCGCCGTCAGCATCATCGGGGCGATCTCCGGCCAGAGGTGGCGGCGGAAGACGTAGACCGGACCGAAGCCCAGAAGCCGGGTCGCCTGCACCGCCGGAGAGGCCAGCGTGTCGCGCACCGCGGCGCGGGTGAGGCGGAAGAACTCGACCCAGAGCACCAGCGACAGGCCCAGCCAGAAGCCGGTGGCGGTCGAGGGCATGATCGCCAGCACGATGAGCACCAGCAACAGGCCGGGCAGCGCCAGCAGCGCATCGGCGAGCGTGGTCAGCACGCGGTCGGTCCAGCCGCCCCGCGCCGCGGCGAGCGTGCCCAGCGTCAGGCCCAAGGCCCCGGCGGTGGCAACCGCCGCCAGAGCGATCAGCGGCGAGAGCCGCAGCGCATGGGCCAGACGGTGATAGATCGATCGGCCCAGATGGTCATAGCCCAAGGGCGCGCCCGCCTCGGGGCCGGCCAATGCCTTGAGCAGGGATTGAGCGAAGGGATCGCCCGGCACCAGCACCGGGCCGAGGATGGCGAAGGCCAGCGCCAGCGCCACCAGCGCGGCGCCAAGGCTGCGCGCCCAGGCAAAGCCCGTGCGAGCTGCGGGACGATGCGCGATGCTCGTCATGCCAGCCCCCTCGGGTCGAGTGTGCGGGTCACGGCATCGACACCGGCGTTCACCAGCACGAAGCCCAGCCCCAGCACCAGGGCGGTGGCCTGCACCATCGGCACGTCGCGGGCAAAGATCGCATGCACCAGCGCGTGGCCGATGCCGGGCCAGCCGAAGACCGACTCGACAATGACCACGCCCTCGACCAGCGTGACAAATTGCAGCCCAAGGTAGGTCACCAGCGGCACCGCGACGTTGCGCAGCCCGTGGCGCAACAGCACCTGGCGGCGCGACAGCCCCTTCCACTCGGCAAAGCGCCAGAACGGCATGGCAGCGATGCGCGCCATGGCATCGCGGGCGATCCGCGCGTTCACCGCGGCAAGGCCAAGCGCGAGGGTGACGGTCGGCAGGATGAAATGCCGCGCCGCGCCATGTCCAGCGGCGGGCAGAAGGCCGAGCCCGACCGACAGCAGCAGGATCAGCACCAGCGCCAGCAGGAACTGCGGCACCGCCCGCAGCCCCGTCGAGAGCACCAGCAGCCCCCGGTCGAGCAGGCCGCCGGGCCGCAGCCCGGCGAGGATGCCGAGCGGCGGGCCGATCAGCAGCGACAGCGCCAGCGCCGCAACGGCAAGCTGCAGCGAGGCGCCAAGCTGGTGGACCACCTCGTCCATCACCGGCGCGCCCGAGACCAGCGAGTTGCCGAAGTCCAGCCGGGCCAGATCGCCAAGCCAGCGCAGCAGCGCCGGAAGCGCCGGCCCGTCGAGCGCCAGCTCCTCGCGCACCGCATCGGCGGCGGCGGCGTCGACATTGTCATATCCGTAGCGGTGCGACGCGATGCGCCAGGCCATGTCGCCGGGCAACGCGCGCATCATGGCGAATGTGGCGGTGCCGATCAGCACCGCAACGAGTCCCGCCTGGATGATCCGCGAGACCAGAGACTTCATTCGGTCCGCTCCAGATCCTGCAGGCCAAAGCTGCGCTCGTAGGGATCGATGGTGACGCCGCGAAGATCGGTCGCTGCCGCAAGCGTCTGCTGGTACCACGCGATCGGGATCACCGGCAGCTCGCCTTGCAGGATCTCGGCGGCATGGGTGCGGTCCGCGTCATCGCCGTCGCCGCGCGCGATGCCCGAGACCAGCTCCACGAACTCCGGGTTGTCCCAATTCATCGCGCCCCAATCGCCGCTCGGCGCGAAGTCGGACATGACCGTGCCGATGGGATCGGGGATCAGCGAGAAGTTCCGCGCGATCAGGCCCAGATCGAGCGAACCGTCCTGATGCCCTGCGGGGATCTCCGAGGAGTTGGTGGAATTGATCGTCAGCGCGACGCCGATCTGCCGGAACTGCTGTTCGAGCACCGCTGAGACCAGCGGCAGCTCGGGACGGTCGGGATAGGTGGTCAGCGTCAGGGCAAAACGCGCGCCGTTCTTGGCCAGAATACCATCGGATCCGGCGCGCCACCCCAGCCCCTCGAGCAGCGCCTTGGCGGCCTCGGGATCGTAGCCCAAGGGTTCTACGCTGTCGCTGTGCCAGGCCGAGACCGACGGCGGGAAGAGCTGGTCGGCGCCCTCGGGATAGCGCAGCACGGCCTTGGCGATGCCGTCGCGGTCGATGGCGAGGCTCAGCGCCCTGCGCGCCTCGGGCGTGTTCAGGAAGGGGTGACCTGCGTTGACCTTCAGCAGCAGCGTGCGCGGGATCGCAACCGAATGCACCTCGACCGCGTCCGACATCCCCAGGCGCGCCACCGAGGCGGGATCGAGGCCGAACACGAAATTCGCATCGCCCGACTGCGCCATCAGAGCGCGCGTCTCGACCCGGCTGACCGCATCATAGGCAACCTCGGCGATACGCGGCTGCGCCCCCCAGTAGCCTTCGAAGGCACTGGCATCGAGCGACAGCGGCGGCGTAAGATTTGTCACACGGTAGGGGCCGGTGCCGATGACGGCGATCCCCTGTCCGTCGGCGTCATAGGCGGCGGGCGCCATGATCTGCGAACGGAACTCGGCGAGATAGGCGGGAAGCGCCGCGCTCGGCTCGGTCAGCGTGATCACCAGCGCGCCGTCTTCGGCCGTCATGCCCGAAATCGGCAGCGAGGCCAGCGGGCCGGGCTTGGCGCGGGCAATGGTCAGCGCGTTGAGCACCGCCTCGGCATCCATCGGGCTGCCATCGTGGAAGCTCACGCCGGGGCGCAACGTGAAGCTCCAGTTCAGCCCGCCCTCGGACACCTGCCAGCCGGTGGCGAGCCCCGGCACCAGATTGCCCTCTGCGTCCGCATCGACGAGGGTTTCGGTGATCCCCATGCGGGTGAAGATGTAGCCGCTGGTCGAGGGCTCTGCGCCCTTGATCTCGAACTGTGCCGCCACGGTCAGCGGGCGGCCCGGCTCTGCGGCGGCAAGCGCCGGAACCGAGAGCATCAGAGCTGCAGCGAGCGCAGGAATTTTTGTCATCGGAGGGAGACCTTTGTGCAATAGAACCTCGGCCCGAAGGCGTCGTCAGGCCATTACGTTATATCATAACACACCGCAAGCATGTGATCGCCGCATCAGGAGAGATTGCTCCGTGCCCGCATTCTCCGGGAGCTTTGCCGAGCGGTCGATCAGCCATCAGAGGGCTGCGTCTGCGCCGACTCTGCCCCCGCGCCGCGCGCCTGAGCCACGTAGATGGCCACCGCCAGAAGGTCGGGCGCGAATCTCAGCCTTGGGCCAAGTTTCTCAATTCAGAACCCATCCTTGATCTTCAGGTGGCTGTGCATGTGCGGTTCGCTTATGCCGTGCTGGTGGATTTGCTGGACATCTTCCAGCGGCACCAGGGACAGATGGCCGTGACGAATTCCCCGTTCGGCGAAGAGACCATGCGCATAATCCTCCACATCTTCCACCCGGCCGCGCATCACGGTCACCTCCATGGCATTCGTGTGGTCGAGCGGCACCGACAAGGCCGCGATGGCCTGGTCGTGACGGGAGTGGCGGGTTTGGGGGACGCGGCGCCCCAGATCCCGGGTCGCGAGGTCCAGAGCATAGCTGACAATCCCGATGCAATCCGCCTCCTGGGGAGCGTTGCGTGTCAGGGCACGGCGCATCAGGTCCCGGATCGCCTCCGACCTGTTGGTGGCGCCAGACCGTTCCATGTGCCGGTCCAGCTCGGCCAGTAGGTCGTCTTCTATTGCGATCGTGATCCGTTGCATGGCGCTCTCCGTGCTGATGCACCAAGCATCCGCGCTAAGAAACCGAGGCGCAAGCGGGCTGGCACTTTACACTGCCGAGAGCCAGAGTATGAAATATCGCAAAGTTTTTCATACTCAAAGGCGCCATGATCCGTCCACTGAAACTCCTCGCACTCGCAGCGTCGCTTCTGATGCCTGCGCCCTCCGAAGCGCGGCCTCTTGTGCTGGCGATCGGCGGCGAGCCCGACGGCGGCTTCGATCCGATCATGGGTTGGGGCCACTATGGCAACCCGCTCTTTCAGTCGACCCTGCTGCGCTACGATGCCGAGCTCACTCTGGTTGGGGACCTCGCGACCGACTGGACCCTGTCGGAAGATGGGCGTGTCTGGCGGCTGCGCCTCCGCGGCGACGCCAGGTTCTCGGACGGAACGCCGCTGACGGCCGAGGATGTCGCATTTACCTACAACACGGCCAGAGCGGCCGGTGGGCTGGCCGACCTGACCGTTCTGAAGGAAGCCCGCGCCCTTGATGAATTGACAGTCGAGCTGGAACTGACCGAACCGCGGATCACCTTCGTCTCGCGCCTTGCCACGCTCGGCGTCGTGCCGGCTGCGACTTATGGTGAAGGCTATGCCCGGCAGCCTGTGGGCTCCGGGCCTTTCCAGATGGTCGAATGGCGCGAGGGCGAGCAGTTGCTGGTCGAACCGAACCCCTATTGGCATGGTGGCGAGATCGCCTTCGAGCGTGTCAGCTTTGTCTTCGGCTCGGAAGAGGCCGGGCAGGCGCTGGCACGGACGGGCGCAGCGGACGTCGTGGCCGTGCCGCCATCCATGGCGGATGCTGCCCCCTCGGGACTGGCCGTGCTTCATGTCGAGACGGTCGACAACCGGGGGCTGGCTTTCCCGATGCTGCCCGACACTGGCGCCACGACCGATGCGGGCACGCCAATCGGAAACGATGTGACGGCGGACAGGGCCATTCGTGTCGCGGTGAACCAGGCCCTCGACCGCGAGGCGCTGGTGGCGCTGGCCTTGAACGGTCACGGTCGCCCTGCCATGGGTCCCGCTGACGGCCTGCCTTGGGACAACCCCGAGGCCGCGATCCCCGGAAATGACCCGACCGCCGCGATGGCCACGCTGGAGGCGGCGGGATGGCGCGATACCGACGGGGACGACATCCGCGAGAAGGCCGGTCTGCGCGCCGCGTTCCGGGTGCTTTACCCCGCCAGCGACAGCACGCGCCAGGCGCTGGCTCTGGGCGCGTCGGAACAGTTGCGCGGCATCGGCATCGACGCCCAGCCGACGGGCAGCAGCTGGGATGAGATCGGGGCGCTGATGCATTCGCAGGTCGTCGTGCTCGGCTGGGGCGCGCATGACCCCTCCGAGCTTTTCTACCTGCACCATGGCGACTATGCCGGTGTCGACTATTACAACACCGGTCACTATGCGAACCCGGCTGTCGATGCGCGCCTCGAGGCTGCCGAGGCCGCGAGCAGCTTTGGCGCATCTCTTGGCGAGTGGAAGGCAGCGGCCTGGGACGGCGAGACGGGTTTCGGACCCAAGGGCGATGCAACATGGGCCTGGATGGTCAACCTCGAACATTCCTACTGGGTCTCTGATTGCCTGGACCTGGGGCCGCTTCAGATCCACCCCCATGGCCACGGTTTTCCCATCACCCACGATCTGCCGTCCTGGCGCTGGACCTGCGAGTGAGGGCATGGCTGCCGAACCTGCTGGCCGGACGCCTGGTCCGGCTGACCTGGCTGCTGCCGCTGGCGGCAGTCGGGCTGTTCACGCTGATCTCGCTTGCCCCGATTGACCCGGTGCAAGCCTATGTCGGCGGCCGCAGCTCGCAGATCGGCCCGGAGCAGCGCGACGCCATCGCCGCCGCCTGGGGTCTGGACCAACCGGCAGCCAAACGATTTGCCAGCTGGCTCGGTCAGCTGACAAAGGGTGACTTGGGGCAATCCATCACCTTCAACGCGCCCGTGATGCAGGTCATCGCCACGCGCCTGCCTGCCTCGCTGGCGCTGGTCGGGCTGGCCTTTGTGCTGTCCTTCGTGCTGGGCACTCTGTTGGGCCTGACGGCGGCTGCGATGCGCGGGCGCTGGCCCGACCGGGTGATCCGCACGCTTGCCGTTGCCTTGGCGGCAAGCCCGGGATTCTGGGTGGCAATCCTGCTGGTCGCCGTTTTTGCCGTCGGGCTGGGTTGGCTGCCCGCCTGCTGCGCGACGCCTCCCGGTCAACTGGCCACCGAGGTCACTCTGGCGGATCGCTGGCGTCACATGGTCCTGCCGGTCGTCACCCTATCGGTCGTGGGCATTGCGCCGCTGGTGCTGCACACCCGGCAAAGCTTGATCGCCTTCCTCAAAAGCCCCGCCGCGCACCACCTTGCGACCCATGGGGCCACGCCCCTGCGCATGGCTCTTGGACCCGGCCTGCGCCACGCGGCCGGGGTCGCGCTGACCCTGCACCTCGCCGGAGCGGGAGAGATCTTCGGCGGCTCGGTTCTGGCCGAGGCCGTCTTCGCCTGGCCAGGCCTGGGGCAGGCCACCGTGCGCGCGGCGACGGGGGCAGACGCGCCGCTTCTGATGGGGATCGGGCTGGCGACGCTGCTGTTTGTCTTCGCGGGCAACCTACTGGCCGACATCGCCGCCCGTCTGGCCGACCCGCGACTGAGGCGTCCCGCATGAGCAACTCGGCCGAGCGCACCCTGGTCGTGCCCACGGGCCGACGGCGTCCGGAGCGCCGGGCGCAACGACAGGGTCTCGTCGCGCTGGTGCTGCTGGGCACGGTGCTGCTGGGGGCGGCGCTGCTGCCCGATGGTGCCCTGTCGGTCGACGCGGCCGCACGTGCGCTGCCACCACAGCGGACGCATCTGATGGGCACCGACCTGCTGGGTCGCGACATCGCCGCCCGCACCCTGGCAGCCCTTGCGCAAAGCGTGCAGGTCGGGCTTCTGGCGGCGGGCGCATCGACCCTCGTGGCGATGGTGCTGGGGCTGGCGGCGACCTTCGGGCGCGTCACCGATCACGCGGTCGGGGTGCTGACGGAACTGGCGCTCGGACTGCCGCACTTCGTGCTGCTGATCATGGTTGCCTTTGCCACGGGCGGTGGCACGACAGGTGTGATCGTCGCAGTGGCGCTGACCCACTGGCCGCGCCTCGCGCGCGTCCTGCGACACGAGGCACAGACGATCGCCGCGTCGGAGTACGTGGCAACCTCGCGCGCGCTGGGACGGTCGCGGAGCTGGGTCGCCCGGCATCACCTCGTGCCGCACCTCGTGCCGCAAATCGTCGCCGGTTTCATCTTGATCTTCCCCCATGCGATCCTGCACGAGGCAGGGCTCAGCTTCATCGGCCTCGGGATCGAACCGCACCTGCCGTCGATCGGGGTGATGCTGTCCGAAAGCCTGCGAGAGATCATGGCGGGCCACTGGTGGGTTGCCGCCGCGCCCGGCCTTGGTCTGATGCTGGTCGCCCTGGCCTTTGAACGGTTCGGCGAGGCATTGCGCCAGCTGTCGGATCCGGCGGGAGGCATGGCATGACCCTGAGGATCGAAGACCTGACTGTGACCTTTCCGACCGGCCCGGTTCTGGAGGGCGTATCCCTGTCGCTGGATCGCGGCGAGGTCGTCGGGCTGACCGGCACCTCCGGCGCGGGCAAGAGCCTCGTCGCCGAGGCTCTGGTCGGAGCATTGCCGCCGAACGCCATCCGGACAGGCCACATCACCATTGCAGGCAATCCAGTCCGCCCCCGGACGATCGCACTGGCCCCGCAGCGGCTGGATGCGCTGGATCCGCTGGCGCGGGTCGGCCGCCAGATCCAGCGGTTCGCCCGCCTTGCAGAGCGATCCGCCGACGTGACTGGCGCGCTGGCCAGTGTCGGCTTGCCGCCGGACACGGCCCGGTTCTACCCGCACGAGCTGTCGGGCGGCATGGCGCGCCGCGTGCTTCTGGCCACGGCACTGGCCACAGGCGCGGACTGGATCATCGCCGACGAACCGACGGTCGGGCTGGACGAGGCCGCCGCGGCCCGCGTCCTGTCGCTGCTGGCCGATCTGGCTGCTGCCGGGCGAGGGGTAATGGTGATTTCGCACGACCTGATCGGTCTGGTGAGGATCGCGTCACGTATCGTCATCCTGCGAGAGGGCAGGCAGGTCGAAACGGCGCCGAAAGCCGCATTTGCCGGGACCGGAAGCCCTCTGCGCAAAGCCTTTTCCCGAGCGCTGTGGGATGCGCAACTTGCGCCGGATGCTCAATGCTGACCGCCCGCGACCTGTGCCATGCCTTCGGCAATCGGCAGATCCTGACCGGCGTTGACCTTAAGCTCTCCCCGGGCGAGGTGATGGGCGTTGGCGGAGCATCGGGTTCCGGCAAGACGACCCTTTGCCGGATCCTTGCGGGCCGGTTGGTGCCAGGTCACGGCGAGGTTCTGCTCGACGGAGCAAGGCTCGAAACGGCAAGGCCGGGGCTTCCGGCCCCGGTGCACTACGCCCCCCAATCCCCCGAGCTGGCGGTCGATCCCCGCTGGCCCGTGCGCAGGGTCCTGGAAAACGGCATGATCCCGGACCCCGAGGTGCTTGCGGCGCTCGGCATACGCGACGCGTGGCTAAACCGACGGCCGACGCAACTTTCGGGGGGTGAGCTGGCGAGGGTTTCCCTCGCGCGCCTGTTCCACCCGCGTCTACGGGTTCTGATCTGTGACGAAATCACCAGCCAATTGGATGCGATCGAGCAGGATCTGCTTCTGAGGGCCCTGCTCGATCTGACCCGCCAGCGACGGATATCAGTGCTCCTTGTGTCTCACAGCAATGGCTTGAGGTCTCGTTTCTGTGGCACAAGCTTGGTGCTCGACAGTCACGGCCACAGATAGGCCTGCCAACAGCGACCGTTCGTGCGTGACGCAGCGAAAGGGGGAGCTTCACCCTTCCTCCCGGACAGTGTCGCAGTCGCAGCACGAACTGAGCAGCTGCGGCAAACGCGCGGTTTGTCCGCTTTGGCAGCTTCTCCGTCCATCTCGAGATTACGGTCGGATCGCCAAGTGGGCACATACAAAGCTGGCGTGTGTTGCAATGTCGGCGCGCGGCAGCTCCGTGGTTTTGTATCCGAGCGCGGTGTACGTCTCCCGCATGACGGCGCAGGTCGCTTCGGCCTCGGCGTGGGTCTGCGTGCGTTCGGTGTCCTTTGTGAAGATCTCGTCCCAGTAGGGCGCAAGGAAGACGCGGGCGTTGTAGCGGGCTGCCTTGGCTGCTGCGGCGACATGGGGCGGCACGGGGAGGCCGCAGAGGGTCAGGTAGCCCAAGATATCAGGGATGCCGCGGTCGAAGATCACGGGGCCTGGTAGCGCCTGCGCTGTGCTGTAGGCGCGCAGGTCCCGCTCCAGCACCCTTTCGGCATAGACCATGCGGTCCGCCCAGGGGAGGGCGTCTCCGCCGCGCGCCATCTCCTCGCGAATGATCGCTCGGCTGGATTCGGGGATCGTGTGGAAGCCGCGACGGGCAAGCTCGGTTATGAGGCTGGTCTTGCCCGCACCGGGGCCGCCCGTCACGACGAAGAAATGGTCGCTCATGGGCCATCCTCGGGTTTGACTGGGAAGGGGTCGCGCAGCGATCGACACGCCCGAAGGCGCGGATCAAGGCAGCATGGATTTTCACAGAGAAAACAGAACCCGTCTGCGCGGCAGAGGCAAATCCTCTGACGAAAAAAGCAGACCTATCTGGTGCTTTTCAATGGAGGATTGGTGGAGCCTAGGGGGATCGAACCCCTGACCTCTTGCATGCCATGCAAGCGCTCTCCCAGCTGAGCTAAGGCCCCAATCGCGGTGCTCTTTGCCTTGTCCGTCGTGCTCTTCAGAGCGTTTCGGCTTCGGTCCGGAGCGGTGTCCGCTGCGCCGTCTCCGGCGCTGTGCGGCGTGATCTATGGGATGCTGCGGGCGGGTTCAAGCGAAAAAATGACCGCCCGCAGAAAAAACTTCAAAGCTTACTCGTCGTCATCGCCGGGAACGTCGGTGATCTCGTCGAGCGAGACGTTGTCATCCTCGTCATCGTCGAGAACATCATCGTCATCGAGTTCGACCTCGACATCATCTTCCAGCAGATCGACGTCTTCCGACTCCTCTTTCTGGGCACGGCGCGGGGCGCCATCCGGCTGGTCCGCCGACAGCATGGTGCGCTTGCCGGTATCGAGAGTCAGCACCTCGCCGGTGTACGGCGAGACGATCGGATCCTTGTTCAGGTCGTAGAAACGTTTCCCGGTGGTCGGGCAGATGCGCTTCGTGCCCCATTCTTCTTTGGGCATGGGTGGTCCCCTTCAGCTGGCTTGTACGGTCGACAATCTGAAGCCTCTGCCATAACACAAGGGGAGTGTCAAAACTTTTGGCCCAAGCAGTCCAGAGGCGCAGAAAATGGGGCAGATTACCCTTCCGGGCAACCCGCCGATCTCGGTCACCCTGCGCCGCTCCGCGCAGGCGCGGCGGCTGTCGCTGCGACTCTCGCAGCTCGACGGTCGGGTGACGCTGACGCTGCCGCGTCGCCTGCCCGAGGCCGAGGCCATCGGCTTCCTGCGCGAGAAGGAGGGCTGGCTGCGCGGCCACCTCGAAAGCCGGGGTGCCGACGTGGCAGTGGGCCTTGGCGCGCGGCTGCCCTTCGAGGGGCGGGCGCATGAGATCCGTCCGGCGCAGGGGCGCAGCGTGAGACGCGTCGACGGCGCGCTCGAGGTGCCCGGCGCGGCACAGCAGGTTCCCGCGCGGCTCGTGGGCTGGCTGCGGGCCGAGGCGCGCGACCGGCTGGCCGCCGCCTCCGACCGCCACGCCGCCGCGCTCGGGCTGCCCTACAGCCGGCTGACGCTGCGCGACACGCGCTCGCGCTGGGGGTCGTGCACCGCCGAGGGTGGGCTGATGTATTCCTGGCGGCTGGTCATGGCGCCGCCCGAGGTGCTCGATTACGTCGCGGCGCATGAGGTGGCGCATCTGGCGCAGATGAACCACTCGCCGGCGTTCTGGGCGGTGGTCGAGCGGCTCTACGGCGACTGGCGCCCGGCGCGCCGCTGGCTGCAGGTCGAGGGCGCTTCGCTGCATCGCTATCGTTTCGGCGATTGACGCCGCCCGCGCCGCGTCGGAGATTGCGCGCATCATGATCCAGCCCCAGCCCCGCACCTCCGATATCGTCCTTTCCGCCCATGAACGCGTCTACCGCGGGCTGCGCCAGCGCATCATGCTGGGGCAGATCGCGCCGGGCGAGTCGCTGACACTGCGCGGCATCGGTCGCGAGTTCGATGTCTCGATGACCCCCGCGCGCGAGGCGATCAACCGGCTGGTTGCCGAGGGGGCGCTGTCCATGTCCTCTTCGGGCCGGGTCTCGACGCCGGAGCTGTCCAACGAGCGGATCGAGGAGCTGGCGGCGCTGCGCGCGCTGATCGAGGTCGAGCTGGCCTCGCGCGCGCTGCCGCGGGCCCACATGGCGCTGATCGACCGGCTGCAGACGATCAACGGCACCATCTCCGAGATGATCCAGGCGCGCGACGCGGTGGGCTACATCCGCACCAATCTTGAGTTTCACCGCACGCTCTACCTACGGGCGCAGGCGCCGGCGATGCTGGCGATGACCGAGACCGTCTGGCTGCAGCTCGGGCCGACCATGCGCAAGCTCTACGGCCGGTTGCGCCGCACCGAGGCGCCGCAGTATCACCGGCTGATGATCGCCGCGCTCAAGGCCGGCGACGAGCCGGGGCTGCGGCTGGCGGTGCGCTCTGACGTCACCCAGGGGCTGCGGATGCTCGCCACCTGACACGGGCTGCCGGGGAACCCTGGCGGGGGGAGGGGCATTGAGGGGATATCCCTCAGCCAGCCCCGGAGCCCGCCATGACCCTCGCCGACTCTCTTTCGCTCAAGCCCGACTCGCGCCGCGCCCGCCGGCTGGAGGATGTGAACCCCGAGGATTTCGCCTGGTCGATTCCGATCATGCGCGCCGGTTACGCCGGGCGCGGGCTGGTTTACCTCGTGGTGGCGGGTGTCTCGCTCTGGTCGATGCTGCGGGGTGGGCAGGCAGAGGGCACCTCGGAGGCCATGCAGAGCCTGCAGGGCGGCTGGGGCACGGCGGTGATCGTGCTCATCGCGCTCGGCATGTTCGCCTATGCGCTCTGGCGGCTGGTCGACTGTATCTGGGACCTCGAGGCCTACGGCCGCGATGCCAAGGGGCTCGTCGCCCGCGCCGGGATGCTGGTGACCGGGGCGGCGCATCTCGGCATCGGGGGGCTGGCGCTGACGCTGCTCATCGGCCGGAGCGGCGGCAGCAGCGGACGGCAGATGCTGGATACGGTGCTGCAGAACCCGGGCGGTCAGCTCGCCGTGGGCGTGGCCGGGCTGCTGACCATCGGGGCAGGGGTGTACTACCTGCACAAGGCGATGACCGAGGAGTATCGCAACCACCTGCGCG
Source organism: Alloyangia pacifica (assembly GCF_003111685.1). Taxonomy (NCBI): domain Bacteria; kingdom Pseudomonadati; phylum Pseudomonadota; class Alphaproteobacteria; order Rhodobacterales; family Roseobacteraceae; genus Alloyangia; species Alloyangia pacifica. The sequence goes on along the minus strand of NZ_CP022190.1, from coordinate 85,293 downwards.
CCAACAGCGTCACCACCCATATGAACGGCGCGCTGAAGGCAGGGCTGGCCGCGCAGGGCGTGGTGATCGGCATCATCGGCATGCTGATTTGCTACGCGGCGCTGCAGGCCAACGCCTCCGAGGCCGGCGGGCTGGGATCGGCCTTCGACTGGCTGCAGGGGCAGGTCTATGGCCGGGTGCTCGTGGGGCTGCTCTGCCTCGGCCTGCTGGGCTTCTCGCTCTTCTGCTTCGTCAATGCGGGCTACCGGATCATTCCCAAGGCGGCGGACCGCGGGATCGAGTCGCTGGGCGCGCGGCTGCGCGCGGCAGCGGAGAATGCGACGGGATAAGGGCGGATACGCCTGCGACGTCGGGGCCGCTGCGAGGCGGCCCCACGGCGCGTCATCCATCGCGTGAAGAAGTCGGGAAAAACATTCCCGGATGGGCATTTGACAGGGGAGGAGAGCGCATCTCATGAGGGCGGCCCCTCATGACCATTCAAGACATTCTGGAAAAGCGTCTTGTTGAGCCCCTGAAATATGTGTCAGGAATAGGGGCTTCGAAATTGTTGAGAAATAATTAAGGCGGAAATTCAGCGGGTTTGACCGTGGTTCAGCGGCGTTTATTCCGAAAGAGGCTGCGGTAGCAAATAATTGTCAGCTGACAATCATGCAAAGCTGGAAGCCTCTTTATTGCCGTATTGTCTTGGGTTCGGGTCGCGGCGCGGTGCATCCTGAAACTCAGTTCTGGGCTCTATCTATGAAGAATAACAGGGATTTCCGCCTTGCCTGTGCCATGCGCAGGAAAACAGCACGGTTCGGAATTGGCGGCTTGTGCCGCCCACCCAAGGCTGCAGCGGTCCGCAAAGCCTCTCGCAAGCCGGATTTGCGCCGTCGCTGCACACGAAATTCCATTGCACTGCCAATTCGATGCGCCGCGGGCTTCATCCATCGCCGTCAAAGCAAAATGCCCCGCCCTGCGGAAGAGAGGCAGGCCGGGGCATTTAAAATCGGTTGTCGTTTGGCCCGCCCGTTGCCGGGCGCGGCCTGGGATCAGGCCGCGAGACCCTTGGAGCCCATCGACAGGAACTTCTGCCGGCGCGCCTTGATCAGCTCCGCCGGTTTCATGCCGTCCATCTCCTCGAGCAGGGCGGCGATGTTGTTGCCCACCGCCGAGATGGCATCCGCAGGCGCCCGGTGGGCGCCGCCGAGCGGCTCGGGGATCACCTTGTCGGCGACGCCCAGCTTCAGCAGGTCCTGCGCCGTGAGACGCAGCGCCTCGGCGGCTTCGCGCATCTTCTCGGCGTCCTTCCAAAGGATCGAGGCACAGCCCTCGGGCGAGATCACCGAATAGACCGAATGCTCGAGCATCGCCACGCGGTTGGCGGTGGCAAAGGCCACGGCGCCGCCGGAGCCGCCCTCGCCGATGATCACGGTCACCAGCGGCACGCCGATCTGCAGGCATTTCTCGGTCGAGCGGGCGATCGCCTCGGACTGGCCGCGCTCTTCCGCGCCCTTGCCCGGGTAGGCCCCGGGGGTGTCAACGAGGGTGATCACCGGCAGGCCGAACTTGTCGGCCATCTCCATCAGGCGGATCGCCTTGCGGTAGCCCTCGGGGCGGGCCATGCCGAAGTTGCGCTCGATGCGCGATTGGGTGTCATTGCCCTTTTCATGGCCGATCACGACCACGGGTTTGTCGTTGAACCGGGCAAGCCCGCCCATCACCGCGTGGTCGTCGGCAAAGCCGCGGTCGCCGGCGAGCGGCGTGTACTCGGTGAACAGGGCGTCGATGTAGTCTTTGCAATGGGGACGGTCAGGATGCCGCGCCACCTGGCACTTCCGCCAGGGGGTCAGCTTCTTGTAAAGATCCTTGAGCAGATCGTCGGCCTTGCGATCGAGCGCGGCCGCCTCGTCCTCCACATGCATCTCTTCGTTCTTCCGCGCCATGGCGCGCAGTTCTTCCGCCTTGCCTTCGATCTCGGCGAGGGGTTTTTCAAAGTCGAGATAATGCGTCATGCTCGGGCACTCTTGTTGGTCGCGGCCTATATGGCCTCGAAGGCGCGCGGATGCAACAAAGCAAGCTCGATTGCCACATCTGCGGGCCCTTGGCGGCGGGTGCGGCTCAGCCCAGAAGCACCGGCAGCATCGAGGCAATCAGCAACGCGGCCATGCTCCAGTTGAAGAGCCGCAAGCGCGCGGGGCTCTTCAGCACCCGGCGCAGGCTGCCGCCGAGCACCGTCCAGGTGGTGGTCGAGATCGCGCCCATGGCGACATAGGTGCCCGCCACCAAGAGTACGGCGGGCAGGTCGCGGCTGACCGCGTAGAGGGTGATCGCCCCCAGCGCCATCGACCAGGCCTTGGGGTTCACCCATTGGAAGGCCGCGGCCTGCAAGAAGCCCATCGGCCGCGCCCCCGCCTGCGCCTCGCCCGGGGCGGCGGCATGGGCGATCTTCCACGCCAGCCAGAGCATGTAGAGCACCGACAGCACCGTGAGCGCGCTGCGCACGAGCGGAAAGGCCTCGAAGACCTGCATTGCGCCGAGCCCCACCAGCAGCACCATCGCCGGGAACCCGAGCGCCACGCCGAGCATGTGCGGCACTGTCCGCGCGAGGCCGAAGTTGGCGCCCGAGGCGAGCAGCATGAGATTGTTCGGCCCCGGCGAGATCACCGTGACGAAGGCGAAGCCCGCCAGCGCGAAGAGAAGGTCCTGTGTCATGGCGCAAGACTTACGCGTTTCAGATGGAGAAAGATTGCAATCAACGGCGTATTGCGGCTTTTATCGCAATTTATGAGCGACCGTGATTACATAGACGACCGGATATTGCGTGTCCTTGCGCGCGACGGGCGGATCAGCAACATCGCGCTGGCCGAGCGGGTGGGGCTTTCGGCCTCGGCCTGTCTGCGGCGCGTGGCGGCCCTGGAGAAGTCGGGGGTGATCCGCGGCTATCGCGCCGTGCTCAGCCCCGAGAAGACCGGCATCGGCTTTGTCGCCTATGTCACCGTCGGGCTCGGGGTGCACACCAAGGAATCGCAGCTTGCCTTCGAGCGGGTGATCACCCGCGCCCCCGAAGTGAAGGAATGCCACAATATTACCGGGAACGTGGAATATCTTCTGCGCATCGAGGTGACCGATCTGGCCGCCTACAAGGAGTTCCACACGGAGGTGCTCGGCACCTTGCCGCAGGTAAGCGCCATAACCTCCTATGTGGTGATGGGATCGCCAAAGGACGACAGAGCCTGAGCGCGCCCGAATCGGACGGCACCGGTTCCCTTCGGGGCGCCGGACGAAAACGGAAAAGTTTGACCGGATCATGACCGAGGCGCAGGCGGGCGAATTCGACTACATCATCGTCGGGGCAGGGGCGGCGGGCAGCGTTCTGGCCGAACGGCTGTCGGCGGACCCCGACACACGGGTGCTCCTGCTCGAAGAGGGCAAGGGCGCCGGCGGGCATTGGGCGAGCAGCGTGCCGGGGGCCTCGGGCTGGCTGCTGCGCGATCCCTCGCGGGTCTACCGCTACCATGTCGAGCCCGGCGCCCGGGGGCCTGCCGAACGCTGGCTGCGCGGGCGGATGCCCGGTGGCACCAGCGCGGTCGGGGCGATGCTCTGGCTGCGCGGCGGCGCGGCGGATTGGGCGCGGATGGCGCAGATCACCGGCAGCGAGGATTGGGACTGGCCCGAAATGTCGGACGCCCTGCGCCGGCTCGAGCACCATGCCTTTGGCGGCAGCGAACTGCGCGGCCGCGGCGGTCCGGTGTCCCTGCGGCGCGCCGAGCCGCTGCGGCCCCTGATGCAGGCGGTGATGAAGGCCGGGGCGGAGTCGGGCTGGCGCCAGCGCGAGGACCCGAACGAGGCCGACCCCGAGGGGCTTGGCCCCGCCGCCTGGACCCTCGACGACAAGGGCCGCCGGGTCACCGCCTGGACCGCCTTCCTGCGCGGTGCCAAGGACCGGCCGAACCTCAGGATCGAGACCGGGGTTCGGGTTGACCGGGTGCTCATCGACGAGGGCCGCGCCTATGGCATCGAGGGGCGCCGCGGCAGCGCCCAGCTGCTGTTCCGCAGCCGCGGCGAGGTGATCCTCTGCGCCGGCGCGGTGATCACGCCGAAGATCCTCATGCTCTCGGGCATTGGCGACGGCATGGCGCTGCGCCGCGCGGGGATCGAGACGAGGCACCACAGCCCCAACATCGGCCGCGGCCTGCGCGATCAGGTGATGCTGGCGACCAACTGGCGGCTGCGCCACTGGCGCGACAGCGACAACCGCGCCTACAGCGGCGGGCGGCTCTGGATCAACGCGCTGCGCTACCTGCTGTCCGGCAGCGGGGTGATGAGCCAGGGCGGGGCCGAACTGGTGGGCTTCCTGAGCTCGCAGAAGACCGCCGAGCCGCCTGACATCATGATCACCGCTGCAAGCCATTCGCACGAGGTGGTCCCGGGCATCGGCGGGCTCGAGACCGAGCCGGGCATGCGGCTCACCGGCCACGCGCTGCGGCCCGAGAGCTCGGGCTACGTCTTTGCCGCCGGACCCGATCCCGACATGGCACCGCGCATCGAGGCCAACCACCTGGCCACCGAGCGCGACCGCACGCGCGCCATCGCCGTTCTGCGCCGGCTGCGCGAACTGGCCCGGCGCCCGGCGCTGTCGGAGTTCGTCGAGGGGGAGACGGTGATCTCGGCCTGGGCCAAAAGCGACGATGACATCCTCGATCTCTACCGTCGCTACGGCCGTTCGGCGGGCCACGCGGTGGGCAGCTGCGCCATGGGGCCAGACGACCTCGATCCGCTCGACACACGGCTGCGGCTGCGCGGCATCGACCGGCTTCGGGTCTGCGACGCCTCGATCTTCCCCGAGGTGCCGGCGGGCGGCACGCTCGCCCCGGTGATGGCGGCGGCGCTGCGCGCGGCGGAGTTCATCCTCTCCGACGCTGCCGAGCGCGACGGCGACATCGCGGCAGAGGCAGAGCTCGAGGCCGCCGCGGAGACCGGCGATGAGATCGCCGAGGTCGCCACGGAGGATGTGGCTGCGCAGGCGGAAGCGCCGCCCATCGCCGAGACGCCCGCTGCCCCTGTGCAGGCCCCGGACGACGGGACCGCTCCCCCCGCCGAGCCCGAACCGCGGCCGTCGCTGCCCGCCGCCTGATCCGCCGCGCTCTCTTTCGGGCAGAGATACCCCTGCGAGGCCGCGCGCGGCGCGGACGCGGCCAGAGCCCCCCAAGACCCCTGCCAAAAAGAGAAACGGCCGCCCCCGCAGGGACGGCCGTTCGACACTGCGCGGGCGCAGCCGGGGTCAGATCTGCCGCACGGCGCCTTTCGCGGCCGAGGTGGTCAGCGCGGCATAGGCCTTCAGCGCCTTGGAGATCTTGCGCTTGCGCTTCTCCTCGGGCTGCCAGCCCTTCTCCTCGCGCGCGGCGCGGCGCTCGGCGATCACCGCGTCGTCGACGGCGAGGTTGATCTTGCGGTTGGGGATGTCGATCTCGATGAGATCGCCCTCTTCCACGAGGCCGATGGTGCCGCCCTCGGCGGCTTCCGGCGAGACGTGGCCGATCGACAGGCCCGAGGAGCCGCCCGAGAAGCGCCCGTCGGTGACCAGCGCGCAGTCCTTCCCGAGGCCCTTCGATTTCAGGTAGGAGGTCGGGTAGAGCATTTCCTGCATGCCCGGACCGCCGCGCGGGCCTTCGTAGCGGATCAGCACCACGTCGCCCTTGTGCACCTTGCCGGTGAGGATCGCGCTGACCGCGGTGTCCTGCGATTCAAAGATGCGCGCCGGTCCGGTGAAGGTCAGGATCGACTCGTCGACGCCCGCGGTCTTCACGATGCAGCCGTCCTCGGCGAGGTTGCCGTAGAGCACCGCGAGCCCGCCGTCCTTGGAGAAGGCGTGCTCGGCCTCGCGGATCACGCCCTTCTGACGGTCGAGATCGAGCGTGTCGTAGCGCATCGACTGCGAGAAGGCGGTGGTCGAGCGCACCCCGCCCGGGGCGGCGCGGAAGAACTCGTGCACCGACTCCGAGTTGGTCCGGGTCACGTCCCAGCGGTCGAGCGCATGGGCCATGGTCTCGGCGTGCACCGTGTGCACCGAGGTGTCGAGCAGCCCGGCGCGGTCGAGCTGGCCGAGGATCGACATGATGCCGCCCGCGCGGTGCACGTCTTCCATGTGCACGTCGTCCTTGGCTGGCGCGACCTTGCACAGCACCGGCACGTTGCGCGACAGCCGGTCGATGTCGGACATGTCGAAGGGCACCTCGCCCTCGCTGGCGGCGGCGAGCAGGTGCAGCACGGTGTTGGTCGAGCCGCCCATGGCAATGTCGAGCGTCATGGCGTTCTCGAAGGCCTTCACCGTGGCGATCGAGCGCGGCAGCACGGTGGCATCGTCCTGTTCGTAGTAGCGCTTGGCGAGATCGACGATCAGGTGGCCGGCCTCGACAAACAGGCGCTGGCGGTCCGAGTGGGTGGCCAGCGTCGAGCCGTTGCCCGGCAGCGAGAGACCAAGCGCCTCGGTCAGGCAGTTCATCGAGTTGGCGGTGAACATGCCCGAGCACGAGCCGCAGGTCGGGCAGGCGGCTTCCTCGATCGCCTGAACCTGCGCGTCGGTGTACTTGTCATCGGCGGCGGCGACCATGGCATCGACCAGATCGAGCGCCTTCTCGGTGCCTTCCCACTCGACCTTGCCCGCTTCCATCGGCCCGCCCGAGACGAAGACCACGGGGATGTTGAGCCGCATGGCGGCCATCAGCATGCCGGGGGTGATCTTGTCGCAGTTGGAGATGCAGACCATGGCGTCGGCGCAATGGGCGTTGACCATGTATTCCACCGAGTCGGCGATGATCTCGCGCGAGGGCAGCGAGTAGAGCATGCCGTCGTGGCCCATGGCGATGCCGTCGTCCACCGCGATGGTGTTGAACTCCTTGGCGACGCCGCCGGCCTTTTCGACCTCGCGGGCGACCATCTGGCCCAGATCCTTCAGGTGCACGTGGCCGGGCACGAACTGGGTGAAGCTGTTCACGATGGCAATGATCGGCTTGTTCCAGTCGCCATCCGTCATGCCCGTGGCGCGCCACAGGCCGCGGGCGCCGGCCATGTTGCGGCCGTGTGTGGTGGTGCGGGAGCGATAGGCAGGCATTGGGCATCCCCTCGGAGTTTGGATTACCGGGGGTGTTTAGCGCCCATGCGGGCCAGCGGCAAGGGTCCGGGGATGCCGCGGCGCGGCATCACGCAAGAAGGTTGCGTAATCTGACGTTTGCGCTTCGCGAAAGTTCCTCCCTGTCGGGTGAGGAATGTAATTTCTCGCGTCGCGTTTGGCGTCTGAGTGTGCTCGCCCGGCGCCCCTTGCCGGGCCTTACCCGGCGATGCGCTTGCCCCGGCTCTTCGGGCGCGGCGGCTTCGGCGCGACCTTGGTCTCGATATGCTCGATGATCAGCCCCGAGATGTCCTTGCCCGAGACCTTCTCGATGCCCTCGAGGCCCGGCGAGCTGTTGACCTCCAGCACCTTGGGCCCGTCGGCGCCGCGCAGCAGGTCGACCCCCGCCACGTCGAGCTTCATTGCCCGTGCAGCCTTGATCGCCACCTCGCGCTCGGTTTTCGAGATCCGCACCGGCTCGGCGGTGCCGCCCTGATGCAGGTTCGAGCGGAAGTCGTCGGGTTTGCCGCGGCGGCGCATCGTCGCGACCACCTTGCCGCCGACCACGAGGCAGCGGATGTCCTCGCCCGCGGCTTCCTTGACGAAGCTCTGCACGAGGAAGTCGGCCTTGAGCCCCTGAAAGGCCGAGATCACGCTCTCGGCGGCCTTGGGGGTCTCGGCCAGCACCACGCCCTTGCCCTGGCTGCTTTCCAGCAGCTTCAGCACCAGCGGCGCGCCGCCCACCAGGTCGATGAGGTTGCCGGAATCCTTGGGGCTGCGGGCGAAGGCGGTGGTCGGCATGCCGATGCGGTGGCGTGCCAGTACCTGATGCGCGTGCAGCTTGTCGCGCGAGACGGTGATGCCCTCGGAGCCTGCAAGGCAATAGGTGCCCATGCTCTCGAACTGGCGCACCACGGCGGTGCCGTAGCTGGTGATCGAGGCGCCGATGCGCGGGATCACCGCGTCGTAATGGGGCAGGCGGCGGCCATCGTAATGCACTTCGCCGCCGACGGCACGGATGTTCATGTAGCAGCGCGAGGTGTCGATCACCTCCATCGTGTGGCCGCGGTGCTCGGCGGCCTCGATCAGCTTGCGGGTCGAGTAGTTGTGCGGCTCGCGGGTCAGCACCGCGAGTCGCAGCGCGCGGCGGTGCTGCTTGCCGCGCGCAATGCCGCGGTAGGCGTTGAAATCGAGCTCGGGCTGCTGCAGGCGCTGGCTGGGAGAGACCACCATGTCATCTTGCAGCGCGCTGCGGCCGAGCAGCATGCGGTAGGCCATGCTGCCACGGTCGGTGAGGGTGATCTCGATCGGCCAGCGGCGATCGCCCATGACGACCTCCGTCTCGATGACGAAGCGCAGCTCGGTCTCGCCGTTCGAGGAGGTCACCTCGCGCCGGTCCTTGAGCGGGGCGGAGCAGATCACCTCGAGCCCGGGCTCGGCGGGGTCGGGGTGTATGGCGAAGCGCACCATCGGCTTGTCAGACGGGCCGAAGGGCTCGATGGCAAAGGCGTGCAGCGCCGAGGTGCGCGCGCCGGTGTCCACCTTGGCGCGGATCGCGGGCAGGCCAAGGCCGGGCAGGGCAAGCCATTCTTCCCATCCAAGCGTGAACTGCGTCATGTCTACCTCCTTCGCGGGCCGGGGTCGGATTGACGGCCTCTATCCGCGCAATGTGACAGGCGCAATACGGCACGCGGCGCTCCCAGAGGGGAACGCTCATATCGACAGGGCGTGACGTAGGGGTGCTTTGGCGCAGGGCAACTCGGGCGATGGACCCGGGGGGAGCAGTGACCCCGCGAGAGGCTGTCCCCGCGGGGACAGCGCGCTTGCCCCTCAGGCGCTTGCGATCATCTCGGACTGGCGCACGATCACCTCGGCCTGCTTGATCGAGGCGATGTCGACCAGCCGGCCCTTGTAGACCGTGGCGCCTTCGCCCTTGGCCTTGGCGGTTTCCATGGCGGCGAGGATCTCGCGGGCCTCGGTCACCGCGCCTTCGGAGGGGGTGAAGACCTCGTTGGCCAGCGCCACCTGCTTGGGGTGGATCGCCCATTTGCCGACCATGCCCAGCGTCGCCGAGCGCAGCGCCTGCGCGCGGAAGCCCTCGTCGTCGGAGAAGTCGCCGAAGGGGCCGTCGACCGGCAGCACGCCATGGGTGCGGCAGGCGGCGACGATGGCGGCCTGTGCCCAATGCCACGGATCGGACCAGTGCTTCGCGCCCTCGTGCAGCATGTAATAGGTTTCCTGCGTGCCGCCGATGCCGGTGGTCGCCATGCCCATCGAGGCGGCGAAATCCGCCGCGCCGAGGCTCATCGCCTCGAGCCGGGGCGAGCCGGCGGCGATCTCTTCTACATGGGCGATGCCCGCGGCGCTCTCGATGATCACCTCGAACTTGATCGGTTTGGCTCGGCCCTTGGCGCGCTCCACCGCGGTCACCAGCGCGTCGACGGCGTAGAGGTCGGCGGCGCAGCCCACCTTGGGGATCATGATCTGGTCGAGCCGCTCGCTGGCCTGCTCCAGCAAGTCGACCACGTCGCGGTACCACCAGGGGGTGTCGAGCCCGTTGATGCGCACAGAGAGCGTCTTCTTGCCCCAGTCGATGTCATGGGTCGCCTCGATGATGTTGGCGCGCGCACTATCCTTGTCGGAGGGCGCCACCGAATCCTCGAGATCGAGGTTGATCACATCCGCCGCCGAGGCGGCCATCTTCTCGAAGATCGCCGGGCGCGAGCCGGGCCCGAAAAGCTGGCAGCGGTTCGGACGGGCAGGCGCGGCGGGCTGGATGCGAAAGCTCATGTAGGCACCTCGTTGGGGTAATGAAGTTACATATTCGATATCCAGAGAGTTATTAAGTTGCGCTGCGGTGCGCAAGCGAAATTTGCCGCGTTGCGGCGCAGGCCTCCTCCATGATGTCCGCAACGCGTGCACGATTCTTCGGCGCTGGCGTCGAAATGCGTGGAATTTTGGCGTTGCTGCGCGAGGGTACGTGCAATTCGAGACGGATTTGCGTGCCATGCAGGGCAGACTGAGCGCCGACACCACCGAGCGGGCGGCCTCCCAGGAAACGCCCTGCCGGATAACGTACACGAACACAGGGAATACAAGAATGATCGAGACGCCGTACCTCCTCTTCCTCGGTGACGCTCCCGACGGCCTGGCCGCCAAGGTGGCCCAGGGCATCAAGGACTGGCGCCCCGAGAACTGCGTCGGCCAGTTCCGCCTCGACGGCTGCAAGGCCGACCTCGGGCTGCAGGACATGACGCTTGCCGAAGCCAAGGCCGCCGGTGCCAAGACGCTGGTGATCGGCGTCGCCAACCGTGGCGGCAAGATCTCCCAGACCTGGAAGAAGGTCCTGGTCGAGGCGCTGGAAGAGGGCTTCGACCTCGCGTCGGGCCTGCACAACCTGCTGCGCAACGAGGAAGACCTCAAGGCTGTCGCCAAGGCCACCGGCCGGACGCTGCACGACGTGCGCATCCCTTCCGTCGAATACCCGATCGCCAATGGCGAGAAGCGCACCGGCAAGCGCCTGCTGGCCGTGGGCACCGACTGCTCGGTTGGCAAGATGTACACCGCGCTGGCGATGGACGCCTGCATGCGCGAGAAGGGCATGAAGTCGACCTTCCGCGCCACCGGCCAGACCGGCATCCTGATCACCGGCGACGGCGTGCCGCTCGACGCGGTCATCGCCGACTTCATGGCCGGCTCGATCGAATACCTCACGCCCGACAATGATCCCGACCACTGGGACATCATCGAGGGCCAGGGCTCGTTGTTCCACGTCTCCTATTCGGGCGTGACCCTCGCGCTGGTGCATGGCGGCCAGCCGGACGCGCTGGTGCTCTGCCACGAGCCGACCCGCAGCCACATGCGCGGCCTGCCGGGCTACAAGCTGCCGACGCTGGAAGCGGTGCGCGACACCGCGCTGCAGCTTGCCAAGGTCGGCAACCCCGATTGCAAGGTGATCGGCGTGTCGATCAACACCCAGCACATGGGCGATGAGGAGGCCAAGGCCTATTGCGCCGAGGTCGAGGAAAGCCTGGGGCTTCCCTGCGTCGACCCCTACCGCCACGGTGCGGATCGCCTGGTCGAGGCGCTGGCCGCGGTCTGAGACCTCTGGCACAGTGACCACATCATCCCCGGCGGCGGCGCGTCCGGCGCCGGGGAGTGCGTATTTATGGAACAATGAAAGGGGCAGGGTTTGAGCATCGAGGTCACCCGCGACACCTTTAAGCTGGCGCAGGTTTTCACCATCTCGCGCGGCAGCCGCACCGAGGCACATGTGATCACCGTCAAGATCACCCGCGGCGGTTTCACCGGCTATGGCGAATGCGTGCCTTACGCGCGCTACGACGAGACGCTCGACAGCGTCGAGGCGCAGATCAAATCGCTGCCGCAGGACGTCACCCGCGCCGCGCTGCAGGATCTGCTGCCCTCGGGCGCCGCGCGCAATGCCGTGGACTGCGCGCTCTGGGATCTCGAGGCCAAGACCGCGGGCAAGCGCGTCTGGGAGCTCTTGGACCTGCCCGCGCCGCAGCCCGAGGTGACCGCCTACACGCTCTCGCTCGCCGCGCCCGAGGAGATGCAGGCGCAGGCCGCCAAGAATGCCTTCCGACCGCTGCTGAAGGTCAAGCTGGGCACACCCGAGGATCTGCCGCGCCTTGAAGCGGTGCGTGCCGGGGCGCCCGAGAGCACCATCATCGTCGATGCCAATGAGGGCTGGACCCCCGAGGTCTACGCCGAGCTGGCGCCGCACCTGCAGCGCCTTGGGGTTGCCATGGTCGAGCAGCCGCTGCCGGCGGGCGAAGATGACGCGCTGCTGGGCATGGACCGCCCGGTGCCGATCTGCGCCGACGAGAGCTGCCACGACCGCGCCTCGCTGCCGAAGCTCAAGGGCAAGTACGACATCGTCAACATCAAGCTCGACAAGACCGGCGGGCTGACCGAGGCGCTGGAGCTGCTCGAGGCGGCCAAGGCCGAGGGCTATGGCATCTTCGTCGGCTGCATGGTGGGCAGCTCGCTGGCCATGGCCCCGGCGGTGATCGTCGCGCAGGGCGCGCAATATGTCGATCTTGATGCGCCGCTGTTGCTTGGCGAGGACCGCGCGCACGCGATGCTCTACGACGAAGCGGGCGTGCATGCCCCCGACGCGGCGCTCTGGGGCTGACCGACCCCGACCCCGGTATGACCGACTTGAGGGGCGGCCCGCCCGTGCGGGCTTGACCCCGGGTCCGCTTTGGCGGAACTGACCCACAGCGAATTATGGAGAGAGCTGCAATGCGCACCGTTTACGTCAATGGCGAGTACCTGCCCGAGACCGAGGCCAAGGTGTCGATCTTCGACCGGGCCTTCCTGATGGCCGACGGGGTTTACGAGGTGACCTCGGTTCTTGGTGGCAAGCTGATCGATTTCGATGGCCACGCCAAGCGTCTCGCCCGCTCGCTGAACGAGCTGGATATGAAGGCGCCCTGCACCGAGGACGAGCTGCTGGCGATCCACCGCGAGCTGGTGGCACGTAACGAGATCACCGACGGTCTGGTGTACCTGCAGGTGACCCGCGGCTCCGCCGGTGACCGCGACTTCGCCTTCCCCGACCCCGAGACCACCGAGCCGACGCTGGTGCTCTTCACGCAGAACAAGCCCGGCCTCGCCGACAGCCCGGCCGCCAAGACCGGCATCAAGGTGATCTCGCTCGAGGACATCCGCTGGGGCCGCCGCGACATCAAGACCGTGCAGCTGCTTTACCCGTCGATGGCCAAGATGGCCGCCAAGAAGGCCGGCTGCGACGATGCGTGGTTCGTCGAGGACGGCAAGGTGACCGAGGGCTCGTCGAACAACGCCTATATCGTCAAGGGCGGCAAGATCATCACCCGCGAGCTGTCGCATGACATCCTGCACGGCATCACCCGTGCCGCGGTGCTGCGCTTTGCCAAGGAAGCGCAGATGGTCGTCGAGGAGCGCAGCTTCACCGTCGAGGAAGCCCAGCAGGCCGACGAGGCCTTCGTCACCTCGGCCTCGAGCTTCGTGATGCCGGTGGTCGAGCTCGACGGTGCAAAGATCGGCGCAGGCACCCCGGGCCCGCTCGCCGCGCGGCTGCGCGAGATCTACCTCGAAGAAAGCATGAAGGTGGCCGTCTGAGGCCTTGCCGCGTGAGCTGAAGAAGGGCGCCGCTCCGAAAGGGGCGGCGCCTTTTGCATCTTCGGGGTGCCCGTTGCGGGCCTCAGGGCTTGGTCAGCCCCTGTTCAGCCTCTCGGCCGCTGCCCGCCCGGCCCAGAGCCCGGTCGCAAGGCAGCCGGTCAGCAGGTAGCCCCCGGTCGGCGCCTCCCAGTCAAGCATCTCGCCTGCCACGAAGACCCCCGGGCGATCCTTCAGCATCAGCCCCGCGTCGAGCGCCGCGAAGGGCACGCCGCCGGCCACCGAGATCGCCTCGTCGATCGGGCGCAGGCCGGCGTGCGGCACAGGCAGCGCCTTCAGCAGGGCCGCCAGCGCGGCGGGCTCCTCGGGCAGGGGGCGGGCGCATTCCATCAGCAGGGCGCGGCCCGCAGGAGAGAGGCTCACCACCTTGCGCAGGTGATTGGACAGGCTCTGCTTGCCGCGCGGGCGGGACAGGCGCTTGGTGAGCGTGGCCAGCTCGACATCGGGGCAGAGGTCCACGGTCAGTGCGGCCCCCGCGCGCAGCGCCGGGGACAGCGGGTAGAGCCCGCCGCCCTCGAGCCCGCGCGCCGAGATCACCGCCTCGCCGCGCGAGACCAGATCGCCCGCATGAAAGGCCACGCCCTTGAGCGGCGCGCCGAACTGCGCCTTCATATGCGCCGACCAATCCACGCAGAGCCCGGCGTTGGCCGGCGCGAACGGTGTGACCGGCAGGCCCGCGCCCGAAAAGATGTCGGCCCATTGCCCGTCCGAGCCGAGCCGCGCCCAGCTTGCCCCGCCAAGCGCCAGCACGGTGACGTCGGGGGTCAGCCGCAACGCGCCATCGGGTGTGTCCATCAGCACTGCCCCGGCGTGGTCGTCATCCCAGCCGGTCCAGCGCCAGCGCATGTGCCGCTCGAGCCCCATGCCATCAAGCCGCGCCAGCCAGGCGCGCAGCAGCGGCGAGGCCTTCATCCCGTGCGGGAAGACCCGCCCGGTGGAGCCGGTGAACAGCGACTGCCCAAGCCCTTCGGCCCAATGCATCACCTCCTCGGGCGGGAAGGCCGAGAGCATCGGGTGCAGGGCAGGGGCGGCCGCGCCGTATTGTGCGAGGAACTCCCCGAGCGGTTCGGCCTTGGTGAGGTTCAGCCCCGACTTGCCGGCCATCAGGAACTTGCGCCCGAGCGAGGGCTTGGCCTCGGCTAGCACCACGGCGTGCCCCGCCGAGAGCAGCGCGTCGGCGGCCATCAGCCCCGCCGGGCCGCCGCCGATCACCAGCGCGCCGCTCATGCGCCGGCCTCGGGACGGGTGCCCGCGTGCGGGCTGTGTGGGGGCGGGGATGTCCTGTGTCGCATCCCTCCGTCTTGCCTCGCGGCGGCGCTGGGCGCAAGTTGCACGGATGGAGGAGAGCGATCCCATCTGTCCGCTCTGCCTGCGTCCGATCCCGCCGGAGGCCAAGCAGAGCCTGCATCACCTGATCCCGAGGCTGAAGGGCGGTAAGGGCGGGCCGGTGGTGCGGCTGCACCAGATCTGCCACAACGAGATCCACGCGACCTTTACCGAGGGCGAATTGGCGCGCGCGTTCAACACCCCCGAGGCGCTGCGCGCGCATCCGCGCATGGCGGGGTTTCTCGACTGGGTCGCCAAGCGCCCGCCGACCTTCCATGCGCGCAGCTCGGGCGGGCGGCGTAAAAAGCGCTGAGCGCCTGCCCCGGCCCTATTCCACTGGCCCTATTCTACTGGCGCGCCGAAGACGGCGATCACCAGTCCCAGCAGCGCCAGCGCCTCGAAGCTCCGCGCCCGGAGGGTTTGTCCTTCGGCCCGGGCACCCAGCGCCGCGATGCCTGCCTGCAGCGCGTAGTAGAGCGCGAAGGCCCGGCTGGCGAAGGCGATGATCTCGAAGACGTCCAGCGTCCATGTCAGCGCCAGCCCCAGCCCGACCAGCAGCGCATAGGCCGAGCGCACCCGGATGCGGCGGCGGGTCAGCTCCTCGACGAGCCCGCCGGCACCGCCGGTGTCGGCCACCGCGGCGCTGAACTGCGCCGCCAGCGCCGCACCGGTCAGCATCAGCGGCAGGATCGGCGCCACCAGTCCCATCAGCCCGATGATCGCGGTTTCGCTGGCGTCGCCGGTGCCGGGCGGGAAGACATAGGCGATAAGCCCGATATAGGCCATGTAGATCAGCGCCGAGAGCCCCTGCGCCAGTTTCATCGCGCGGATGCGGGTGGGGGCAGTGTACTCGGCCCCGAGATAGCGCGTGGTCTCGAAGCCCTGCACCGTGACGATCAGCCCGAAGCCCAGCGTCAGCGCCGCCCAGCCGGTCAGCGTCGGCGGGTTGGCGAGCAGCGCCCCGGTCTCGGCCTTGTCCCAGAAATAGGCGGCGAGCCCGGCCAGGAGCCCGGCAATGATCGCGAGCTTGAGCCCTACGGCGATCTGCTCCATCCGCTCCAGCGCCGAGAAGCCGCGGCTCCAGCCGACGCCCAGCACCAGCAGGAACATGGCGGAGGTCAGAAGCTTGGCGTGGAGCGGGTCGTTCCAGGGGGTGAGACGCGTGCCGAAGGCACCGAACAGGTTGAGGTAGTAGGCCACCGAAATCACGTAGGCGAAGGCCAGCGCCCATGAGGCGCCGCTTTCCAGCCGTTCCTCGGCGGGGCTGCGTGGACCGCGCGCGCGGCGCGCGATGTTGACGCGCACCGCCGCGCCGAAGAGCCAGGCGCCGAGGCAGAGCGCCGCCATGACGGCGGGCGCCCAGATGCCGTAAGCGCTCTCGAGGATGGGGCCGAGCACGAGAAAGCCGCTGCCGATGATCGAGGCGAGCGGGGTGACGGTGGCACGCCAAAGCCGGGCACGGGAGAGACGGGGCCAGAGCAGCAGGAGTGCGGTGCAGAGCGCAGCGCCGAGGATCAGGGAGGTCAACATGCCCGCACGTTAATCCCGTGCGGCGCCAAAGGAAATGCGTCACGGCAGGGGGCGTTCCAGGCGCCGGCGGCAGGTTGCGGGCGCGCCCTCAGCGCACTAGGCTCGCGCCGCAACCAGCAAGGAGCGGCGCATGGCCCACGAGTTTCCGGTGCAGGTCTATTACGAGGACACCGACATGGCGGGGATCGTCTACCACGCCAACTATCTCAAGTACATCGAGCGCGCCCGCTCCGACTGGGTGCGCGGCCTCGGGATCGACCAGAACGCCCTGCGCCTCGCCGAGGGGCTGGTCTTCGTGGTGCGCCGGATCGAGGCGGACTACCTCGGTCCCGCGCGCTTCGAAGAGGAGCTGCTGGTGCGCACCGAGGTGAAATCGGTTTCCGGCGTGCGTCTGGGTCTGTCGCAGGAGGTGGTGCGCGACGGCAAGCCGCTGTTCCGCGCCGAGGTGACGCTGGTGGCGATCACCTCCGAGGGGCACCCGGCGCGCCTGCCCGCCGCGATCCGCCAGCAGGTGCACTGAGCGCCGGAGCCGCACTTTCTTCCAGGCGCACTTAGTCGGGCGAGTGCGCGCGCGGGCGCGGGCGCGGATGGGGGCGGGGCCGCTCCGCACAGGTGCCTTGCGCCGAGCGCGGCGAGTTGACGCTGCGAAACCCGCACCTTCCCCTGCGGAAATGGGCGACTTCCCGCAAGATTCCCCCGGTCTCGCGGCGCGGATGACGGCAATGTGTTGGAGATGCGCCTGCAAATCAGCTACACAGACCGGTAATCAGAGCCTCGGCACCAGAGGCCATTTCATAGCCCATGAGGAAGAGCAGGCTTATGGACGCAAATACCCTCGCGCTCGCGCAGGAGATCGATTTCTCCATGTGGGGGCTCTTCGCCCGCGCCACGCTGACCGTCAAACTGGTGATGCTGATGCTGATCCTGTCGTCGGTCTGGGCCTGGGCCATCATCTTTGAAAAGATCGTCGCCTATCGCAAGGCGCGCCGCGAGGCCGCGGTCTTTGACCGTGCCTTCTGGTCCGGCGAGCCGCTGGACGAGCTGTTCGACCAGATCGGCCCCGAGCCGCGCGGCCGGGCGCAGCGGGTCTTTGCCGCTGGCATGACCGAATGGCGGCGCTCGCATCGCGGGGATGGCGGCATGATCGCCAATGCCTCGGCGCGCATCGACCGCTCGATGGATGTTGCCATCCAGAAAGAGGCCGAGGATCTGCAGCGCGGTCTGCCGGTGCTGGCCACGGTCGCTTCGGCGGCGCCCTTCGTCGGGCTTTTCGGCACGGTCTGGGGGATCATGCACGCCTTCATCGAGATCGCGCAGCAGCAGGACACCTCGCTGGTCGTCGTGGCCCCCGGCATCGCCGAGGCGCTCTTCGCCACCGCACTGGGTCTGGTCGCGGCGATTCCGGCGGTGATCTTCTACAACAAGCTCTCGGCCGACTCGGATCGCGTTATCGCGGGTTACGAGGCGTTTGCCGACGAGTTCTCGACCATCCTCTCGCGCCAGCTGGATTCCTGATCCATGGCCGGGGGCGTGATGAAAAAGGGAGGCGGCGGAGGCCGCCGTCGGCGTCGCCGCAGCGGCGGCGGCGGGGGTCAACCCATGGCCGAGATCAACGTCACGCCGATGGTGGACGTGATGCTGGTGCTGCTGATCATCTTCATGGTCGCGGCGCCGCTGCTGACCGTGGGTGTGCCGGTAGAGCTGCCGAAGACGGCAGCCTCCTCGCTGCCGAACGAGGCTGAGGAACCGCTGACGGTGACCATCGCCGCCGATGGCATGGTGATGATCCAGACCACAGAAGTGCCGATGGACGAGCTGACGCCGCGCCTGCAGGCGATCGCCACCGAGCGCAGCGACGACCGCATCTTCCTGCGCGCCGATGGCGCGGTGCCCTATGACACCGTCGCCAAGGTCATGGGCGCGCTGAACCGAGGCGGCTTTTCGTCGATCGGTCTTGTGACCGACGCCGGTGGCCCGGCGCTGGACGGCACGGCCCCCGCGGCCGGCAACTGAGGGAGCGCCCTTGCGCAGGAACCTCTATATCTCGGGCGGTCTGCACCTTGCCGTGATCCTCTGGGCGATCTTCGGCAACGTGTTCCGCCCCGATCCGCCGCAGGTCGAAACCTCGGCGGTCACGGTGATCTCGGAAGCCGAGTTCGCCGCGCTGACCCGTGCCGCGCAGTCCCCCGAGACGGCGCAGGAGATCGACGCGCCGCCCGCGCCCGAGCCTGATGCACGGCCCGCGGCGCGCCCGGAGCCCGCCGAGCCGGAGCCCGCGCCCAATCCCGAGCCCCCAGCGCCGACGCCCGAGCCGGAGCCGGAACCCATGCCCGAGCCCGTCGCGCCGCCCACGCCGGTGACGCCGCCCGACACCACCCTGCCCGAGGCGCCGCCGACCCCGGAAGCGTCGGCTCCGCCGCCGGTGCTCGCTCCCGAGCGCGCCGAGCGCCCGGTGCCGCGCCCCGCGCCGCGCGTCGCGCCGGAACCCGTCGCGCCGCCCGAGCCCGACACCAACGTCGCCGAGGAGGTCCAGCAGGCCGCCGAGGCGGAGTCGGAGGCCGCCGAGGTGGTCGAGGAAGAGCAGGAGGCGACCGCGCCGGAGGAAGTGGCGACCGAGATCGTCACCGAGGCCGAGGAGCCCGCCGCCGCAGAGGAACCCGCGCCGCCCGCGCCGACCCTCGCGCCGGATGCCTCGCGCCGGCCGCTCACCCGTCCGACCCAGCTCGCGCAGCGCCCCGAGCCGGAACCCGAGCCGGAAGCGCCGACACCCGCGGAGACTCCTGCCGAAAAACCGGCTGAAACACCGAAGACCGAGACCGCGCAGACCGAAACGCCCGAGCCCGCCGCGCCGGAGCCCGCAGAGGATGCCGTCGCCGATGCCATCGCGCAGGCGCTGGCTGCGGGCGGTGCTGCCGAGGAACGCGGTCCCGCGGGGCCACCGCTCACGCAGGGCGAGCGCGAGTCGCTGCGCGTTGCGGTGCAGAAGTGCTGGGTGGTCGACGTCGGCAGCCAGGCCGCCAACGTGACGGTCACCGTCAGCATGGACATGGAGCCCGGTGGCCGGGTCGTCTCGTCCTCGCTGCGGATGATCGGCTCGTCCGGCGGTGATGTCTCGGCGGCAGAGACCGCCTTCCAGAACGCGCGCCGGGCGATCCTGCGCTGCCAGGCCGACGGCTACCCGCTTCCGGCGGACAAGTACGACCAGTGGAAGACCATCGAAATGACCTTCAACCCCGAGCAGATGAGGCTGCGGTGACCGCCCCTCAGGCAAGGATTTGCGCAGGCCGCGCGTTGCGGCGCTTTGTCCGGGGCACCTCCCCGCGCTATGTTGGCCCCGAGGCAGTCATTCCTGCGGCACACAAGCGCGTCGGCGCGACCGGGAAGGAGAACACGAGCATGACTAGACTACTGGCCCTCATCCTTGCACCTGCGCTGGCAGTGGCGGGGCTGGCCGCGCCGGCGCTGGCCCAGGATGGCCCGCTGCGCATCGAGATCACCGAAGGCGTGGTCGAACCGCTGCCCTATGCGGTGCCTGACTTCGTCGCCGAAAGCGGTGACGCGTCGCAATACGCGCAGCAGATCAGCCGGGTGATCGCCGACGATTTGACCGGCACCGGCCTTTTCCGCGAGATCCCGCGCGACGCGCATATTTCCCGCGTGTCGAACTTCTCGAGCCCGATCCAGTTCTCGGACTGGAAGGCGATCAACGCGCAGGCGCTGATCACCGGCGCTGTGTCGTCGGACGGGGCGGGCAAGCTCACCGCGAAGTTCCGCGTCTGGGACGTCTTCGCCGGCACCGAGCTGGGGCAGGGGATGCAGTTCTCGGCCACCGCCGACGGCTGGCGCCGGCTGGCCCACAAGGTCGCCGACCAGGTTTATTCGCGGATCACCGGCGAGGGCGGCTATTTCGACAGCCGCGTGGTCTACGTCTCGGAAACCGGCCCCAAGGACGAGCGCGCCAAGCGGCTCGCGGTCATGGATTACGACGGCGCCAACGTGCAGTTCCTCACCTCGAGCAATTCCATCGTCATCGCGCCGCGTTTCTCGCCGAACGGCAGCCGCGTGCTTTATACCAGCTACGAGACGGGCGAGCCGCGCATCCATGTGCTCGACGTCGGCTCGGTGCAGAGCCGCATGCTGCCGACGACCGATGGCGTGATGAGCTTTGCGCCGCGCTTCTCGCCGGACGGCTCGCAGCTGCTTTACTCGATGACCCGCGGCTCCAACACCGACATCTACGCGATGGACATCAACTCCGGCCAGACCCGGCAGCTGACCACCGCGCCCTCGATCGAGACCGGCGCCAGCTTCTCGCCTGACGGCAGCAAGATCGTCTTCGAGAGCGACCGCTCGGGCAGCCAGCAGCTCTACGTCATGCCGGTGGGCGGCGGCGAGCCGACGCGGATCAGCTTTGGCCAGGGCCGCTACGGCACGCCGGTCTGGTCGCCGCGCGGCGATCTCATCGCCTTCACCAAGCAGAACGCGGGCCGCTTCCATATCGGGGTGATGCGCACCGACGGCTCGGAGGAGCGGCTGCTGACCGCCTCCTTCCTCGACGAGGGCCCGACCTGGGCGCCGAATGGCCGCGTGCTGATGTTTGCGCGCGAGACGCAGGGCGCCACCGGGGCGAGCTCGCTCTACACGGTCGATGTCTCGGGGCGGAACCTCAAGCGGGTGCGCACGCCGGACGGCGCGTCGGACCCGAGCTGGGGCCCGCTGCAATAAACGCACAGCCGGGCGGGCACGCCGGGCCAAGGGGCGGGGCTCCTTGGCCCTGTTGCCTTGGAAACAATCCTCTCAAAAGGGTTATCTCGGCTTCAATGCGCCACGTTCCCAAGGCTTTCACGCTGTGCTAGCGTTGCTGCAAACACACGAGCAGGACAGTGATCCAATGACATATCTTCCGAAGGTTCTGATGCTGGTGGCCGGCCTTGGCCTTGCCGCCTGTACCAACCCGGACCGCTTCGGCGCGGGCGATGGCACCGGTGCCGGCGGCGCAGGCTACGGCAATGGCAGCGGCGTGAACGGCGGCTACCTCGACGGCTCCGCCAGCGACCCGCGGTCGCCCGCCTATTTCAACCAGGCGATCGGCGACCGCGTTCTCTTTGCCGTCGACCAGTCGACGCTTTCCGCCGACGCGCAGGCGACGCTGGACGCGCAGGCGCAATGGCTGATGACCAACTCCGATTACCTCGCGGTGATCGAAGGACACGCCGACGAGCAGGGCACCCGCGAGTACAACATCGCGCTCGGCGCACGCCGCGCCAACGCGGTGATGGAATACCTGATCTCCAAGGGCGTCGCTTCGAGCCGCCTGCGCCAGATCTCCTATGGCAAGGAACGCCCGATCGAGGTCTGCTCGCAGGAAGCGTGCTACGCCAAGAACCGTCGCGCGGTGACGGTGATCTCCATGGGCATGACGAGCTGAGGCCGGGCGGATGCGTCTGACCGGCATCGCCCTGTGCCTGGGCCTGATCGCGTCCGGCGCGCAGGCCCAGCAAACCGAGACCCTGGCGGACCTCCGCCAGGACCTCGCGCTGTTGAACGGTGAACTTCTGAAGCTCAAGCAAGAGCTCAACACCACCGGCATCGGCTCGATGAACGTGCCCGCCAGCACGCTCGACCGCGTCAACGCGATCGAGGCCGAGCTGTCGCGGGTGACCGCCAAAACCGAGGAATTGGGCCACCGCATCGACAGCGTCGTGGCGGATGGCACCAACCGCATCGGCGATCTGGAGTTCCGCATCTGCGAGATGGAGCCGGGCTGCGACATCGGCGCCATCGGCCAGACCAAGCCGCTCGGCGGGCAGCAACCCGCAACGGGCGGCACGCCCGCGCCCGCGCCTACCCCGGCGCAGACCGCTGAAACGCCCCTCGCGGGCGGTGCGCAGCTTGCCGTCGGCGAAGAGACGGACTTCCGGCGGGCGCAGGAGGCGCTCGCCAATGGTGACTTTCAATCCGCCGCGGAAAAGTTTGCGGCCTTCCGCCAGACCTACCCGGGCTCTCCGCTAGAGGCGGCGAGCTTCCTGGCCGAGGGGCAGGCGCTGAAAAAGGCGGGCGACACCCGCGAGGCGGCGCGCCGCTTCCTTGGGGCCTATGCCAACTACCCCGAGAGCGAGGTCGCCCCTGCGGCGCTCTGGCAGCTCGGCACGGCGCTTGGCGAGCTGGGCAGCACCACCGAAGCCTGCGTGACCCTGGGCGAGGTCGCAACCCGCTACCCGGGCACCGAAGAGGTGGCGAAGGCGGCGGAGGAGATGGGTCGCCTCGGCTGCCAGTGAGGCCGACGGGCGGCATCCCGGTGAGCGCCTCGCTCGACCAGCGTTTCGCCGAGGCCATGGGCGCGGCGCTCGGCCCGGATTTCCCCGAGAGCATTGCCCTCGCCGTCTCCGGCGGGGGCGACAGCATGGCGATGCTGACGCTGGCGCACAATTGGACCCATGTCTGGGGCGTGCGGCTGCGGGTGGTGACGGTTGACCATGGGCTGCGCCCCGAGGCCGCCGCCGAGGCGGAGATGGTCGCCGAGACCTGCGCCGAACTCGGCTGGGAGCACCAGACCCTGCGCTGGCACTGGGACGGGCAAGGCAACCTGATGGATGCCGCCCGCCGGGCCCGGCTTTCCCTCATCGACGGCTGGCGGGGCGAAACCCGCGACGTCCTGCTTGCCCATACCGCCGATGACGTTGCGGAAAGCTTTGTCATGCGCCTGTCGCGCGGCGCCGGGGTCGAGGGGCTGTCGGCGATGCGGCCGCTGCGCGAGGTGCAGCTCGGGGAGGGCACACCGATGCGTGTCGTCCGACCCTGTCTGACCATGCGCCGGGCCGAGCTGCGCCATTACCTGCGGGTGCTGCAGGGCCAATGGGTCGATGATCCATCCAACGATGACGAGGGCTATGAGCGGGTGCGGGCCCGCAAGCTGGTGGCCCGGCTCGAGGCCGCGGGGTCGCTGACCGGCGCCGATCTCGCCGCGGCCGCCACCCGCATGGCGCGCGCCTCAGAGGCGCTGCGGGCGCGGGCGGCACAGGTATGGGGCGAGATCTCGTCCGAGGTGCCTTTGCAGCGCTGCGGCGACCTCATCTTCGATCAGACCGCATTTCAGACAATCGAGCGCGACACCCAGCTGCGGCTTCTGTCGGCGGCGCTGCGGTTCGTGTCCGGCGCGGAATACCCGCCCCGCGAGGCGCCTCTGGAGGCGCTGCTCGAACGGCTGCTCGGCGGCGGGGGGGGCACGCTGCACGGCTGCGAGGCGCGGATCGAGCGCGGGCAGATCGCCCTTTTCCGCGAGTACGCAGCGGTGCAGGATCTGTCGTGCGTGGCCCAGCCGGGCGCGCTCTGGGACGGGCGCTGGCGCCTTGCGCGCGCCGTTCCTGCGGGGCTCACCCTACGCGCGCTCGGCGAGGACGGCTGGGCGCAGCGTGACAGAAAGGCCGAGCCGCCGGTTCCTTTCCATGCCGCGCGCGGCGCCCCGGCAATTTTCGAGGGCGACCGGCTGGTCGCCTGCGACGCGTTGCAACCTGCAGGAGAAGACCCGGTTTTCCAGCTCTGCCCCTTCGGGCGCTTGCCCTCTGACTTCGCGGTATTCCTGAGGTCGGGCCCGGCTTCGGGGTGAAATCGCATTGAACCGGCTGGCACAGCCCTTATGTTAGGCACAGATCGCGGTACCGAGAGGTCCGCGAGATACGTCATTTTAGGAGGCCGTCCTTGGGCAACGCACGAAATATCGCCTTCTGGGTCGTTCTTTTCCTGTTGATTCTGGCGCTCTTCAACCTCTTCTCCGGAGGCGGAAGCACGCTGCAGAGCCGGGAAATCAGCTACTCGGACTTCATGGAGGCGGTGGATTCGCAATCCGTCAGCTCCGTCACCATCGACGGCGAGCAGATCCGCTATCGCGGCAATGACGGTCAGGACTACGTGACCGTCAAGCCCGAGGATGCCCAGGTCACCGACACGCTGATCGACAAGGGTGTCACCGTCCGGGCCGAGGCGCAGCAGCAATCCGGCTTCCAGGCCTTCCTGCTCAGCCTTCTGCCCTTCCTGCTGCTGATCGGTGTGTGGATCTATTTCATGAACCGCATGCAGGGCGGCGGAAAGGGCGGGGCCATGGGCTTCGGCAAGTCCAAGGCCAAGCTGCTGACCGAAAAGCACGGCCGCGTCACCTTCGACGACGTGGCGGGCATCGACGAGGCCAAGGAAGAGCTCGAGGAGATCGTGGAATTCCTGCGCAACCCGCAGAAGTTCTCGCGCCTCGGCGGCAAGATCCCCAAGGGGGCGCTGCTGGTGGGCCCTCCGGGCACCGGTAAGACGCTGCTGGCACGCGCCATCGCGGGCGAGGCGGGCGTGCCCTTCTTCACAATCTCGGGCTCGGACTTCGTCGAGATGTTCGTCGGTGTCGGTGCGTCCCGCGTGCGCGACATGTTCGAGCAGGCCAAGAAGAACGCGCCCTGCATCGTCTTCATCGACGAGATCGATGCGGTCGGCCGCAACCGTGGCTCGGGCTATGGCGGCGGCAACGACGAGCGCGAGCAGACCCTCAACCAGCTGCTGGTCGAGATGGACGGTTTCGAGGCGAACGAGGGCGTGATCATCATCGCCGCCACCAACCGCCGCGACGTGCTCGACCCCGCGCTGCTGCGTCCGGGACGCTTCGACCGTCAGGTCATGGTCGGCAACCCCGACATCAAGGGCCGCGAGAAGATCCTCGGCGTGCACGCCCGCAAGACCCCGCTCGGCCCGGATGTCGACCTGCGCATCATCGCGCGCGGCACCCCCGGATTCTCGGGCGCGGATCTGGCGAACCTCGTGAACGAGGCGGCGCTGATGGCCGCCCGCGTTGGCCGCCGCTTCGTGACCATGGAAGACTTCGAGAACGCCAAGGACAAGGTCATGATGGGCGCCGAGCGCCGATCGATGGTCCTGACCGCCGAGCAGAAGGAAAAGACCGCCTACCACGAGGCCGGTCACGCCGTCGTTGGCTTGATGCTGCCGCAGTGCGATCCGGTCTACAAGGCGACAATCATCCCGCGCGGTGGTGCGCTCGGCATGGTGGTCTCGCTGCCCGAGATCGACCGTCTGAACTGGCACAAGTCGGAATGCGAGGAAAAGCTCGCGATGACCATGGCGGGCAAGGCGGCCGAGATCATCAAGTACGGCGAGCCCAACGTGTCGAACGGCCCGGCGGGCGACATCCAGCAGGCCTCGGCGTTGGCGCGCGCGATGGTGCTGCGCTGGGGCATGTCGGACAAGATCGGCAACATCGACTACTCCGAAGCGCATGAGGGATATCAGGGCAACACCGCGGGCCTGTCGGTCTCGGCGCACACCAAGGAGCTGATCGAGGAAGAGGTCCGTACCTTTATCCAGACCGCCTATGAGCGCGCCTACCAGATCCTCACCGACAACAACGAGGAATGGGAGCGCCTGGCGCAGGGGCTGCTCGAATATGAGACGCTGACCGGCGACGAGATCAAGCGCGTGATGAAGGGCGAGCCGCCGAACGCCTCGGACGGCGACGACGATGACGCCGACGATACGCCGAGCCTGACCGCGATCCCCAAGACCAAGCCCAAGCCCAAGCCCGCCGACGAGGGCGGCCTTGAGCCCGAGCCTTCGGCCTGAGCGCCTCGATCTTGAAAAGATGCAGACCCCGGAGCCCGAAACGGCCCCGGGGTCTTTCTTTTGCCGGGCGCTGGCCTTCGGCCATTTGAAAGGCGATCGGCGCGGATCTCCTCTCGACCTCGCCGGGCATCTGTGGCCCAACTAAGCGCCGTATCAGTCGTTCAAGGATCCTCTCATGCCCGCGCTCATCCCCACCGAGTTCTCCGCCCGCATCACCTGGCTGGGGCAGGTCCCGCCGGAGGGAGACGACATCCGTTCGCGGGCGGTCGAGTCGCTGGAGATCGGCTGGGGCGGGCCGGAAGGCGAGCGCCACGCCGGGCGCACGCGGCCGTCCTGCTCGCGAGTGACCTCGCAGCACAAGCGCGGCACCGAGATCGCCAACGTCCGCCAGATGTGCC
Organism: Alloyangia pacifica; assembly: GCF_003111685.1. NCBI lineage: Bacteria > Pseudomonadati > Pseudomonadota > Alphaproteobacteria > Rhodobacterales > Roseobacteraceae > Alloyangia > Alloyangia pacifica. Next base: position 59,151 of record NZ_CP022190.1, on the reverse strand, counting down.
TGATGTCCGCCGAGGAACTGGCCGAGATCGCCGAGCGTGTGAAGCTGGACGAGCTCGACCCGCAGCTCGCCGGGGCGACGCTGGTGCTCGAGGGGATTCCCGATTTCAGCCACCTGCCACCCTCGTCGCGGCTGCAGGGGCCGGATGGGGTGACGCTGATCATCGACATGCAGAACCGCCCCTGCAACCTGCCCGCCCGCGAGATCGAGGCAGAGCACGAAGGCCACGGCAAGGCCTTCAAGGCCGCGGCCAAGGGCAGGCGCGGCGTCACCGCCTGGGTCGAGCGCCCGGGACGGCTGGCGCTTGGCGACGAGATGCGGCTGCACATCCCCGACCAGCGCGTCTGGGCACACCTCAAGGCCGTCCGCAAGGGCTGAGCGCTTCGCGCGTGACCGGCGCGCGGCGAGCGGCTATGGAGGGCGGCAGACGATCAGACGGGAAGGAGGCCCCCGCCCATGAGCAGCAAGATGACCACCGACATCGAAATCGCCCGCGCCGCCGAGAAGCGCCCGATCCAGGAGATCGGCGAGAAACTCGGCATCACCGGTACGGACCTCATCCCTTACGGCCATGACAAGGCGAAAGTCTCCGCGAGCTTCATCGCCGGGCTCAAGGGCCGCAAGCAGGGCCGGCTGATCCTCGTCACCGCGATCAACCCGACCCCAGCGGGCGAGGGCAAGACCACCACCACCGTCGGCCTTGGCGACGGGCTGGCGGCGATTGGCAAGAAGGCGGCGATCTGCATCCGCGAGGCCTCACTCGGGCCGAACTTCGGGATGAAGGGCGGGGCGGCGGGCGGCGGCCACGCGCAGGTGGTGCCGATGGAGGAGATGAACCTTCACTTCACCGGCGACTTCCACGCGATCACCGCCGCGCACAACCTGCTGTCGGCGATGATCGACAACCACATCCACTGGGGCAACGCGCTCGACATCGACCTGAGGCGCATCGTCTGGCGGCGGGTGCTCGACGTCAACGACCGCGCGCTGCGCGACGTGGTGACGGGTCTTGGCGGCGTGCCGAACGGCTTCCCGCGGCAGGGCGGCTTCGACATCACCGTGGCCTCCGAGGTGATGGCCTGCCTCTGCCTCGCCGATGACCTCGCCGACCTTCAGCAGCGGCTCGGCGACATGATCGTCGCCTATCGCCGCGACAAGACCCCGGTGCACGCGCGCGACCTCAAGGCCGACGGCGCGATGACCGTTCTGCTCAAGGATGCGCTGCAGCCGAACCTGGTGCAGACGCTCGAGCACACCCCGGCCTTCGTGCACGGCGGGCCGTTTGCCAATATCGCCCATGGCTGCAACTCGGTCATGGCCACAAAGACCGCGCTGAGCCTTGCCGATTACGTGGTGACCGAGGCAGGTTTCGGCGCCGATCTCGGGGCCGAGAAGTTCTTCGACATCAAGTGCCGCAAGGCGGGGCTGCACCCTGATTGCGTGGTGCTGGTGGCGACGGTGCGGGCGCTGAAGATGAACGGTGGCGTGGCCCGCGCCGACCTTGGCGCCGAGGATGTGGCCGCGGTGAAGAAGGGCTGCGCCAACCTTGGCCGCCACATCGAGAACCTGCGCCAGTTCGGCGTGCCGGTGGTGGTGGCGATCAACCATTTCGCCGGCGACAGCGAGGCCGAGGTGGCCGCGGTCAAGGCCTATGCCGAGGCCCGCGGCGCCGAGGCGCATCTCTGCCGCCACTGGGCCGAGGGCTCGAAGGGCATCACCAAGCTCGCCGAGCGCGTCGCGCATATTGCCGACGGAGATGCCGCGCAATTTGCACCGATCTACCCCGACGAGATGCCGCTCTGGGAAAAGATCGAGACCGTCGCCAAGCGCATCTACCACGCCGAGGAGGTGACCGCCGATCCGCGCATCCTCGCGCAGCTTGCCGACTGGGAAGAGCAGGGCTTTGGCAGCTTGCCGGTCTGCATGGCCAAGACCCAATATTCCTTCTCGACCGACCCCAAGAAGCTCGGCGCCCCGACGGGCCACATGGTGCCGGTGCGCGAGGTGCGGCTCTCGGCCGGGGCAGGGTTCGTCGTGGCGATCTGCGGCGACATCATGACCATGCCCGGACTGCCGCGGGTCCCCGCGGCCGAGACCATCCGTCTCAACGACGCCGGAGAGGTCGAGGGGCTGTTCTGAGGCCGGCTTCCCCGCCGCGAGCGCGGGCGCCGTCTCCGGAAGGTGCCCGCGGTTTCCGATCCGCGCGCCGAGTGTCGTCTTTGTACTGGGCTTTGCCGCACTGGTGCGTTGATCATCGCGCCGCATCGCGGCATAGGGGGCGCAGCGGTCCACGGTCAGCCTGCAAGGAGACACCCATGCGCGATCCCGCAACCCTTGGCGACATGACGGCGCTGCGCGCCGAGATCGATGCCACCGACAAGGCGCTGACGGCGCTGCTGGCGCACCGCCAGAGCCTCATCGACCGTGCCGCCGAGATCAAGACCGGCGCGGGCCTGCCCGCCCGGATCGAGGCCCGCGTCGACGAGGTCATCGCCAACGCCCGGCGCAACGCCGAGGCCGAGGGGATCGACCCCGAGCTGAGCGAGACGCTCTGGCGCGCGTTGGTGGACTGGTCGATCCGCCGCGAAGAAACGGTACTGGGACAGGAGTGAGGCGCATGAGCGCAACGATCATCGACGGCAAGGCCTTTGCCGAAAAGGTGCGGACGCAGGTCGCCGCCCATGTGACCCGGCTGAAGGACGAGCACGGCATCACCCCGGGTCTCGCCGTGGTGCTGGTGGGCGAGGACCCGGCCTCGGAAGTCTACGTTCGCAACAAGGGCAAGCAGACGCTCGAGGCGGGGATGAACAGCTTCGAGCACAAGCTGCCCGCCGAGACCTCCGAAGCGGACCTGCTGGCGCTGATCGACCGGCTCAACAACGACCCCGCCGTGCATGGCATCCTCGTGCAGCTGCCGCTGCCGGGGCACCTGAACTCCGACCTGGTGATCAATTCCATCGACCCGGCCAAGGACGTCGACGGCTTCCACATCTCCAACGTCGGGCTCCTGGGCACCGGGCAGAAGAGCATGGTGCCCTGCACGCCGCTCGGATGCCTGATGATGCTGCGCGACCACCTCGGCGCGCTGTCGGGGCTGAATGCCGTGGTGGTGGGCCGCTCGAACATCGTCGGCAAGCCGATGGCACAGCTGCTGCTCGGCGACAGCTGCACGGTGACCATCGCGCATTCGCGCACCAAGGATCTGGCCGAGGTCTGCCGCCGCGCCGACATTCTCGTCGCCGCCGTGGGCCGCCCCGAGATGATCCCCGGCGATTGGGTGAAGCCGGGCGCGACGGTGATCGACGTGGGCATCAACCGCATCCCCGCGCCGGAAAAGGGCGAGGGCAAGCACCGGCTGGTCGGTGACGTGGAGTTCGCCTCTGCCGCAGAGGTCGCGGGGGCGATCACCCCAGTGCCGGGCGGCGTCGGCCCGATGACCATTGCCTGCCTGCTGGCCAACACGGTGACGGCGTGCTGCCGCGCCAATGGCCTTGCCGAGCCCGAAGGGCTGACGGCCTGAGCATGATAGCGCCGGGCGGCACCCCGCCCGGCACCCTCAGCGCGGCATCGGGATCGCCAGCGGCACCTCGCCGGTGAGAATTGACCGCGCACCCGGCTCCATCAGCCCGGCCAGCACCACGCTGTCGGTGCGCAGCCCGCCGGTATAGGCGCCATAGGCCGGCATCAGCAGCCGCGCCCCATCAACAAGGAAGCAGGCCCGCGAGACCACCCGCCCGCCGCGCAGCACCAGCCGCGCCTTGGGGTGGTAATGCCCCGAGATCTCGCCGCGCGCGCCCGGCTCGGCGATGTGCCGCAGCACCAGCCCGCCCAGATCGAGCTCGGCCAGATGCGCACCGCCGAGCGACACCGGGCCCGGGTCGTGGTTGCCCTCGATCCACATCCAGTCGCGCCCGGCCTGCAGCCGGGCGATCCACAGCCGCTCCTCCTCGGGGAGCAGGAGGTCGATCCCCGCCGCGTCGAAACTGTCGCCGAGGCAGACCATGCGCCGCGCGCCGGTGGCCTCGAGGTCGCGCTCCAGCCGCAGCAGCGTCTCGCGCCCCTCGTAAGGCGGCAGAAGCGCGCCGCCCTGCGCTGCCAGACGGGCCGACTTGCCAAGGTGCAGGTCCGAAACCACCAACAGCCGCTCGGCAGGCCAGAACAGCGCCCCGGATCCGAGCGCCTCCAGCGCCGCCCCGCAAAAATCGATCTTCACGCGTGTCATGCGGGCTGCAATGCCAGAGCCCGCGCCCTGCTTCTAGGCCCAAATACCCCGGGGGAGACCGCTCTGCGGCCGGGGGCCAAGGCGCCTCTGTGCCGCCTTGCCCGCCAAACCCCGCGCGCGACATAGCCTGTCATGCGCCGATCTGCGCCAGCCCCGCCTCGCGAAGGAGCGCCCCGACTTGCTCTTCCAGCAGCCGCGCCTCGGCGCTGCCGCGGATTGGCACCCGGCCCGGCTCGAGGAAGAGCGGCGCCGAGAGCGGCGAGAGCCGCTCGAGCCGGACAAGATCGATCCGCCCCTCGACCCGCTGGCACATCTCGCGGATGCGGGCGAAATCCACCAGCCCGCGCATGGCCTCTTCGCGGGTGATTTGCAGCAAAAGGTGCCCGGGGTCGTATTTCACCAGCGTATCGTAAAGGATGTCCGAGGACATCGTCGCCTGCTTCCCGGTCTTGCGCTGGCCGCCGATGTTGCGCTCGATGAGCCCGGCGATGGTGGCCGACGCCCGGAAGGTCCGCTTCATCACCGCGTTGCCCGCCAGCCAGCCCTCAAGCCCCGCCTCCAGCGCCGCGAGATCGAAAAGCGGGCCCGGGTCGATCACCGCATCGAGTCCCCAGATCAGCACGGCGTAATCGGTGGCGACGAAGCCCATGGGCGCCAGCCCTTCCTCCTCCATCCGCTTGGTCAGCAGAAGGCCCAGGGTCTGCATCGCGTTGCGCCCGGCAAAGCCGTAGACCACCAGCTGCTCGCGCCCGTCATGCGCAAAGCTCTCGATCAGCAGCCGCCCGGGCTGGGGCAGGCGCGAGACCTCGCGCTGCAGGCGCAGCCAATCGGCGGTGTGCTCCGGCAGGCCCGGCCAGTCCTCCTGCTGGAACATCCGCAGGATGCGCTCGGAAAGCTGGGTGGAGGTGGCGAACTTGGTGCCCATGAATGTGGCGATCTTCGGCTTGCTGTGGGCGTCGCGGCTGACCTGCACCACCATCTCGCGCAGCCCCTCGTAGCGCACGATCTGCCCGCCGATGAGGAAGGTGTCGCCACGGGTCAGCTGTGCGGCAAAGCCCTCCTCGATCTCGCCGAGGGGCGCACCGCCGCGCCCGCGGTAGCGCACCTTGAGCGTATCGGTGTCCTGGATGGTGCCGATGTTCTGCCGGATGCGCGCCGCCGAACGCGGATCGCGCAGCTGCCAGAGCCCGTCCTCGCGCTGTTTCAGCCGCTGCCACTGGTCATAGGCCCGCAGCGCGTAGCCGCCGGTGGCGCAGAACTGCAGGCAATCGTCGAACTCGGCCTGGCTCAGCCCGGCATAGGCCCCTGCCGTGGTCATCTCGGCGTAAAGCGCCTCCGCCTCGAACGGCCCGGCGCAGGCGGCGATGAGGATATGCTGGCAGAGCACGTCGCGCGGGCCGGGGCCCCGGCTCTCGCCATCAAGATCGCGCGCCCGAACCGCCTCGAGCGCCGCGAGGCATTCCACCACCTCGAAGCGGTTGGCGGGCACCAGCAGCGCCTTGGAGGGCGCGTTGTATCGGTGGTTGGCCCGGCCGATGCGCTGCACAAGGCGTTTTACGTTCTTCGGCGCGCCGATCTGGATCACCAGGTCGACATCGCCCCAGTCGATGCCGAGATCGAGCGAGCCGGTGCAGACGATGGCGCGCAGATCGCCGCGCACCATGGCGGCCTCAACCTTCTCGCGCTGGCCGCGGTCGAGCGAGCCGTGGTGGATGCCGATCGGCAGCGCGTCCTCATTGGCCAGCCAGAGCTTGTGAAAGAAGATCTCGGCCTGCGCCCGGGTGTTGTGGAAGATCAGCGTGGTGCGGTGCCGCTTCACCTGCTCCAGCACCGCCGGGATCGCATAGGCCGCGCCGCCGCCGGACCAGGGCGGCGCGGCCTCGGTTTCGAGCATCGAGATATCCGGCTCCGGCCCCGGGTCGGCCTCGAGGATCTCGCAGGGGTCCGGGTGCCGGGCCAGCAGCCGGGCGATGGCCTGCGGATCCTCCACCGTCGCCGAGAGCCCGACCCGCCGCAGCCCCTGGCAAAGCGTCTGCAGCCGTGCCAGCGCCAGCATCAGCTGATCGCCGCGCTTGCTTTCGGCGAGAGCGTGGATCTCGTCGACCACCACCCTTTGCAGCCCCGCGAAGATGCGCGGCGCATCCTCGTAGGAGGTCAGCAGCGCAAGGCTCTCGGGCGTGGTCAGCAGGATATGCGGCGGGTCGGCCCGCTGCCGCCGCTTGCGCGAGGACGAGGTGTCGCCAGTGCGGTCCTCGACGCGGATCGGCAGGCCCGCCTCCTCGATGGGGATGAGCAGGTTGCGCCGGATGTCCGCCGCAAGCGCCTTCAGCGGCGAGACGTAGAGCGTGTGGAGCCCGGCCCTCGGCGCCTCGGTCAGCTCGGCCAGCGTCGGCAGGAAGCCGGCCAGCGTCTTGCCGCCGCCAGTGGGCGCGATGAGCAGCAGCGCCGGCGCACCGGCGCGCGCCAGCATGGCGCGCTGGTGCGGGTGCAGGCTCCAGCCACGCGCGGAGAACCATTGGTCGAGGGAAGCGGGCAAGGCGGACATCCCCCCAAGATAGGCGCGCGCCGGCCAAGGAAAAGCGCGCCGCATGTGCTTTCTTGTGGGGGGGAATATCCCGCGGGAAAACGCGCCGGGCGCGGGCGCGGGCAAACTCCGCAATCCCCCGCCGCGGCAGGACCAGAACCGCTGCCGGGGGTCGCATGGCGACCGCCTCGCACCCCACTGCCTCACACCCCCATGTGCCGCCACGCACAGGGCTGGCTCTGGCCTTTCGGACGCAAACCGCTACCGTTCGGCGCAATCAGACAATGGAGCCCTCTCATGACTGCCGAATACACCCCCCCCAAGGTCTGGACATGGGACGCCGAGAGCGGCGGCCAGTTCGCCTCGATCAACCGCCCCATCGCCGGGGCCACCCATGACAAGGAGCTGCCGGTCGGCAAGCATCCGTTCCAGCTCTACAGCCTCGCCACGCCCAACGGCCAGAAGGTCGGGGTGATGTTCGAGGAGCTGCTCGCCGCCGGCCATGACGCCGAATACGACGCCTGGCTGATCAAGATCGGAGACGGCGACCAGTTCGGCTCGGGCTTCGTGGACGTGAACCCCAACTCGAAGATCCCGGCGCTGCTCGACCGCTCGGGCGAGAAACCCGTGCGCGTCTTCGAGTCCGGCGCCATCCTGCTGCACCTCGCCGAGAAGTTCGGCGCCTTCCTCGGCAAGCCCGAGGATCGGGCCGAGATGCTGAGCTGGCTGTTCTGGCAGATGGGCAGCGCGCCCTATCTCGGCGGCGGCTTCGGGCATTTCTACGCCTATGCCCCCGAGAAGATGGAATATCCGATCAACCGCTTCGCTATGGAAGCAAAGCGCCAGCTCGACGTGCTGGACCGCAACCTGGCGGACCGCAAGTTCATGACCGGCGACGACTATACCATCGCCGATATCGCGATCTGGTGCTGGTACGGCAACCTCGCGCTCGGCCGCGCCTACGAGGCCGCCGAGTTCCTCGACGTGGCAAGCTACGAGAACGTCCAGCGGTGGGCCAAGGAGATCGACGCGCGCCCGGCGGTGAAGCGCGGGCGCATGGTCAACAAGGCCACCGGCCCGCTCGAAGAGCAGCTGCACGAGCGCCACGACGCGTCGGATTTCGAGACCCGCACGCAGGACAAGCTGGAAGCGTGAGCGGGGTGGCTACGTCCCAAGGGCGTTGCACCTCCCTTCGAAGAGAAGAGGCCCCCGCATTGGCGGGGGCCTCTTCTTGATCAGACGTGCAGCATCTCGCAGAGCACCCGAAGCGCCTCGCGGTCGGCATCGTTCATCTTTGCCGCCCGCGAGCGGAAGAGCGTCGCCTGGCTGCGCAGCACCGGCTCCTCGGACAGCACCTTGAGGTGGTTGGCGCGCAGCGTCTCGCCGGTCGAGGTGATGTCGGCGATCGCCTCGGCGGTGAGGTTCTTCACGGTGCCCTCGGTCGCGCCCTGGCTGTCCACGAGCTGGTAGTCGGCCACCCCCCCCATGCGCAGGTAGTCGCGCACCAGCCGGTGATATTTGGTCGCGATGCGCATGCGGAAGCCGTGGCGCGCGCGGAAGGCGGCGGCGGCCCCGTCGAGATCGTCGAGCGTGTCCACATCCACCCAGGCGGCGGGCACGGCGACGATGAGGTCGGCCTGCCCAAAGCCCAGCTCGGCCAGCGGCTCGACCTTCTGGTCCCATTGCACCAGCTTCTCGCGGATGAGGTCGGTGCCGGTGACGCCGAGATGGATGCGCCCCGACGCCAGCTCGCGCGGGATTTCTCCCGCCGACAGCAGCACCAGCGACACGCCTTCCACGCCCTCGACCGCGCCCGCATATTCGCGGTCCGATCCGGTGCGAGAGAGCGTGACGCCGCGCGCGCCGAACCAGTCGAAGGTCTTCTCCATCAGACGGCCCTTGGAGGGCACACCGAGCTTGATGGTCATTTCGCCACCTCCAGAAGGATGCCCGGGCGGATCACGCCGCCGACGGCGGGGATCTCCTGCCCGCCGCCGAGCCGCCGGGTCAGCGCATCGTAGCGCCCGCCGGTGGCGATGGGGGGAAGGTCCGGGCGGCTCTCGCAGACGAAGCCGAAGGCGAAGCCGTCGTAATATTCCATCGAGCTGCGGCCATAGCTGGCTTCGAAGTCCAGTTCCGCCACGTCGACGCCGCGCGCCGCGAGTGCCTCGCAACGGCGCTCGAAGGTCTCGAGCGCGGGCAGCAGGGCGGGCATGTCCACGGCGATGTCGCGCAGGTGCTCCAGCGCGAACGAGCAGGTTTCGCGCACCGCCAGGACGGCGTCGATCATGTCCACCTGGGCGCGGGACAGGGGCGGCTCGGCGGCATCGGCGCGCAGGGCGGCGATGCGCGCCTCGATCTCGCGCTCGGAGCGCAGGCCGATCACCCGCCCGGCCTTGGCCATCGGGTCGTCCTGCGCCAGCATGGCGGCGCGCGGGGCGGGCACCGGCGTCTTCCCAGAGAAGCGGTCGAGCAGGGCGCGGAAGCGGCGCGGGCGCCAGATGTGGCGCAAGAGCGCGTCGCGGCGCTCCTGCGACGTCCGCAGTCCCGCGACGGCGGCGGTCAGGATGCCGATATCCCCGGTCACCGGGCGCAGGTTCACCGGTTTCAGCACCTCGGCAAAGAGACCGAAGACCTCGGCGTCGAGCTGCGCCTGGTCGCCCCGGTCGAACACCTCGTAGCCCACCTGATAGTATTCCGAGGGGCGCTCGGGGTGCTCTTCCTGGCGGCGGAAGACCTCACCGGCATAAGTGTAGCGGGCGGGCTCGGCACCGTCGGACATATGCATCTCGACCACCGGCACGGTGAAGTCGGGACGCAGCATCATCTCGCCGCGCGACGGGTCGTGGGTGACATAGGCGCGGGCACGGATGTCCTCGCCGTAAAGGTCCAGCAGCGTCTCCGCCGACTGCATGATCGCGCAGTCGAGCGGCTGCGCCCCGGCCTCGGCAAAGACCGCCCTCAGCCGTTCCGCCTCGGCCTTCTCGGCGGCGAAACTCACGCCCATTGGCTCAGGATCTCACGCACCTTGGCGACCAGCTGGTCGCGTGGCACCTCGTATTGCGAGGGGCGCTCCTTCCACTCTTCAAGGCTGGCGTTCTGCGCCAGCTTGGCGCCGAGGACGAGATCCTTGATCTGCACCACGCCGCGCTCCTTCTCGTCACCGCCCTCGATGACGGCCACGGGAGACTCGCGCTTGTCGGCGTACTTGAGCTGGTTGCCGAAGTTCTTCGGGTTGCCGAGGTAGACCTCGGCGCGGATGCCGGCGTTGCGCAGCTCGGCGACCATCGCCTGATAGTCGGCCATGCGCGCCTTATCCATCACGGTGACCACCACCGGGCCCTGCGCCGCGCCGCCGATGCGGCCCTTGGCGCGCAGCGCGGCGAGCAGCCGGTCGACACCGATCGACACGCCGGTCGCGGGCACCGACTGGCCGGTGAAGCGCTTGACCAGATCGTCGTAGCGCCCGCCGCCCGAGACCGAGCCGAACTGCCGCTTGCGGCCTTTCTCGTCGAGGATCTCGAAGGTCAGCTCGGCCTCGAACACCGGGCCGGTGTAATAGCCGAGGCCGCGCACCACCGAAGGGTCGATCTCGATGCGGCTGGAGCCATATCCGCCCGCGTCGAGCAGGGTGGCGATCTGTTCAAGCTCGTCCACGCCCTCGGCACCCACTGCTGAGCCGCCGATGGCGGCGCGCAGGTTGGCCAGCGTCGCGCCCGCATCGGCCCCTTTCGAGGTCAGGAAGGCCAGCACCGGCGCCGCCTGATCGTCGGACAGGCCCACGCCGTCGATATAGGCGCCCGAGGCGTCGAGACGTCCCTTGCCCAAGAGCTCGCGCACGCCGCTCTCGCCGACCTTGTCGAACTTGTCGATGGTGCGCAGAACCGCCTGTTGCTGGGCATCATCGGACAGGCCCATGGTCTCGAGCACGCCGTTCAGCACCTTGCGGTTGTTGACCCGCACCAGATAGTCGCCACGCGGGATGCCGACCTCTTCGAGCGTGTCCGACAGCATCGCGCAGATCTCGGCGTCGGCGGCCACCGAGGGCGCGCCTACGGTATCCGCATCGCACTGGTAGAACTGGCGGAAGCGGCCCGGGCCGGGCTTTTCGTTGCGCCAGACCGGCCCCATAGCATAGCGCCGATAGGGGGTCGGCAGGTCGTTGCGGTGCTGGGCATAGACCCGCGCCAGCGGCGCGGTCAGGTCGTAGCGCAGCGCCACCCAGCCGTCGTCATCGTCTTCCCAGGCAAAGACACCTTCGTTCGGACGGTCCACGTCCGGAAGGAACTTGCCAAGCGCCTCGACGGTCTCCACGGCGGAGCTTTCCAGCGCCTCGAAGCCGTAGCGATGATAGACCCCGGCGATGGTATGCAGCATATGCGCACGTTCGGTCACTTCCGTGCCGAAATAGTCGCGGAACCCCTTGGGCGTTTGTGCCCGGGGTCGGGGGGCTTTCTTTTCCTTGGCCATGGCCTCGCTCCGGCTGTCCAGATTGCGCGCATCCCATAGCCGCTTGGCTACCAAGGAGCAAGCAAAGGCCTTGGCATCGGAGGCATATTGGGCCGCGGCCCAGCGATTGTCTCCGGGGGGGTAGGCGGGACGGGCGCGCCAGAGGGGTTTTGCAAGGACAGCGCGCTGGCACAGAAGGAGAACATGCGCCCGGTCGAGCCCCTGAGACGCTGGGCGATCCTCGGCATGGCGGCGGATCAGAACAAGACCGCCAAAGTCACCGCGCTCGCGGTGATGGCGGATCTGACCGGCAAGGCGATCCCCGAAACCGGCACGACCATCTTCCGCCCGCGCCCCTCCGCGTCGGAGTTCACGCTCCTCGGCATGCGCTCCGCGGCGCAAAGTCTCTGGCCCGCGCTGGAAACCGGCGCTTGCCGCCGCGCGGCATGACCTAGCGTCAACCAGAATTTGTCCCGGGGGAGATGCAGGCAGCGTCGCGGGGGGCAGAGTCCCGACCTCGGCCCCATGGACAAGCCGCGTCGCGCCGCCTATCTGCGGGGCAGACGTCCCCCAACCCCTCGCCGCGAGGGAAGGAGCCCCGCATGCCGCAGCAGCTAGAAGACCTGCAAGAACGCATCGCGCATCTGCAGCGCGCGGTGGACGATCTGTCCGAGACCGTCGCCCGGCAGGACAAGGACATCGCCTTGCTCCAGTACCGCGTTCAGTTGCTGATGGAGCGCGAGGCCGCGCGCGAGAGCGACGGCGGCGGCGGGGTGGTCCTCGGCGACGAGCGCCCGCCGCATTACTGAGAGTTTCGCCGCGCGTCAGTGCTGCTCGAGCGCGACGACCTGCCCGTCGTGCAGCAGCAGGTTCACGTAGGATGCGCTGCCGAAGGCCGGGTAGACGCTGACGAAGGCGGTGTCCCGCGCCAGCCGCCGCATCGCCCGGCCGCAGGGATGGCCCGGAGCGACGCCGCAAACCTCGGCCTTCACCGTCTCGTAGGCCCCGTCCACAGGCCCCTTCGGCAGGCTGCCCCCCGCCAGCCCGTAGCGCAGCTGCTCATGCAGCTCGGGATCGCCGAAGAGCGCGAGAGCCCCGGTCACCTGCCGGGCGCAGCTATCGTCGAAGCCGGTGATGTAGAGCGCGCGCGGCGCTGTTGTTCCGGGGCGGCTGTCATAGAGAACGTAGCCGCGCCGGGTCTCGGGATATTGCGCCACCGGCACGCCCAGCCGCCTCTCGGGAACGCCGCAGACCCGGGCGATCTCGCCATGGGGCAGGGCGGTGCCGAAGGGGACCTGCCGCGCGTCGGGACCCGTGCCCTTGGCCGCCGCGGCCTGCCCTCCGAGCCAGCCCAGCAGCCCGCCCTGCGGCGGCGCTGTTCGCGGCACGGGGGTCTCGGGGGCGGCGCGCAATCCTCCCTCATCCGACAGCTCGGCCTCGGAGGGCAGGGCGGCGCTCTGACCGGCGCTCTTGTCGAGCTCGACCTCCGACAGTCGCGGCACTTCGCCCGGTGTTTCGCAGGCAGCCAGGGCCAGCGTCGCGACCAGGGCCGGGAGGATCTGCGCCAAAGCGCGTAGGGGCGGGGCGGTGGGTGCCACGAAGGCTCTCCAGAAAGGGGACCGTCGGCAGTCTTGGCCTGCGCGAACCAGCGCGCGGGCCAGAATGTTTAACCTTCGTGTAACCCTTTTCCGAGCACGGATCCACAAGCCCTTGTCGAGGCTTGGAAAACCGGCGGCGGACCGCTCAGAAGTCCTCGACCGCCAGCACCCCGCCCAGTGATTTCACCGCGCCCTTGATCTCCGGGGTCACCGGGAAGTCCTGCTGCAGGTCCATCTCGACCTCGCCCGGCAGCCCGTGATCGGCAAGGCAGAGCCGCACCGGGCCGCGCCCGGCCTTGGGCATCTGCTCGGCGGCACGCGACAGCACCGAGGCGATCTGGTTGATCGCGCTCGCCCCCTCGATCCAGATCTTCAGCCCCGTGGCGCCCGCGCCCGCGACCACCTGCTCGACCGGCCCCACCGAACGTGCCAGCAGCTTGAGCTGGTCGCTCTCCATGGTGGCCTCGACGGTGATCACCACCTTCGAGCCGGTCTCGAGAAACTCGCGGCTCTTCTCCAGCGTCTCGGAGAAGAGCGTCACCTCGTAGGCGCCGGTGGGATCGGAAAGCTGGGCAAAGGCGAAACGGTTGCCCTTGGCCGACTTGCGCTCCTGCCGCCCGGCGACGACGCCCGCGAGTTTCGCGATGCACGGACCGCCCCGCGCCTTGTTGGTCGCCTCCTCGAGGGTCATCACGTCGCGCCGCTTCAGCGCCGGCATGTAGTCGTCGAGCGGGTGGCCCGAGAGGTAGAAGCCGATCGCCTTGAACTCTTCCGACAGCCGCTCGGCGGGCAGCCAGTCGGGCACCGGCGAAAGCCGCGGCTCAGGCAGATCGTCCCCGGCCTCGCCGAAGAGCGAGACCTGCGCCGAGGCCTTTTGCTCGTGGATCGCGGCGGAATAGGCGACCAGCGCGTCGAGGCTGTCGAACACCCGGCGGCGGTTCTTGTCGAGCTGGTCGAAGACACCCGCGCGGGCCATCATCTCCATCGGGCGCTTGCCGACGCGCTTGAGATCGACCCGGCGGGCCACGTCGAAGAGCGTGGTGAAGGGCGTGTCGCCCCGTCCCTCGACCACCAACCGCATGGCATCCAGTCCGACGTTCTTCAATGCCCCCAGAGCGTAGACCAGCTCGCCGTTCACCACGTCAAAGCTCGCCTGCGAGCGGTTGATGCAGGGCGGCACGTAGGGCAGCTTCAGCCCGTTCTTCATCTCGTCGAAATAGACCGCGAGCTTGTCCGTCAGGTGGATATCGCAGTTCATGACACCGGCCATGAACTCCACCGGGTGGTTCGCCTTCAGCCAGGCGGTCTGGTAGGAGACCACCGCATAGGCCGCCGCGTGCGACTTGTTGAAGCCGTAGTTGGCGAATTTCTCCAGAAGGTCGAAGACCTCCGAGGCCTTCTTCTTGTCGACGCCGTTCTCGGCCGCGCCCTTCTCGAACTTCGGACGCTCGGCGTCCATCGCCTCCTTGATCTTCTTGCCCATGGCGCGGCGCAGCAGGTCGGCGCCGCCGAGCGAGTAGCCCGCCATCTCCTGCGCGATCTGCATCACCTGTTCCTGGTAGACGATGATGCCCTGCGTCTCTTCGAGGATATGATCGATCAGCGGGTGCACCGAGGTGATCTCGCGCAGGCCGTTCTTGACCTCGCAATAGACCGGGATGTTCTCCATCGGGCCGGGACGGTAGAGCGCCACCAGCGCCACGATGTCCTCGATGCAGGTCGGTTTCATACGCTTCAGGGCATCCATCATGCCCGAGCTTTCCACCTGGAACACCGCCACCGTCTTGGCGGCGGAATAGAGCTCGTAGGTCTTTTCGTCATCCAGCGGGATGAGGTTCATCTGGTTCTCGGCGCCCTCGGGAGGGGCGTAGAGCTCGGTGCCATCGGCGGCGACATGGATCGGGCGGCCCGACTTCAGGATCAGGTTCACCGCGTTCTGGATCACGGTCAGCGTCTTCAGGCCGAGGAAGTCGAATTTCACCAGCCCCGCCTGCTCGACCCACTTCATGTTGAACTGGGTGGCGGGCATGTCCGAGCGCGGGTCCTGGTAGAGCGGCACCAGCTGGTCGAGCGGGCGGTCGCCGATCACCACGCCCGCGGCGTGGGTCGAGGCGTTCCTGAGCAGCCCCTCGACCTGCTGGCCGTAGGTCAGCAGCCGGTCCACCACCTCCTCGTTGCGCGCCTCCTCGCGCAGCCGCGGCTCGTCCTGCAGCGCCTTCTCGATGGAGACGGGCTTGACCCCCTCCACCGGGATCATCTTCGAAAGCCGGTCGACCTGGCCGTAGGGCATCTGCAGCACCCGGCCCACGTCGCGCACGGCGGCCTTCGAGAGCAGCGCGCCGAAGGTGATGATCTGGCCGACCTTGTCGCGTCCGTACTTCTCCTGCACGTAGCGGATCGTCTCTTCGCGCCGGTCCATGCAGAAGTCGATGTCGAAGTCGGGCATCGACACACGCTCGGGGTTCAGGAAGCGCTCGAACAGCAGCGAGTAGCGCAGAGGGTCGAGGTCTGTGATGGTCAGCGCATAGGCGACGAGGCTGCCCGCGCCCGAGCCCCGGCCCGGACCGATGGGGATGTCATTGTCCTTGGACCACTTGATGAAGTCCGCAACGATCAGGAAGTAGCCGGGAAAGCCCATGCCCTCGATGATGCCAAGCTCGAAGTCGAGCCGCTTCTGGTACTCCTCGACCGAGACCGCGTGCGGGATCACCGCGAGCCGTGCCTGCAGCCCCTCGTTGGCCTGACGCCGCAGTTCCTCGACCTCGTCGTCGGCGAACTTCGGCAGGATCGGATCGCGCCGGTAGGCCATGAAGGCGCAGCGCCGGGCGATCTCGACGGTGTTCTCCAGCGCCTCGGGCAGGTCGGCAAAGAGCGTCGCCATCTCCTGCGGGCTCTTGAGGTAGTGCTGCGCGGTCAGCCGGCGGCGCGGCTCCTGCTGGTCGACATAGGCACCTTCGCTGATGCAGATCAGCGCGTCATGCGCCTCGTACATCTCGGCCTTGGGGAAATAGACATCGTTGGTGGCGACCAGCGGCAGGCCCATCTCGTAGGCCATCTCCACATGGCCCCGCTCCGCGATGCGCTCCTCGGGGGGCAGGCCGTTCTCGCCGGGATGGCGCTGCAGTTCGACGTAGAGCCGGTCCTCGTAGATCTGGTGCAGCCGGGTCAGCAGGGTCTGCGCCGCGGCGCGGCGGTTCTCGCGCAGGTGCCGCCCGATGGGGCCGTCGGGACCACCCGAAAGGCAGATCAGCCCTTCGCCATAGGTCTGCAGATCGTCCAGCGTCACATGCGGCTCCTGCCCGTCACCACGCAGGTAGAGGCAGGAGTTGAGCTTCATCAGGTTCTCGTAGCCCTGCTCGTTCTGCGCCAGGAGCACGATGGGGGCGGGGGCCTTGGGCTTTTCTCCCGGCACCGGCTCGACGTAGAGCAGATCAACCTGGCAGCCGATGATCGGCTGCACGCCCGCGCCGCTGGCGGTCACCGAGAACTCCAGCGCGGCAAAGAGGTTATTGGTGTCCGTCACCGCCACGGCGGGCATCTCCATGGCCTCGCAGAGCCCGGGCAGCTTCTTCAGCCGCACGGCGCCTTCGAGCAAGGAGTATTCGGTATGGACGCGGAGGTGGATGAATCGGGGATCGCTCATGGCGCTTAGAGTATTGCGCGGCGGCGGGCGGCGAAAGCCCCCGCGTGGCGGTGCGCGCGCCCAGGGTGATGCAGGCTTACCTCATTTAGAAAGCAAGGCAAATTCCCGGAGAAAGTGAATTGTCGCGGCGCCGTTGATGGCGCAATCCTGAAGGCGGGAGCGCGGTACGAGTGAGCGAAAGATCGGCATGGCACGGCGGAGCGAAGGGTATACGGGCGGGGCACAGGAGCGTCTCGCGCCCCGGGGCGCCCTATCGACCCGTCGTCGGGCCCTGCATCTTGCCGCAGCGCTGGCACCGAGGCTGACCGGCCGGCTGCTTGCGCGTCGCTACCTCAGCCCCGCCTCGCATCTCGACACGGCCCATGTCGCGCGCCACGGGGCGGAACTGGTCCCGCTCGGCGCCGAGGCTGCCCTGTTGCGGCACGCGGCCCTGCGCGGCGGGGCACCGCGCGTGTTGCTCGTGCCCGGACACGACGGTCACGTTCGGCAATTCTCCCGGCTGGTGCGCGACTTGCGCCGGGCTGGGGCGGCGGTGGACCTGCTGATCCTGCCGGGCCACCTGCACCCGGCTCGCACGCTCTGCAGCCTTGCCGATATCGTTCCCGCGATCCGCCTCTGCCTCGACGAGCACGGTCCCTATGATGCCGTCGGGGCCCATTGCGTCGGCGCGCGCAGCCTGCTCTTCGCGCTGGGCGAGGGGCTTGCCTGCCCGCGCGCCGCCCTGATCTCGACACCGGTCGATCTGCCGGCGCTGATCCGGCTGGGCGGTACGCAATACGGTCTGGAGGGCGCGGCGCTAGGGCAGTTCGAAGCCGGGGTGGCGCGGCTCTGCGCACCCTATGATCCCGGAACCGACTGGCGGCCGCCAGCCATGGCCCGACGCGGCGAGACGCTGGTGGTCCACGCGCGGCACGATTACGCGGCCCCCGTCGCGGGTGCTTGTGCGCTGTCAGAGGCGATGCCCGGCGCGCGGCTCGAGGTCTTTGAGGAGGGAGATCACAACACCATCCTCAACCACGCCCCGGCGAGCCGGATGCTGGCGGAGTTCCTTGCCGGGGGCTGATCGCCGCAGGGCGGCAACCCCGCGCGGTCATGCGCAAATTTGCGCCTCTGTCGTGGCGTCTGCCTGCCAAACGGGCAGATTTTTCTTGCCAAGCTGGAAAGCCGCCGCCTAGCGTTGGGGCAAAGAGACAAGAATCCGCGCGCCTTCTACGCCGCATCGAGGGCGCGCACCGGGGATATGATCAATGGTAAGGCGGCGGGTCATCAAAATGGACATCTCCTTTCTTCTGAACGGGGAAAGCGTGGTGCTGCGCGACGTGTCTCCCACGCGCACGGCGCTCGACTGGCTGCGCGAGGAGCGCGGGCTCCGGGGCACCAAGGAGGGCTGCAACGAGGGCGATTGCGGCGCCTGCACGGTGATGGTCACCGATGCGCGCGGCAGCCGGGCGGTGAACGCCTGCATCCTGTTCCTGCCGCAGCTGCACGGCAAGGCGTTGCGCACGGTCGAGGGCATCGCCGGCCCCGACGGCACGGCGCACCCGGTGCAGCAGGCAATGGTCGATCACCACGGCTCGCAATGCGGCTTCTGCACGCCCGGATTCGTGGTGTCGATGGCCACGGCGCATCTCAATGGCGACACCGGCCACGACGACGCGCTGGCGGGCAACCTCTGCCGCTGCACCGGCTACGCGCCCATCGTCCGCGCCGCCGAGGCCGCGGCAAGCGCGCCCGTGCCCGAGTGGATGAGCGCCGAAGGAAATCTCCTGTCGGACCGCGCCGCTCTGGCTTCGGCTCCCGAGACCGCGCCCGAAACCGCCGACGCGCTGGCGCGCCTTTACGAGGCCACCCCCGACGCCACGCTGGTCGCGGGCGCCACCGATGTCGGCCTCTGGGTGACCAAGCAGCTGCGCGAGCTGGACAAGGTGATCTTCCTCCATCGCTGCGCTGACCTGCAGCAGATCGACGTCTCGGAGGAGGCGATCCGCATCGGCGCGGGGGTCACCATGGACCGCGTCCTCACGCTGATGAAGGACCATTACCCCAGCTATGCCGAAATGCTGCGCCGCTACGGCTCGGCACAAGTGAGGGCGGCGGCGACGATCGGCGGCAATATCGCCAATGGCTCGCCCATCGGGGACAACCCGCCCGCGCTCATCGCGCTCGGCGCGACGCTGCACCTGCGCAAGGGAGGCACCCGGCGCGACATGCCGATCGAGAACTTCTTCCTCGACTACGGCAAGCAGGACCGCCAGCCCGGCGAGTTCGTCGAGGCGGTGACGATCCCGCGCAAGGCGGACCGGCTGCGGGTCTACAAGCTCTCCAAGCGCTTCGATCAGGACATCTCGGCCGCCTGCGGCGCCTTCTGGATCGAAGTCGAGAACGACAGGGTGACCGAGGCCCGCATCGCCTTTGGCGGCATGGCCGGAACACCCAAGCGCGCCCCCCATGTCGAGCAGGCGCTGATCGGCAAGCCCTGGACCGAGGATACGGTGATGGCGGCGTCGAGGGAGTTCGACGCGGACTATCAGCCGATGAGCGACATGCGCGCCAGCGCCGGCTACCGGCTGGAGGCCGCGCGCAACATGCTGATCCGCTACCTGATCGCCGATCTCGGCGTGGCCACCGATGTGCGCGGGGTGCGGGCATGAGCGTCTCCAAACCGCTGCCGCATGACGCGGCCCCGCTGCATGTCTCGGGCAAGGCCCGCTACATCGACGACATCCCGGTGCCGGCGGACTGCCTGCACCTCGCCTTTGGCCTGTCGACCATCGCGGCGGGCAGGATCACCGCGATCGACCTCGGCGCCGTCCGTGCCGCCCCCGGCGTGGTGAAGGTCTGGGAGGCCAAGGACCTGCCCTCGGACTGCGACTGCTCGGCCTCGCTGCACGACGAGCCGCTGCTTTCGGACGGGACCATCCACTACCTCGGGCAGCAGATTTTCATGGTGGCCGCAACGAGCCACCTTGCCGCGCGCAAGGCTGCACGGCTGGCTAGGATCACCTACGAGCAGCACGAGCCGATCCTCACCATCGAACAGGCGCTGGCGGCGGACAGCCGCTTCGAGGAGGGCCCGCGCATCTGGGAAAAGGGCGATGCTGCCGAAGCGCTGAAAGCCGCACCGATCACGCTTGAAGGCTCGCTCGAAATGGGCGGGCAAGAGCATTTCTACCTCGAGGGGCAGGCAGCGCTGGTGATGCCGCAGGAGAACGGAGATCTGGTGGTTGCCAGCTCCACCCAGCATCCCACCGAGATCCAGCACAAGGTCGCCCACGCGCTGCACCTGCCGATGCATGCCGTGCGGGTCGAGACCCGGCGCATGGGCGGCGGCTTCGGCGGCAAGGAAAGCCAGGGCAATGCGCTGGCCATCGCCTGCGCCGTCGCGGCCTCGGAAACCAGGCGTCCGGCGAAAATGCGCTACGACCGCGACGACGACATGATGATCACCGGCAAACGGCACGACTTCCGGATCGACTACACCGTCGGCTTCGACGAGACGGGTCGCCTGCAGGCGGTGGACTTCCGGCAGTACACACGCTGCGGTTGGGCGCAGGACCTGTCGCTCGCCGTGGCCGACCGCGCCATGCTGCATGCCGACAACGCCTATGACATCCCGGCGCTGCGGGTCGAGAGCCACCGGCTGAAGACCAACATGCAAAGCGCCACCGCCTACCGCGGCTTCGGCGGTCCGCAGGGCCTCTTCGGCATCGAACGGGTGATGGATCACGTCGCCCACCACCTGAAGATCGACCCGCTGGAACTGCGCCGCCGCAACTATTATGCCGACCTCGCCCCCGCAGGGGCGGCAGCGGAAACTGCCCCCGCAGGGACGGCAGCGGAAAGCGTCCCCGCAGGGACGGCAGAGGAGAGCGTCCTCGCGGGGACGTCGGCCAAGGGTGTCCCCGCGGGGACAGAGCCGCTGGCGCATGACGACAGCGACGATCTCGCCTCGCGCGGGGCGCTCGCCGGCGCAGGCGACGCGCCGGCCGCGCCCTCGGCGCCACCTGTCCCGGACGCGCCGCAGATGACCCACTATGGCCAGCCGGTCGAGGATTTCATCCTCGGCGCGATGACCGCGAAGCTGGCTGAGACCAGCGACTACGCGGCGCGGCGCAAGGCGGTGGATGCGTGGAACGAGAGGAACCCGGCGCTCAAGAAAGGGCTTGCCATCTCGCCGGTGAAGTTCGGCATCTCCTTCACGCTGACCCATCTCAACCAGGCCGGGGCGCTGGTGCACGTCTACCAGGACGGTTCGATCCAGCTCAACCATGGGGGTACCGAGATGGGGCAGGGCCTGTTCCAGAAGGTCGCGCAGGTGGCCGCCGCGCGCTTCGGCGTGCCGCTCGAGATGGTGAAGATCACCGCCACCGACACCGGCAAGGTGCCCAACACCTCGGCCACGGCGGCCTCTTCGGGCTCGGACCTCAACGGCATGGCGGTGAAGGCGGCCTGTGACACGATCCGCGACCGCATGGCCGCGCATTTGGCCGAGCTGCACCAGGACCTGCCCGGGAACGTCCGCTTCGAGGGCGGCAGGGTGCATGTCGGCGGCACCGACATCCCCTTCGAGGAGGCGGCGGTGCTCTGCTACCAGGGGCGCGTGTCGCTGTCGTCGACGGGCTATTACAAGACGCCCAAGGTCGATTGGGACCGCATCCGCGGGCAGGGGCGGCCGTTCTTCTACTTCGCCTATGGCGCGGCGGTGACCGAGGTGGTGCTCGACACGCTGACCGGCGAGAACCGCATCCTGCGCGCCGACATCCTGCACGACTGCGGGGCCTCGCTGAACCCGGCGCTGGACATCGGGCAGATCGAGGGCGGCTACGTGCAGGGCGCGGGCTGGCTGACCACCGAGGAACTGGTCTGGGACGACAAGGGCGCGCTGCGCACCCATGCCCCCTCGACCTACAAGATCCCCGCCTGCTCGGACCGGCCCGAGGTGTTCAACGTGGCGCTCTGGGACGGGCGCAACCTCGAGGAGACCATCTACCGTTCCAAGGCCGTCGGCGAGCCGCCCTTCATGCTGGGCATCTCGGCCTTCCTGGCGCTGTCGGACGCGGTGGCCTCCTGCGGCGACGACTATCCCGACCTAATCGCCCCGGCGACGCCGGAGAACCTGCTGGCCGCAGTACGGAGGCTGCGCCATGGGGTTTGACCTTGCCGAGCTGAAGGCTGCTGTCGCCGCGCATGGGCGTGTCGCCCGCGTGGTGATCGCCGAGGTCTCGGGCTCGGCCCCGCGCGAGGTCGGCTGCGCCATGCTGGTCTGGGATGAGGACGGCAAGCTGCGCCAGAGCGGCACCATCGGCGGCGGCGCGCTGGAACTCATGGCCGCGGAGCAGGCGCTGCGTGGCCCGGGGCTCACCCGCCATCCGCTGGGGCCGGGGCTGGGGCAATGCTGCGGCGGTGCCGTGGTGCTCTGGACCGAGGTGTTCGACGCCGCGGCCGTCGCGGCGCTGGAGGGGCAGGAGATCGTTGCACGCGGGCAGGGCGCGCGCCCGCTCGCGGTGCAACGGCTGATCGATCGCGCCCGCGCGCAGGGTCGCGCGCCCGAGCCGCAGCTTGTGCAGGGCTGGATGGTCGAGCCGCTGGCGCGGCCCGCCCGGCAGCTGTGGATCTGGGGCGCGGGCCATGTCGGCCGGGCCCTGGTAGAGGTCATGGCGCCACTCCCAGAGCTGGCGATCACCTGGGTCGACACCGCGCCCGAGCGCTTCCCCGAGGCGGTGCCGCCGGGCGTCACCCTGCTGCCCGCCGCCGATCCGGCACGCGCGGTGCGCCACGCGCCGCAAGAGGCCGAGCATCTCATCCTCACCTACAGCCACGAGATCGACCTGCAGCTCTGCCATGCGCTGCTGACCCATGGGTTTGCCTTCGCCGGGCTGATCGGGTCGGAGACCAAATGGGCGCGTTTCCGCAGCCGGCTCAGAACGTTGGGTCATGCAGATGCCCAAATAGCTCGCATTTCTTGTCCTATTGGTCAAAAAACATACGGGCGTCACCCGCAGGCGATTGCCATCGGCGTGGCCGGACAGCTATTGGGGCAGAAAAAAGGGGACGGGACGGCGTGGCTACACTCCTCAGCATCCGGGGCCTGACCAAGGCCTACCCCGGCGTCGTGGCCAATGACGATGTCTCCTTCGACATCGGCAAGGGCGAGATCCATGCGCTGCTCGGCGAGAACGGCGCAGGCAAATCGACGCTGGTGAAGATGATCTTCGGGCTGGTGAAGCCCGACGCGGGCGAGATGGTGCTCGATGGCGCGGTCTATGCGCCCGGCAAGCCGTCGGACGCGCGCCGTTCGGGCGTGGCCATGGTGTTCCAGCACTTCTCGCTCTTCGAGGCGCTGGACGTGGCCGAGAACGTGGCGCTCGGGATGGAGAACCCGCCGAAGCCGCGCGACCTTGCGCGGCAGATCCGCGAGGTCTCGGAAACCTATGGGCTGCCGCTCGATCCCACGCGCACCGTCGGCACGCTCTCGGCGGGCGAGCGCCAGCGCGTCGAGATCATCCGCTGTCTGCTGCAGAACCCGCGCCTGCTGATCATGGACGAGCCGACCTCGGTTCTGACCCCGCAGGAGGTGGAGATCCTCTTTCAGACGCTGAACAAGCTGCGCGCCGAGGGCACCTCGATCCTCTACATCTCGCACAAGCTCGAGGAGATCCGCGCGCTCTGCGACGAGGCGACGATCCTGCGGCTCGGCAAGAACGTCGGCACCTGCACCCCGCGCGAAGTCACCGCCCGGCAGATGGCCGAGCTGATGGTCGGCTCGAGCTTCAACGCCCCCGAGGCACGGGCGGGCGAGAAGGGCGAGGTGCTGCTGCGCACCGAGGGGCTTTCGCTGCCCGCACCGGGTGCCTTCGGCACGCCGCTGCGCGAGGTCTCGCTCGAGGTTCGCGCCGGCGAGGTGCTGGGCATCGGCGGGGTTGCCGGCAACGGCCAGGACGAGCTCTTGATGGCGCTCTCCGGCGAGCGGCTGGCGCCGGCGGGCACGGTCTTCTTCAAGGGGCAGGACGTGAGCCGCCTCGGCCCCATCGCGCGCCGTGACGCCGGTCTGCTGTCGGGGCCCGAGGAACGGCTCGGCCATGCCGCGGCGCCCAACATGAGCCTGACCGAGAACGCCGTGCTCACCGGCGCGCGCCGCGAGGGGCTGGTGCAGGGCGGATTCATCGACTGGGGCAAGTCAAAGAGCTTCGCCGAGACGGTCATCGAGCGCTTCGACGTGCGCACCCCCGGGCCGGGCACCGCGGCGCGGGCGCTGTCGGGCGGCAACCTGCAGAAATTCGTCGTCGGGCGGGAAATCCTGCAAAACCCCGACGTCTTCATCGTCAACCAGCCGACCTGGGGCGTCGACGCAGCTGCGGCCGCCGCGATCCGCCAGGCGCTGCTCGATCTGGCCGCCAAGGGCGCGGCGATCATCGTCATCAGCCAGGACCTCGACGAGCTGATGGAGATCTCGGACCGCTTCGCGGCGCTCAACGAGGGCCGGCTCTCGCCCGCCCGCGCCGTCGCAGAGCTCGACATCGAGAAGATCGGCCTGATGATGGGTGGGGCGCATGACATGGAGGTGGCCCATGTCGATGGCTGACCCGCGGCGCTGCGCCGCCTGGCTGGCGCCGGTATTGCGCACTTGCGAAGAGAAGAAGCCGGTGGGCCTCTCCTTCGCCAGCGCTTCGTCTCTTTTCAAATACGCTCGGCGCGTCGGTGCATGCTGGGCGGCGCCGGTGGGAGGCCCGCAATGATCCGCCTCGAGAAACGTCCGCAGCCGTCGCGGCTCTGGACCATCGTGACGCCGCTTCTGGCCGTGGTGCTGACCATGGTGGTGGGCGGCATCATGTTCGCGCTACTCGGCAAGCCGCCGCTGGAGGCGATCCGCACGATCTTCTGGGACCCGCTGTTCCATCCGCAGTTCGCCGCCTACTCGCGGCCGCAGCTGCTGGTGAAGGCGGGGCCGCTGATCCTCATCGCCATCGGCCTCTCGATCGGCTTCAAGGCGGGGATCTGGAACATCGGCGCCGAGGGGCAGTACATCATGGGCGCCGTGACCGGCGCCGCCGTGGGGCTGGCCTTCTATCCGTCCGAAAGCGTGCTGCTCTTCCCGCTGACGGTGGTCGCGGGCGCGCTTGGTGGCTGGGCCTGGGCGATGATCCCGGCGGTGCTCAAGACCAAGCTCGGGACCAACGAGATCCTCGTGTCGCTGATGCTGGTCTATGTGGCCGAGAACATCCTCGCCTCGGCCTCGGCGAGCTGGCTGCGCAGCCCCGAAGGCATGGGCTTTCCCGGCTCGCGCAACTTCAAGCAATGGCCAGCGGTCCACAATGACGAGCTGATCGCCGGCACCGGCATGCATTGGGGCGTGGTCGCGGCCTTCATCGCGGTGATCGGTGCCTACGTGCTGATGGCGCGGCACATCCAGGGCTTCAACATCCGGCTCACCGGCGAGGCGCCGCGGGCGGCGCGTTTCTCGGGGGTGAGCCCGGCGCGGATCGTCTTTCTCTGTCTTGGCATCTCGGGCGCGCTGGCGGGCATGGCGGGGCTCTTCGAGGTCACCGGCCCGGCGGGGCAGATCACCATCGACTTCAACTCAGGGTATGGCTTCACCGCGATCATCGTCGCCTTTCTCGGGCGGCTGCACCCGGTGGGCATCTTGCTGGCGGGGCTTTTGATGGCGCTGACCTATATCGGCGGCGAGTTGGCGCAGCTGATGCTCGGCCTGCCGGGGGCGTCGATCCAGCTGTTCCAGGGGATGCTGCTGTTCTTCCTGCTGGCCACCGACGTCTTCACCAATTACCGCATCCGCTTTGCCAAGGGGGAGCTGGCCTGATGGATCCCGTACTTCTTGTCGCCTCGATCATGGTCTCGGCGACGCCGATCCTGCTGGCGGCCATCGGCGAGATGGTGGTGCAAAAGGCCGGGGTGCTGAACCTCGGGGTCGAGGGCATGATGATCACCGGCGCGGTGGTCGGCTTCGCGGCTGCGGTGAGCACCGGCTCGCCGGTTGTCGGGTTCCTGGCGGCGGCGCTCGCATCGGCGGTGCTCTCGCTGAGTTTCGGCTTTCTGACTCAGGTGCTGCTGTCGAACCAGGTGGCGACGGGCCTTGGCCTGACGCTGGTGGGCCTGGGGCTGTCGGCGCTGGTCGGTGCGGGCTTCGAGGGCGTTCGCGCGCCGGGCATGGGCAAGCTGTGGATCCCCGGGCTCGCCGAGATCCCGGTGATCGGCCCGATGTTCTTCCGCCATGACTTCATGGTCTACGTGAGCCTGCTGCTGGTCGCGGCTGTCTGGGGCTTTCTGAAGTACACCCGCGCCGGGCTGATCCTGCGGGCAGTGGGCGAGGACCACGAGAGCGCGCACGCGCTTGGCTACAAGGTGGTGCGGGTGCGCATGGCGGCGATCTTCTTTGGCGGGGCCTGCGCCGGGCTCGGCGGGGCTTACGTCAGCCTCGTGCGGGTGCCGCAATGGACTGAGGGGATGACCGCGGGGGCGGGCTGGATCGCGCTGGCCATCGTCGTCTTCGCCAGCTGGCGCGCGTTTGGCGTGCTGATCGGCGCGTATCTTTTCGGCGGCGTCACCGTGCTGCAGCTGAACCTGCAGGCGGCGGGGGCCAAGGTGCCCGTCGAGCTGCTGTCGATGTCGCCTTACCTGATCACCATCCTCGTGCTGGTGATCATCTCGGCCCGCGGGGTGCATGGCGCGCCCGGATCGCTGGGCCGCTCTTTCCACGCCTCCGCCTGAGCGGGGCATAGACCCAATCCGGGGACCCGGACAATGTTGAAGACAGGGAGTCCAACCACAATGAAACGCAGAACGCTTCTCGCCTCGGCCGCCGTCGGCCTCGCCCTTGCCGCCGCGCCGGCCTTCGCCCAGGACGTGCCGAAGATCGGCTTCGTCTATGTCGGCCCGGTGAACGACGGCGGCTGGTCGCAGCACCATCACGAGGCCGCGGTGAAGATGAAGGAGCACTTCGGCGACTCCATCGAGATGATCGAGCAGGAGAGCGTGCCCGAGGGGGCCGACGCCGAGCGCGTGCTGACCCAGATGGCGCTCTCGGGCGCCGATCTGATCTTCACCACCTCCTTTGGCTACATGGACCCGACGATCAACGTCGCGGCGAAGTTCCCGGACGTGAAGTTCGAGCACGCCACCGGCTACAAGACCGCCGACAACGTCTCGGCCTATTCGGCGCGCTTCTATGAGGGCCGCGCGATCACCGGCTACCTCGCCGGCGCGATGACCAAGTCGAACAAGATCGGCTACATCGGCTCCTTCCCGATCCCGGAAGTGATCCGCGGCATCAACTCGTCCTACCTGCACGCCAAGAAGGCCAACCCCGACGTCGAGATGTCGGTGGTCTGGCTGTCGACCTGGTTCGACCCGGCCAAGGAAGCTGACGCGACCCAGGCGCTGCTCGACCAGGGCGTCGACGTGGTGCTGGCGCATACCGATAGCACCGCGCCGCTGTCGGTGCTGGAAAAGGCCGGCGGCTTCGGCTTTGGCCAGGCGGGCGACATGTACGATTATGCGCCCGAGCCGCGCCTCAGCTCGATCATCGACGAATGGGCGCCCTATTACATCGACCGCGTACAGGCGATCATCGATGGCACCTGGGAGAGCCAGAACGTCTGGCAGGGCATCGGTGACGGCATGGTCGGCATCGGCGAGATCACCGGCCCGGTGCCGGAGGACGTGAAGGCCACCGTGCTGAAGATGAAGGACGACATCTCTTCGGGCGCCTACCATCCGTTCACCGGACCGATCAACAAGCAGGACGGCTCGGCCTGGCTCGCCGAGGGCGAAGTGGCCGACGACGGCACGCTGGCTGGCATGGACTTCTACGTCGAAGGGCTGACCGCCGAGATCCCGAACTGATCCGCATCGCCGGGTGAGAGGAACGCCGCCGGGATCTCCCGGCGGCGTTTTCTTTTGGCGCGGGGCGTGCTTCGCTGCGGGCGGCGCACGCGAGGGCCGTCGCCGGATTTGCGAATTTGGAAAGACAAGAAGGGCAGGCGATGCGCGGGGAACGGGTGGCGCTGGTGCTGGGCGCGGCGGTCTGGGCTGGGGGGCGGGCCTCGCCGACGTTGGAGCGCCGGGCGCTTCATGCGGCGGGGCTCTGGCGGTCGGGGGAGGTGTCTGCGATCCTCGCCTCGGGCGGTGTCGGGCGGCACGCCCCCTCGGAGGCGGCGGTGATCGCCCGGCTCTGCCGCGAGGCCGGCGTGCCGGAGGCGGTGCTGATGTTGGAAGAGCGCTCGACCAGCACCGAGGAGAACTTGCGGTTCTCGCTGCCGCTGCTGCGTGAGGTTGGGGCGGCAAGCGTGGTGATCGTCACCGACGGGTTCCACGCGCCCCGCGCCCGGCTGGCGGCGCGGCGGCTGGGGCTGGCGGCGCTGGGGCCGCTCAGCAGCGACTCGCCCCGCGTGCCGCTTTCGGCAAACCGGGTGAAGGCGGGGCTGCGGGAGGTGCCCGCGTACCTGTGGTACGCGCTGCGGCTGCGCGGCTGAGCGGGGAGGGGGTGCGGAGGCTAGAGAACGCCGATCTCGGCCAGAGCGCCGGCCAGTTCGGGCGGCAGCTCGTCATCGTCCTCGCGGGCGGCCGAAAGGTCGGGCGGCGCGTCCTTGGGATCGAGATAGCGCCAGCCCTGGAAGGGGCGGCGCGGGCTGGTGGCGACGCGGTGAATCTCGGGGTCGAGCACCAGCGCGCAATGCCGCGTGCCGTCGTGTCCGGTCACCTCGTCGAGCCGCAGCACGCGCTGGCGGCATTGGATCAGCCCCTTGAAAACCCAGTAGATCGAGCCGCCGTTGAGCAACTCTGCCTCGCGCTTCGGCCACATGCGGGTGATGTGGCAGGGCAGGCGGTCGGCAGTCTGCGCAGCGCGTCCGGATTGCCAGGCGGCCAGCGTCTTGACGCTTTCGGTGCCGACGCTGAGCTTGATCAGATGGGTGAACTTATCCACGGAATGCTCCACAGAGTCCTCAACAGGATGAGACAGATATTGTAGTCTTTGCGGCAGGAGCTTCAAGCAGTGGTAGGCTCATCGCTGAAAAACGTGTACCCTTACGTATCGCGCGTTCTTGCATCGGGCGGCGGTCGCGAGTAGGCACACCGCCCTGCCACCCCCTGCGCTGCGCTGCTGCCGCGCCCTCGAATTGACGAGCCAACAAGGAAGTCTGCTGCCATGACTCGCTTTGCCGCCCCCATCGCCGAACAGATCTGGGACATGAAATACCGCTTCAAGGAGGCGGACGGCACCCCGATCGACCAGAGCGTCGAGGACAGCTGGCGCCGCATCGCGCGCGCGCTCGCGTCGGTCGAGACGGATGCGGACGCCTGGGAAGAGAAGTTCTACGGCGCGCTCGAGGACTTCCAGTACCTGCCCGCCGGCCGGATCACCGCCGGCGCCGGCACTGCGCGCTCGGTCACGCTGTTCAACTGCTTTGTCATGGGCACCATTCCCGACAGCATGTCCGGCATCTTCGACATGCTCAAGGAGGCCGCGCTGACCATGCAGCAGGGCGGCGGCATCGGTTATGACTTCTCGACCATCCGTCCCAAGGGCGCGCATGTGGCGGGCGTTGCCGCCGACGCCTCTGGTCCGCTGTCGTTCATGGATGTCTGGGACGCCATGTGCCGCACGATCATGTCGGCGGGCTCGAGGCGCGGTGCTATGATGGCGACGATGCGCTGCGACCACCCGGACGTGGAGCAGTTCATCTCGGCCAAGGCGGACAGCGCGCGGCTGCGCATGTTCAACCTTTCCGTGCTGGTCACCGATCCCTTCATGGAAGCGGTGAAGGCGGACGGATCGTGGGACCTGCAGTTCGACGGCAAGGTCTACCACACGGTCAAGGCGCGCGACCTGTGGAACAAGATCATGAAGGCCACCTACGATTATGCCGAGCCGGGCGTGATCTTCATCGATCGCATCAACAAGGCGAACAACCTCAGCTACATCGAGCAGATCGCCGCAACCAACCCCTGCGGCGAGCAGCCGCTGCCGCCCTATGGCGCCTGCCTGCTGGGATCGATCAACCTTGCGCGGCTGGTGGACACGCCTTTTGAAGCCGGTGCAGAGATCCCCGAGTCCAAGCTCGACGAGCTGGTCGCGCTGGCGGTGCGGATGATGGATAACGTCGTTGACGCCTCGAACTTCCCGCTGCCGCAGCAGGCCGAGGAAGCCCGCAACAAGCGCCGCATCGGCCTTGGCGTCACCGGGCTTGCCGACGCGCTGCTGATGATGGGGCTGCGCTACGGCACGGAAGAGGCCGCCGCGCAGACGGAAAGCTGGCTGAAGCGGATCGCCCGCGCGTCCTATCTCGCCTCGGTCGAGCTGGCCAAGGAAAAGGGCGCCTTCCCGCTCTTCGACGCCGAGAAGTTCCTTGCCTCGGGCAACATGCTGCAGATGGATGACGACGTGCGCGAGGCGATCCGCACCCATGGCATCCGCAACGCGCTGCTGACCTCGATCGCGCCCACCGGTACAATCTCGCTCTACGCCGGCAACGTGTCCTCGGGGATCGAGCCGGTGTTTGCCTACGCCTACACCCGCAAGGTGCTGCAAAAGGACGGCACCCGCACCGAGGAAGAGGTGGTCGATTACGCCGTGCAGATGTGGCGCGACAAGTTCGGCGATGCCGAGCTGCCGGACTATTTCGTCAACGCGCAGACCCTGGCCCCGCTCGAGCACGTTCGGATGCAGGCGGCGGCGCAGAAATGGATCGACAGCTCGATTTCCAAGACGATCAACTGCCCGGAGGACATTTCCTTCGAGGGCTTCAAGGACGTCTACATGGAAGCCTACGAGACCGGTTGCAAGGGCTGCACCACCTACCGCCCGAACGACGTGACCGGCTCGGTCCTGTCGGTTTCGGAAAAGACCGAGAAAACCCCGGCAGAGACGCCCGCCGTGGTCAACGAGAGCGATGGTGGTGGCGCCGAGGTGGTCTATATGTCCGAGCCGCTCGACCGGCCGCAGTCGCTCGAGGGGCACACCTACAAGCTCAAGTGGCCCGACAGCGAGCACGCCATTTACCTGACGATCAACGACATCATCGTCGGTGGTCACCGCCGTCCGTTCGAGGTCTTCATCAACTCCAAGAACATGGAGCATTACGCCTGGACCGTGGCGCTGACGCGGATGATCTCGGCGGTCTTCCGCCGCGGCGGAGACGTCTCCTTCGTGGTTGAGGAGCTCAAGGCGGTCTTTGATCCGCGCGGCGGCGCCTGGGTGCAGGGCAAGTACATCCCCTCGATCCTCGCGGCGATCGGCGGAGTGATCGAGAAGCACCTCGTCGCCACCGGCTTTCTCGAGGGCGAGGGCAAGGGACTGAAGGCCGACCCGACGGCGAAGGTCGTGGGCCTCGATGCACCCCGCGGCAAGGCCTGCCCGTCCTGCGGCCAGTTCTCGATGATGATGGTCGAAGGCTGCATGACCTGCTCGAGCTGCGGTCACTCGAAGTGCGGCTGAGGAGCTGAGGGGTCAGAGTCATGTAGGACCCACTAAATCTTGTCCATTTCCGGGGTAATTTGTCCATTCCGGCACAGGATTAATGACCATCGGCTGCGCCGCGGCCGGTGGTTTCTTTTTATATCAATGGCTTGCGCATCTGGCGGATTTGCGGCCTTTAATGCGCCGTCGGAGCGCTCAGTCCTGGTGGGCGCCGTTGACGGCCAGCCGCGCTTTCGGCATCCCTCAGGGCAAATCCGGCCGGGTTCTTTCCAACATCCCCCTCCAGCAGAAGCTCTGCCTGAGGGCATGGCGCAACGCGCCAGAAAGGACCGCCATGACGAAGATCAAGTTCATCGATGCCCGCTTCGCTGATCCCGACGAGAACGAGTTCGCCCTTAAGCGCCGCTTCGAGTGGCATCTGCGCAAGCTCCGTGCCCTTCAGGACGGGGTGTCCCCAAAGGTTCCGGGAGACTTTGAGGATGAGTTGCGCTGGAACGAGGACCTCATCGCCGTGCCGCTCTCGGAAAAGGACCGCAACAAGGTGCTGCGCCGTGCGCGCCGGGTAATGGGCGCGCGTGCCAAGGCTTCCGGGCTCAGCCATCTCAACTCGGATGACCGGCGCGCGCTCGAGGTATTCCGCTGCGGGGCGGACCTAGTCGGCATCGCCAGCGACCACCGCGCCGATGAGATCGCAGCGGCCATTCATGCCGAGATGCCCTGGATGGGGGTCGCCACTGACTTCCTCTGGAAGGCGATGCGCCGCTCGGTGCGGGTGGGGGAGCCCGGATTCCGTCTGCCACCCGTGCTGCTCGACGGCCCGCCGGGGATTGGCAAGAGCGTGTGGTCACGCGAGCTCGGGCGCCATCTCGGGGTGCCGCGCTGTGGCATCGAGGGAACCGCAGAACAGGCCTCTTTCGTCGTCAACGGCTCACAACGCGGCTGGGGCTCGGCATTCCCTGGGCGGCCCCTGCAGACCATCGTGCAGAGCCTCTGCGCGAACCCGATCGTGGTGATCGACGAGATCGAGAAGGCCGGGACGCCGACCTCGACCAAGGGGCAGGCCTACGGCTTGGCCGACGGGCTTCTGCCGCTGCTGGAGCGATCGTCTGCCGTGGCATGGAAGTGCCCCTATTACCAGGTCGGTTTCGACATGTCCTGGATCAGCTGGGTCCTGACCTCGAACAGCCTGAGGACGCTTCCGGCCCCATTCCTGAGCCGCCTGGACATCCTGCGCCTCGCCGGCCCCGGCAAGAGTGATCTCATCTCCTTCGCGGAGCGCGAGGGCGCACGACGGGGGCTGTCTGATGCTGCCCTGGGCGCCATCTGCGAGGTGATCGACCAGATTGCTGAGGCGCATGAGATCAATCTGCGCCACGTGTCCAGGATGCTGTCGAGGGCGGAGGCCATGGCAAGCAGCCCACTGTCGCATTGAGTGGTCGAGGCGAGCGCGCCTTAGGTCGGCCAAGACCAAAGTAGTCGCTTGGGCTGATGGCCGCAGCTGGCGGGGGGGGGCAGCCCAAGCGGCATTCGTGCCAGGCGCAACTTTACGCTAGGCGCCCACACGAAGGGCGTATTTCGTTGAAAAACTCGCGCTTGATCGAGGGGCGTGGTGCTGATTCAATTCTGCCAATGGGCGGGAGGGTCGGCGATGATGGGACCGAAGCAGGAGGCACAACCGGCGCTGTTCTACGAGTTCTCGCTTGAAGATCACGTCCCCCAGGACCACCTACTTCGATCCATCGACCGGTTCGTCGATCTGAGCAGCGTCCGTGCCCATCTTGCAGATTTCTACAGCCACACCGGCCGTCCCTCCGTCGATCCCGAGTTGCTGATCCGGATACTGTTGGTCGGCTATTGCTTCGGCATCCGTTCGGAGCGGCGGCTGTGCGAAGGGGTGCATCTGAACCTGGCATACCGCTGGTTCTGCCGCCTTGACCTGAGTGATCGGGTCCCGGATCACTCGACGTTTTCGAAGAACAGACACGGCCGGTTCCGTGACAGCGAGCTATTGCGGCATCTGTTCGAGACGACCGTGGCCCGGTGCATCGCGGAGGGCCTGGTCAGCGGCCAGCGCATGGCGGTCGATGCCAGCTTGATCGAGGCGGATGCGAACAAGCAGAACTCGACGCCGAAGGAGGATTGGGACGTCTCGCAGATTGATCCAGCCGATGCGCCCCGCGCGGTTCGCGAGTATCTGGACACACTGGACGAGGCCGCGTTCGGGGCCGCCAGCGAAGTGCAGCCCAAGTTCACCTCGCATTCCGACCCAGCCAGCCAGTGGACCGCGGCTCGTAAAGGACCTGCGTTCTTCAGTTATTCCGACAACTACCTGATCGACACGGATCACGGGGTCATCGTCGATGTCGAGGGTGAGGCGGAAAAGAAATCGATCCAGTGAATCGATTTCCCGCCGAACCGATCGATCCGGCAGGCCGAGGTCGGATCGACCAAGACTATGCTGGATCGGGTGAAGACCAGGTTCGACCTGCATCCCGAGCGCCTGATCGCCGACACAGCCTACGGCACCGGACCGATGCTGGGCTGGCTGGTCGATCGCAAGATCACCCCGCATATCCCCGTCATCGACAAGTCGGGGCGCAATGACGGGACCTGGAGCCGGGCGGACTTCGAGTGGGACGCCGAGAATGACCAATACGTCTGCCCCGAGGGCCAAGAGCTGAAGCAGTTCCGGCGGAACTATTCCGATCCGAACCGGGGGCCGACCAGCGAGGGCCGGGCCAAATACCGCGCCCTGAAACTGACCTGCCAAGCCTGCCCGTCCAAGGCGAAATGCTGCCCGAACGCCGATGCCAGAACCATCACCCGCGAGAAACACGAAGACGCGCGCCAAGTCGCGCGCGACATCGCCGCGACGGAGCAATATGCAGTCTCGATGAAGCTCCGGAAGAAGGTCGAGATGCTGTTCGCGCACCTCAAGCGCATGCTCGGCCTCGGAAGGCTGCGACTACGGGGGCCATGCGGCGCAAACGACGAATTCCTGCTTGCCGCCACCGCCCAGAACCTCCGCAAGCTGGCCAAGATCCTTCCCGCACCGCAGCAACTGGGGAAAGCCTGACAGGAAAGGCATTCACGGCCGCCTCAGGCGGGGAATTGCTGCGGTCGCGAACAGGTGTTTTTCCACGGAATCGGCGGGGAGCGGCCGTTCGCTGCACTCAGCCCGAAGGTCGGCGAAGCGCAAAAAGCTTCCTGTACGACCGCAAGGTGCCCTCAATACAGCAGCTGATACTCAGGCAACATGATCTGGTGGCTATGATTGCCCGGACTGAATTTCGCTTTCCAGTTCATCAAGTCGAGCGGCTGCGCTAAAAATACCGCTCCGGACATTAGCGTTGTTGCCCACCTCCTCATAGATGTCGCGAAGAAGGTCGAAAATTGGGTCGGTCGGTTCGAAACCATCTGGCAGACCGCGAATACCGCGAACGACCTGAAAGTCGTTGAACCTTTGACGCAAGTCGTCAATGCGACCAGCCTGCAAGTCCGCGACCACGTCAAGGATCGCACCACCGGGCCGTTCGAACGCGGATCTCTGCCCTCGAAGGCGTTCTAGGGCATTTGCTTTCGAGACCCGGTAGACAGCATTCGTGGCATCAAGCGCCTCGATTGCTCCGTCGATGTTCCCGCCCGCTAGCTTGACGAAGTGGAGAAGCGGCAGCCATTACCGCTGAACTTTGGCTGATATGCAGACATATTCGAGTGGGGCGCGGACTGCATCGTGGCTCAGGTAGGCCTTCAGCACGGCGTCAGCGTCCAGCGCCCGCCCCTCAACGCGCTCGACGACTTGCCCCTCAGGGTCCACGGCATGAACATCACCGACCAACCTCAGAGCACGAGCGCCAGCGCGTTCCCCAAACTCTCCTTCACGAATGAAATCAAGTTGATCGGCCAAGGCACGGTCAATAACGATACGCTTTGATCCTGCGTCCATCTCTCCCTTTTCAGTGTCTACGATCAACGCCCGATCCGCTCCGATTTCGCTTAGGCGCGACGCGCTGGCCAGCAAGCTGTGCGTCGCCGCTCGGTCGCGTTCGCGCAGCATGGTCAGAAGATCACCGAATTTGATCTTTCCAGACTGACCCGGATAGCGGAATAGGATCGCCCCGTCTTCAAGCCCATTCGCATCGCGACAGACGACCACCGGCGGTGTGGGGTACTTTTCAACTAAGAGCACGCCCACGGCCTGGCCTCCGATCGAAATCACATCCTTCGAAAAGGAGGGTGTCGGTGTCAGAAGCGTCTTGGCCTTGTCCGTGATCCTCACGATGTCGGCATCTTGGAATGCCGTATCGGACATTCCCACAACGCGACATTCGGGGTCGCCGACGCCGATAAAGACGAAGCCGCCTCGGTTGTTCGCCAAGGCTGCAATAGCACGGATAATAGGCTCCATCCGACGCGGATCGAACTGGACCTTGCATTCCTGTTCGGACGTCTCGCCATCCGCAAGATACCAGTTGCCATCGTCGCGCTGGACGAACCTCGCTTGCGCTCTCTCGGCCATCGTCGGCTCGCGTTGTTCCCTACCTTCAATCACAACGCCCACTTCGGCGGGTGCGAAGGTAGCTAGGTAGGCATCTAACAGGCTGCTGAAAAACTCCTCCCTCGACGCCTGTCGCGGAACATGATTCACCGTCGCCACTACGATGGCGACGGAGTGTGGGATGCGTGGATCAGATCAGGTGACGGGCTCGCTGTTCAGCTACGTCGATCTCGAGGAGCGCATTGCGACGCGCCACCCGCTTCGCAAGATCAGGACCGTCGTCAACGGTGCGCTGCGCTCGCTGAATGCCGAGTTCGAGCGGCTCTACGCGGGTGAGGGCCGCCCCTCCATCGCGCCGGAACGGTTGATCCGGGCCAGCCTGCTGCAGATCCTCTACTCGATCCGCTCCGAGCGGCAACTCATGGAGCAGATGGATTACAACCTGCTGTTCCGCTGGTTCGTGGGTCTTGGCGTCGACGATGGCGTCTGGGTCCCGACCGTGTTCACGAAGAACCGCGACCGGGTGCTGACCACGGACATGTCGCGCAAGATCATGGCCGCCATTCTGGCGCATCGCGAGGTGGCACCGCTGCTCTCGGACGATCATTTCTCGGTCGATGGCACCCTGGTGAAGGCATGGGCGTCTATGAAGAGCTTCCAGCCGAAGGAAAGGGCGACGTTGGGCGGGGACGAGGGTCCCGGCGATCCGCCCGATACCAGCGGGCCGCCCACATCCTCCTCTGACCAGACCACCGCCGAGCCCGATCCAATGACCCGCCCCACACGCCGCAACCGCAACGCCGAAGTCGACTTCCGTGGCGAACGACGCTCGAACGCGACCCATGCTTCGATGACCGATCCGGAGGCCCGGCTGTTCAAGAAGTCCCTCGGCGCCGGCGCCATGCTGTGCTTCATGGGGCATAGCCTGATGGAGAACCGCTCCGGCCTGATCGTGCAGGCCGACCTGACGCGGGCGGACGGCCACGCCGAGCGGCGTGCTGCCATCGACATGCTTCACCGCCACTCGCCCGGTTCGACCCGGCGCCTGACCCTGGCGGCAGACCGCGGTTACGACAGCGCCGACTTCGTCGCCGAGCTGCGCCAGATGGTGGTTACGCCGCACGTCGCCCAGAAGTCCCGACACTCCGCCATCGACGGCAGAACCACCCGGCACCCCGGCTACGCCCAATCGCAGCGGCGCCGGAAGAAGATCGAGGAACCTTTCGGCTGGGTCAAAACCGTCGGCGGCATGGCGCAGACCCTGTACCGCGGGATCGAGCGCGTGCGGGCCCGCTTCACCTTGGCGATGGCAGCCTGCAACCTCCCGAGGCTGCCGAAACTGCTCGCCAACTGAGCCGGCAAGCGGCTACTCGGACTGCCGGTTCGCAAACCAGGCTGCATCGAGCTCCTGCTCAAGGGAAACACTTCCTCACGGCAGACTTTTTCAGCGGCCTGCTAATGCGGCATCCGTCCCTCTGGCACCTCGGGTCCATAGTCGCCAGATCGTATCCCTGTGATCCGGCCCGAATTGACCGGGCGATCCTGCCTGTTGAAATAGAACTGAATGTCACGGTCGCGCATTCCCCGGCGCAACATTGCCTTGATCAGGCCGATTTCTTCATCCGTAATTGACCTGCGCGGCATACTCTCAAATACCCATTACGTTGCACTTGTCCGGCGATGTGCGGGAAGATGGTCAATGACGGTTTGGTGGGTCTCATCCACCCAGAAGTAGTAAATCCGCAGGCATCTTTTGGGATCACGCACGTTGCCGCCATTTTTCACATGCCAATCAACGTCGTAGCGCCTTCCCTTCCAGTCTGCCGAATAGGTATCCCCGCCACATGGTGAATTCAGGATACCGTTCTCTATCGGCACGTCCCTCAGGCTTCCCCCGCCATTGATGCGCCGCTCATGTTGAACGGTCGCCAGCCATGCGATTGCGCGAGCGACTTGCGTCACGTCTTCAAACTCGGGGGAACGGGCCATCCTTCGGGCCGCCGGGGTCAGCAACACCTTGTCGGGATAGGTTTGGTCGAGCCAATCGGTGAACTCTGACCATTTCTGCGGCAGCGGTGGCTCTTCTGTTGGGGTCTCAACACCCTCGGCCAGCGCAGCCTGCAACTGCCTGACTCGGAACAACAAAGAGCGGTTTTCTTGCTCGGCGGCCTGCGCGCGATCCTCTGCGGCCTGAACCTCCGCGATATAGCCATCGATCTCTTTGTCTTTCTCCTCGACCTGTTTTTCCAGACTCTCGACCAACTCTTCCGCAGTCTTCAGAAGTTCCTCGTCCGGTGCTGCTTGGTTAGAAAGATCGGTCTTGCGAAGCTTTCTGCTCGCGCTACGAACCGCCGCAAAGTCAAGCACATCTTTGCCGAGACGCGTTTCCGAGATGCTGACCTCGGCGGCCAATGCACGCAGACTGCGAACACAGGCGGAACCGCCATCGGTTTTTCTCAAGTCGGCTTCCAAAAACAGGCGATGGCGGAATGGGTCGTCAGTTGCGGAAAACCCCCTCATATAAGCGCGCACCCCACCATTGAACACGGAGCGATGCTTTCCGAAGCGCTTGGTCAGAACCCAAGTCAATTCGGCAGGAACCAATACGATCCGGGCAAGGCCAGCGACAGCTTTGGCCAACACCGCGGTGTCCATATGGGATTGGTCGCCGATCTCTGGCATGGCAACGACAAAGATCGGCAGCCGGCGCTCCCCGTCTTCCAGATGATCGCAAAGGTCTTCGGCGTCATTTTCCGTTTGTATCGTCACCGGCTCTGCAAAGAGTTGCCGAGCTCCCCGGACCAGTCCCGGTGCCTCGATCATCTGCAAGACCGGCCCCGGCACGTGGGGTTCAATCGTGAAATCCGGCTCGGTCGTGCTGACAATCAAGCGAAGGCTGACATATGGGCGACCGCCGACTTCGCCACCAATGACGATCTCTGTGGACCAGACGCGTCCAGCAACGTTCTTGTCCGGGTCTTCCGTCCGCAGCGCCCAGAGGTCGAGCGCGTCGTTCTCGATCCGCACCGCCGTGCTGCTGCGTCCACCCACTGGCAGGTCAAAGTCCTGCAAGTCCCATGCGGCCTTGGGGAGCGCGCGCCCGGCCCGCTTTTTTGCCCATTTCAGCGCTTCTTTCCGCGCAGCCTCGGCAGAGGCCGCGTAGTCCTCCCCCTCAAGCTGCGCCGAGACCCGGAGGATTTCGATGTCGCGCACCGCGCGGGGCATCCGTTTAGATAGTGGAAGGAGTGCTTCAGAAAGGGTAGTACTCAATGCTAAATCCCCAGATGCCGACGTAATTGGTGCTTTAGAGGCTACTCTTGCCGTCTCTGGCATTCAACTTGTGAATGAACTTCACTCAACAGCTCTTCTATTTGAGATCAAGCAATTAGACGAAAACGGTCACTCGTCGAATGGCAGGCGAATGGCAGCTAATGGGATGTGCCGGCTGCTTCCCCCACCGTCGGGTTATCCTGGAGCAGGATAATCCGCGCCAAAGGAGAAGCAGCCATGTGTGCGAAGAAGACAGGAAGCATTGAAGACCTGGCAGTTGTCGGCATCGATATCGGCAAGGATACCTTCCATCTGGTCGGTTTCGACCGCTCGGGTCAGGTGGTTTTGCGCAAGCAGATCAAGCGGCTCGCGCTGGACGCAACGTTCGAGAAGTTGCCACGATGCGTGGTCGGGATGGAGGCCTGCCTCAGCGCCCATTTCGTCAGCCGAAGGCTGCGCGACATGGGGTTCGAACCGCGTATCATTCCGGCGATCTACGTGAAGCCGTTCAACAAGGGCCAGAAGAACGATTACAACGATGCAGAGGCGATCGCCGAAGCCGCTCTGCGGCCGAACCTCCGGACGGTGACGGAGAAGAGCCAGGACCAGCTCGACCTTCAGGCCCTGCATCGGGTGCGGGCCCGGCTCGTCTCGCGGCGTACCGCAACGATCAACCAGATCCGTGCCTTCCTGATCGAACAGGGGATCGCGGTTCGCAGCGGGCTACGCGCCTTGCGGAATTCCTTCGAGGCGATCCTCGAACAGAGACGCGACGAGATCTCTGCCCGCATGCGGAGCATCCTGATCGGGCTCTACGGCGACTGGCTCTGGCTCGATGACCGGATTGCCGCCGTATCGAGGGAGATTGAGGAGATCAGCCGCACGGAAGAGAACTGCGCGAACATAATGTCGATCCCCGGCATCGGACCGGTGATTTCGACGGCCATGGTCGCGGCGGTCGGCCGGGGCGATGCCTTCGACCGAGGCCGCGACTTCGCCGCCTGGGTCGGGCTGGTGCCCCGACAGTTCAGCACGGGAGGGCGCACGATCCTCGGGCGGATCACCAAGCGGGGAAGCCGATACCTGCGCATGCTCTTCGTGCAGGCGGCCAAGGTGATAATGATGCGCCCCCACCGATGGCAGGCGTTCAGCTTCGGAGCCTGGCTCGAACGCGCCGTATCCCGAATGCCCAGGAACAAGGCTGCGATTGCCTTGGCCAACAAGCTGGCCCGCACGGCGTGGAGCATCCTGCGTCACGGCACACGGTTCGACACCCCCAGGGATGTGGCCATGGAAGCGATCTGACAGCTTCCCGGTCACTAAGGAGTTCGCGAAAGAGGACAGCATGGAACGGAGAAACTACGCCCCCAGAGTCTGACGGCCCTTTAGGTCATCATCGACCTTGCCGCTAATGAGACCACGGTGCGTGCGTAACCCCATCGAGGCCACGGCCCGCGAGCCGACAAACAGGCCGGATACATATGAGCGATTTCCGAAGTCGTGCCGATTTCTCGATTGCGAACAGCAGCCGGCACATACAAAAGGGCCGTTCTTGTTGACGAAGTCAGTACCAAAGCCAGGATGCCGCGCTTCATCCGAGGTCGGCTTGGACATCTTTTGTTTTGCCGCCAATGACTGCTCCAGTTCCGACATCGCGCCCGCCGTCAAGCAACTGGTGCAATTCGAGGAGCAGCGACAGGATGCGCGCCTGAAACGGCTTGAACGCAATGTCGATGGTGGCGGGGTTGCGCATCATCGAGATACTATTGCCGAAACAGTGACATGCCGCTCTGGGAGATTCTTTTTGCCTGACCTTGCCCGACTGACCGCCGCCGAACTCCTCCGGCTCCATGCTCAGATAGGCGAGGAGCTGCGGACGCGGGGTGTAGTGCGCAGTGCCAACAACCCGACCGGAGACCTTGCCGAACACCTGTTCTGCGCCGCCTTCGGCTGGGCTCAGGCCCCGAACTCTGAGCGGGGATACGATGCGACCGGACCGGACGGGACGCGCTTCCAGATCAAGGGGCGGCGGGTCCACCGGCGCAACCCGTCGCGCCAGCTATCGGCAATCCGCGACCTCGCGGGCGGGCACTTCGACGTGCTGGCGGGCGTGATCTTTGATGATGACTTCTGCGTGGTTAGGGCGGCGCTGATCCCGCGCGGCGTGGTGGTGGCGCGGTCAACCTACGTCGCTCACACCAACAGCCACAAATTTATCCTGCGGGAGGACGTGTGGTCCGCCGCTGGGGTCCGCGACGTGACTGCCGAGGTCGCGGCGGCGATGCCCTAACCGTTCCCCTTGATGAACTCTTCCAGCGCATCGGCAATGATCTTGCGCGGGTCACCGATTTCATAGTGTGCGGCGTCCTGCGGGACTTCGTGGCTCACGCTCCCGTCCACCTTGGTCGGCATCCCATCGACAAAGACCTAGAGGTGCCAGCCGTCCCCGTCGCTGACCATCTTGATTTCAAAAGAGCGTCCCTCGTGCTCGAATTTCTTGACAGTATGCAAATGCAGCCCTCCCATAATGTCCGGGATGAGCTTGTCACTCCTTCGGCGTCACGTCCACCATCTTGCGGTCGCAGCGAAAGTCCGGAATGACGCGCTGCATCGCAGCAGAGGTGGGCCCGGTCAATGGCCGGTCAGGGCCGATCTGGTATCTGTGCTTGTCGTTTCGCAGTTTCGGCGCCTGCTATCCACCCGCCATGTCATCGCCGCGAACGACGCCAACCAATCTGCGGAACTCACCGTCATCAGACGCCTGCTTCCAGAAGTTGATGAAGCGGCAGACCAACTGCAGGTTCTCCTTAGCGTAGTGCCCATTGCTGTCGATGCGGTCCAAGGAGGGCAGCATGTTGTCGTCCGTCTGTACGCCCCGGAACTGTAACGGCAGGCCGGTGATGGCGCAGCGGTCTTCCTGGATGGTGAGCAGGTCCCGGATCAGCTTGTCCAACTCCGCGTCGGACATGTGCAGCTCCTTGTTCTTGACGGTCGACGGGACCACCTGGCCGTTGGAGTTGAAGACCGTCTTGCCCACCGAATACTTGATGTCGGCAATCGATTTCTCCCGGGCACCGAGGTAGCGCGCGTCGGCCTTTTCACCTTTTGCCAGTTCGCCTTTGGCTTCTTTACGCAATAGGGTCGAGAACAGCCACAGCAGGGAATGGGCGTCGATTAGGCGGACGTGGTCCAGTCTTGCCTGTTCCGCGATTGGCTTGCGCAGGGCATTCAAGGTCCCGTTGAACTGGCTGTAGTTCTCCCAGGTGCAATTGCGCAGAGTGCGGAATTCCAGGCCGATCTCGCTGAAGACACGGTCGAAGCCGGTGGGTTGGATCGGCATGAAGCGATCCATGTCCTTGAGGAAGAACAGGTAGGCCATCAGCGGGTATTTCGCGCCGGTCGCCTTGCTCAATTCGTCGAACAACGCGCCTTCGTCCCGGTCGGTTCGATAGAGCTGGAACAACAGGCGTTCGAGGGTTTGCAGGCCGGTGCCTGTTGTCGCCGCTTCGATCAGGGCGCGGTGGTCGCGGTTGGCGTGGCCATATTGGTTCCGCCAGAACACCAAGTTATTCTTCAGGTCGCCATGTGTCGCCTGGATTTCGATGGCGTCGATGACCTTGGCGACGATGGCGCCGGAGCCAATCCGATCTTCCGGCCAAGTTTCAGCGCCGAGGCGGATCAAGGCCTCGGCACGGAGGCGGGGCTTGTAGCTTTCCCAGGCGGCGATAAGTCCTTCGTCAAACCGCGTAAAAGGGGCGTCGAAGGCGGTAATCAGCGACTGGAAGCGGGCGAAGGCGCTGGTGAAATCCAAGCCCTCCAGCAGATCAGGCGCTTTGGGTGCTTTGGCCGGCGCGCCGTCGTACCAGTCGAGGAAGTGCTGAAGGGCTGTCAGGCTGTCGATTTCCACGCGCTGCGTGTCAGGCCGCTTCAAGGGCGAAAGGGGCCCGTTGATGTTCGAGTTGCCGTTGTTTCGTTCGGTCAGAAGCGCAACGCCGTCCAGATGAGGTGGCGCGGGTGGTTGAAACCAGACACGAGTGGTTTGGTTCGTGCGGTGGATGGCAAGGACGCGCCCGACTGGGTTTCGGAAACCGATGATGTAGTCGGTCGGTGCCTTTGCGGGATCACCGTAGCGGGAACGGAGGAGGCGTTCTGCCTCGGTGGGGGCAAGAGTCATTCGGCGGCTTTCAGGGTGTAGGAGGTGAGGGCCAGCGCCAACTGGCTTTGCGCAGGGTGTCACATGCTGGGCGAGCCCCATGCAAGCGTGCCCGACCCTAGAAAGTGGATGCCCGCACGCGCCAGCCGGGTTTCAGGGCGGAGCGTCGAAAGTGCGCCGACATATGCTCCGAGTTGGGCAAGGTACGGCTGGGCAGCTTCGACAGGGGATTCCGGTGCAGGCGACTTGTAGTCGATGATCACTGCTTCTCGCCCATCTTGGCTCAGGCCGAGGAGATCGACCGTGCCGCGGACCCGGGTGCCGCCTGCAATCTCTGTGTCGAATGGAAGCTCAGGGTGCAAGTCGGTGAAGCCATGCTCTGCCAATGTCTGACGCAGGCTTCTCGCCTGTTCCTTGAGAGCTGCGAGGGTCTCTGGCGAGAGGCCGGTTGCTGCGCTCAGATCAATTGCCCGGTCAGGGCGCTGTAGAAAGACTCGCATGGCAAGGTGAAGCGCGCTTCCGCGCAGGCTTGCATCGTCGAACGCCTCGCGCGGGAGAGCGGCACCAAGGGCATGGGTCTCGAGAGACCATAGCGCTGTCGCCTCACCGCCGTCGGATGGACGCAGGAAGAGAGGCGCGCCGCGCGGACCTGGAGTTTCCGGGCGACCGGGTCGGACTTCAGCTTCGGTTGCTGTTTCGATGCCTTTGTCAGCGAAGGACCCGGGGAAGGCCTTGCCATGGTTGGTCAGACGCGCAGGATGCTTCGACTTTCCGACAGTGATTTCTCCGGTTCCGAGTTCGAGCTTCCCTTCTTCGACCAGCAGTCGTGAAACCGTGTCCGCGTCTTCCTTCACGTAGTCTGGCCATTCCAGAACCAGCAGATCCCGTGCGCGTGTCATGGCAACATAGGACAGGCAGCGCTCTGTTACCGCGGCGGGCTCGCGGCGGACAGCTGCGAAATGTTCGGCCACCTCCCGGCAAGCGACGACCGGATGATAGTGAATCGTGGCCCCCTCGAGCAAAGTTTCCGGGACGTCCCAGCCGGTGAATTCGATGCGAAGGGTATTGGCGCGCTCTCCGACGGTCCAGTCGAGGCCAGTCACACAGACCACGGGCCATTCAAGCCCCTTTGACGCGTGCCAGGTCGCGATCTTCACGCCGCGCGCTGTCGAACCGCTCGGATCAGGACGTGCATTGTCGCCCGCATCCGCGCGGATCGCGAGCCATGCGAGAAAGGATCGAATATCCCAACCGAAGACACCCGAGGCCGCACGGGTGACGGGGTCTGCGGCCTCGAAGGCTGCGGCCTCTGCATCAAGGCGGGCAAGGTCGGCGTGGGCGCGGGCGGGATCCTCCAGCCCGGCGGCCCAATCATCAAGGCCGGCGTCGGTTCGCAGCCCTGCGAGCAGCCTTGTTGCCGTCCAGCTGGATGCGTGGTCCTGCAACGCTTCGAGAGAAGCCAACGCTGGATGCGCGGCGAGGTTGCCATCCAGCACAGCAGTTAGAGCGGCCTCCAGCGATACTGCCGCCGGGCCATGTGTCAAGAAGATGACGGCGGAGAACGCATCAGACGGATCGGCGATTACGGCAAGGGCCGCGCGGGCGACGGTGACAACTTCTGAGGTGAACCAGCCGTCTTCGGCGAGGTCCACGGGAATGCCCAGCTGCGTAAGGCAGTCTGCATAGTCCCGCGCCTTGGAATGCGTGCGGCACAGGATGGCGACATCCGAAGGCTGCATGGGACGGGGCGTATTCGTCGTCCGGTCGATAATCGTACGTTTCTCTTCCAACAGGCTTCGAATGCGCTCGGCGATGTGATGCGAGCCCTTGGCTAGGGGTGCTCCCTTGCTGGTCGCGGTCTTGTTCTCGACACGCATGACGTCGATCGGTGGACCGCCAGCGGCACTCCGATGCGGTGCCAGAGGCGCGTAATCCGAAAAGAGCCCTGCGCCGAGATCGTTCACGAGGTTCATGATCCCGGGGACAGACCGCCGGTTGGTGTCCAACGTATGCGCAGCATTGGGGCGCTGGGCAGCAAGGGCC
This sequence comes from Alloyangia pacifica, assembly GCF_003111685.1. Lineage (NCBI taxonomy): Bacteria > Pseudomonadati > Pseudomonadota > Alphaproteobacteria > Rhodobacterales > Roseobacteraceae > Alloyangia > Alloyangia pacifica. The sequence goes on along the minus strand of NZ_CP022190.1, from coordinate 14,318 downwards.
GCCGCGAGGCGCGCGTCAGCCCCCTGGAACCCCATGATGGCCTGTTTGCCGTCCCCGACCAGGACGACGCGGGGGGCGGCCTTGATGAGATGAGCCAAAAGGGCGAACTGAACGGGGTTGGTGTCCTGGAATTCGTCCACGATCACGCAGTCGATCCCGTCCATCATGGCCGCGACAGCTTCGGGACGGGCACGCAGAAGGGCCTCTGCCCGGGCGATCATGTCGCCGAAATCCACCACACCGAGCCGCTCTTTGGCCTGTGCGAAAAGGCGTCGCACTTCTTGCGCGCCCGCAAGCAGCAACTGCAGGCGTTGGGCCGCTTCATTCTTCGGGCCGGGATGGCGGGCCAATGCCCCTGCGGCTTGCATAACAGCTTCGGCGAGATCGTCGTAGCCCTCCGGGGTTGGCTGGCGGTTGTTCTTCACCCGAAGGCTCGTGAGACGCTGCCACCAGGCCCAGTCGGTGTACGTATGGTCCGAAAGTCCGCGCTGAAGGTCACGATAGTTCGATGTGAAGTCGTTTGTCGCGGCGGCGCTCTTTGCCCAATCGACAATTCCGTCTGGGAAGGCCTTCAGCATGGCTTCGATGGAGCGACGCAGGCCTGCATCCAGCTTGTCGCCGCTCGCGTCCGTCTTCGGCCAGTCGGTCTTCAAGGCTTCGGCCGCACGCGCAGGCAGTTTCGGATCGTCGCCGAATTCCCCAAGCTCGTTCAGCTTGGCGATGGCTGCACGAAGGTCACGGCGGAATGTGTCCGTGGCGTCGCCGCCTGTGTAGCTCCAGGCGTAGCCATGTGCCGCGAGATCATCGGTGAAGACCCTGAGTGTTTCGGCATCGGCCATTGCCCTTCGCAGGAGCAGTTCGGCCTCCGCGTCCTCGATCAGCCGCAACGAGGGGGAGAGGCCTGCGGCGAAGGCATGCTCGGTCAGAATCCGGTTTCCGAGGGAGTGGATGGTGGAAACATAGGCCCGCTCAATCGCAGCAGCCTCCTCCAGTCTACTTTCCGCCAGCAAGGCCCCGCGGATGCGGCCCTTGAGTTCAGAGGCGGCCGTCTCGGTAAAGGTCACGGCGAGGATGCGTTCGGGTCTGATTGCATCTTCGGTAACCCATTCCTTAAGCGTCTCTTGGATATGCCAGGTCTTGCCCGCACCGGCGCCTGCCCCAACGATCTGGAATGTCATTGGTCGTCCTCCCAAAGGAATGCGCTCACGATTGTGTTGTCGAGGGCATAGGCACCAACCCCGAGGTCGTCGAAGAACTTGGCATCGGGGGATCCGTTCAGCGTGACCCGTCCCTGCCGCAGTGCTGCGACGGTTTCAGTAAGCTTCTCTTTCGCCGCACCATGTGTATCGGCGTCCAAAGGGCCGAAGGGGTCTCCGGCCAGTGTGCCGCTGGTTACGGCCACCATGTCTGCAAGGCTGAGGTACCCCACGGCGACAGCATTCTTCCCCTCCGCGAGTGCGCTGCCCCGGATCATGCCCCCGTAGAGCTCGGCCTGAACGTCCCAGCCATTCTCCATGCGCTTCACGCGTTTGGGGGACTTGCCGCTCTTGTAATCGATCACCAGGATGGTCCCGTTCGGCAATTTGAGCAGGGTGTCGGCTTTGCCGTGGAGCCCCATGCCAAAGGCCTCACCGGAAAGGTACTCCTCGGTCGCGTGGATGGTTGCGCCGGTTTCTTGCAACATCTCGGCCCATCGGATGGCAATGCGTGTGAGGTCGCTGGCGACGTGACGGCGTTCGACAGTCCAGGCTGGAGCCGCGAGGAACCGCAAGTCGCGATCATCCTCGATAGCGGCGTCGATGGCGACGGGTACAGCCTCCGCCATGCTGCCGGGATCAGGCGGTGGACCAGGCGGGAAGAGTGCTTCCAGCACCTTGTGCAAGAGCGATCCGCGTACCATCGCATCGAGGGCATCCGGCCCCCACCCCTTGTCCTCGATCCCCAGTTCGCCAAGGAGCCAGGCGAGAGGAGACACGAGCAGCGTGTCGAGGCGCGAGGGCGATTGGGGGCGCACCGTGCCGTCTTCCTTGAGGCGCAAGCCGGTGAGGTCGCGGTTGAGGTCGAGCGTGCGATCGGCCGGGAATGTCCGCGGCGCTGCCGGGAGCGGAACGTGGGTGTCAAAGGGCCAGTCGGCCGGCTCCTCTGATAGGGGGCGGATCAGGTCTTCGGCTTTTTTCCCAAGCCTGTGCGCGATCAAGTCGAGCGCGGCAGCAGGCGCCAGCCGGGCCCCGGCGCGATCACGGACGGGGCATGTGATCTCGATACCTTCCGAGACTGCGGCGAACTGCCGATCCAGCCGCGCGCGGGCAAGTTCGAGCGATGCACGGCGGCCAGGCAGGGCGATGCCGCAGCAGTTTTCGATCAGGTCAATCTCGTGCTCCAGCCAGAACGGACCGGAACCTGACACGCTCGGGAAGCGGTCCCCCGCGAAGCCGAGCGCCAGGAGATGGCGGACTTCGCGCCATGGGTTCTGTCCTTCGGTGAAAACCGCAATCGCGCCGCGCGTGGCCGCTACCGGCGCTTCGGGCACGGTGCCGGGACGGGTTGCCGCAATGAGACCAGCCCAGTCGACGGGGGCTTCCTCCGGGCCGCAGGGCATGGCCCGCAGAGCCGTGGCGATCTCCCCCGGAACGTGCGAGGCGATTGCGCGAAGGGTTTTCGCAAGTTCGCCACCCGTGTCAGGATGTCGGCGCAGAAGCCCGCGCAGCTCACCGTCGGAGGTCCCGAGACCCAGTGCATCAAGAGCAACGGCAGCCATGCCGGGCGCAGGCTTGTTCAATACCGTCAGGATGAGATGCAGTGCTTCGGTCGCTCGATCCCGAGCGGGTGCGCCCGGCAGACCTCCGAGGTGAAGACCCAGATTGGCAAAGACAGCCTCCGCGTCGACCAGCCATGCGGGATCGTCGGGCAAAAGAAGACCGATCTCCTCGGCGCTATGGACTGTGCCATCGTCCAGCATGCGTTGCGCTCGCGCGGCGGCGTGGCGCAATTCCTCAAGAGGGTCGCGCAGGGCAGTGACGGAGATGGGCGCGCCTGGCGCCATGCCACCAGATTGAAACGTCGAAAGAAGACCGGCCCCAGCAGGGATCAGACCTGGGAACGCCCTCACATTCACCGTCAAGCCATGATGGCGCTCGAGCATTTCTGCAAGAGCAACCTCGCTGGCTCTAGCCCCGATCCGACTGCCGCTTGATAGAAGCTGCAATGGGGCGAGGGCATCTTCGGCCCTGCAGGATTGCGCGTGCGCAAGCGGTACCAGATCTTCGGGGAGACGTCCTATGTCTCGCCACAGATCACGTAGCGATGTCAGATGGGTGCGCGCACGCCCCTCGGGCAGGCGATCCACGTCCACGGACGTGGGGTCCAGCGCGGGCGCGGCATGGATCAGATCGCTCAGGGCTCTCGATACGGCGGCGATCGTGGCATCGGGGGCGACCGCAAAGCTCGACGACCAAGGAGCGCTCTTCGCCTCCCTGATGGCAGCGGTGTCTTCGAAGGCCGCAGGAGGCGGGCAGAGGTAGGTTTCGGCCAACAGTTCCGGGCTCACGAAACGGACTGCCCCAGTCACGGGGTGAACGGTTGAAATGGGGTCAAGGGGCAAGGGCGTATTTCCAATGGTAACGACAAGGTCCTTCGGAAAGGACAGTAGCGAGACGATATTGGAGGGAAAGGAGAAAAGGCAATTCCTCGGATTGCGTTCTGCAGCATCTTTCACCTCTCCGGGGTCGTAGAATTCTTGCGTGTCGAATGCGCGTTACATCTTCCGCGGCAGATCCTATGGGAGCAGGTCACGTGCCGCTGTCCGGCTAGCATCGTCTTCAGCTTCGCGTACGCGTCTTCGAATGCCTTTAGTCTCTTCAATCCAAGGCGAGTTGGGCCGGACGTCTATTCGACGTCGGATGAATTATCCTATGACCGGTCACTCTAAAGTCATGCCGAAGCCCATATGCGAAAAAGACCGAGTAAATTTTTCGCAATTTATGCAATGGGATAAAGGTCATTGCGAGTGATGGTTCTTGTTGCGTCATGCAGAAAAGTTAGCCTACATCCTTACGGGGCAGCTCCCGACGTTGAGGGAGCCCACAGTCACTTTCCATATTGCAGAAGGCACAACCATGAACCTTGAGGATTTCGCCAAACGACTCCCTGTGAATTTCACTGAGCAGGAGTTCGTTGCTCTGATGAATCAGGTTATCGACCTCAAAAAGATCGTCGACCTTCCTGCGGCGGAACGAAGTGCCTTGTTCAATGGCGCCCAGTATCTCGTCGACTTCATCATGCTAGCCCAAGAAGCGAACGGGGAGCTTCACACCCACCAGGGCCATCCTGTGGTGAATTATGGAGGGCCCTTCATCCCGCATTTCCTGGTGCGGCCAGAGGGTGTGGAGATGGACCGTACGGTGCTGCAGACCTTCGGGGTGGGTGAGGCCGAAAGGTATTTCGGGGATGGTTAAGATTCTGGGGTAAAGGGCCGGATTGCTACCGCCGTGCGCTGCTTCTGAGCCAGACATGCCGACACCATCTTGCCAGACGAATTCGACCAAGTCGCCCTCGCGGCCGCGGAAACAGAAGATCTTGGCCGAGTTCCTGCTGAACTGTCAAAGCCAAGCTGCTCATGCTGTGCCGCATGTCGGTCATCCCTCCGACGATCCAGGCGCGCAGAGGCTCTGGCCAGCAGCCTGCTAACTCAGTGAACGGCGGGATGACTCAGTTGATAATGTGCCGTTCTATGAAGCCTCGCTCCTTCACTTGATCGAAGATCCGAAAGCCTGGGTGCGCCTTCGGCTGCCACGTCCGGCCAAACTCGATTGCGCAGGCCGTTGGCACAGCCGGAAAAACGGATAGCTCAACATCCAGCCCGTGTTGATCTTTGATGGCGTCAAAGGTCTTGCCGACGACCTTGCGAAACTCTGATAGATCGTTCTGGCTACGCAGCGCTGAAGTGCCGAGCGGATTACTGCGAATTTCCCAAATGGAAACGTCGTCGTCCTCATATGCGGCTGTCACGCGCTCGTCGACGATTTCCGCCGAAACCGACAGCTTGAGTGCGACTTTTTTCGATCCCGTTCTTCCCTTGAACATTGAGAAGCCAAGGGGAAGTTGATCGTCTGGCCATGCCCAGCCTGGCTTTGGTTCACGGTGCTTGCCGTATAGGGAGACAGCCGACAGGTCAGATAGAAGCCGCCCCAGCTCCATCAAAACCGGCATCGGCGCAAAGCCGAAAATCGCCAGGTGCTGGAGCTCGCCTTCCTCAAATCTTCCTCGGATTTCGCGGTCATACTTTGAACGCAGGAGTTTTAGCACCGTTGGATAGTAATCAGGGTCACTATCCTTGGTCGCGATGTCACGCATCTGGATGTCGATCGGGCGGCGGTCTGCCAGGTAGAACTCATTCCCCATGGCCGCGATGCAGTCAGACAGGGGGATGCTGGTTTCATTCTCTCCGATGGAAGCCGCGACCCGCAGGACATGGGCGGGTTTGATCAAAGGATTGGAAAACAGGTGCGCGATCCTGTCTTCGTGCTGTTCCTTCATCTGCCGCAAGACGCTGACGCTGTATCGGTCCTTCTTGTTCGGGTCATCGATCTCACGGTGGTGCGGATCACACATCAACATGATGTTGGTAGGATCGTTGGAGAGCTCATGTGACAGGATCGGGTCGCCGCGCTCTCCGCCAGGGTCGGAAGCGATGATGTGGGCAAGATAGGCGTTGTTCTTACGCAAGTCGCCTGCCACCAAGTCTTCGTCGAGGCGTTTGGAACAGCCCGGATATTGGCAGTGGCCGGCAGCACGACCCCAGACGAGCATCCGCGTCTTGTTGTCTGGCTTAGCTCCTCTGGCCATCTTGATCTCCTTCGGCAAGGCAACGCATTTCACGTATGTTGATCGGGCCGGGTGCATTGGGTCCCCGCCAGAGGCCATCGACGTGCCAGAACTCGTAATGGTGGAGCCACTCCGATGCCCAGGGAATGATCGTGTCCGAAATCCACATGGTGTTGTCCCATTGACCCTCGTCAGGGTCGAACAGGCAGAGCGCGGAGTTTTCGGGTGTCTTGCCGTCCAGGATCAGGTGGGGGATGTCGATATAGTCCTCGCCGTCCCGCGGCTTCAAAGCTGATTCGAGCAAGAAGACATACGGGACTGCAGTTGCTTCCAGCCAACTCCATTGAGCAAGTATCCGATACTCCCGCTGAAAGCCCCTGATCGGCCCTATCCATTGGATCGATGGCGTCGCATCGATTATCATCGGCCGATACACGCGCATCTTCAGGGAAGGCCATCTATGTGCCATCCGCTGAACCTGGGATTCTGCTGATCTGGGCTTGGTCCGCTTCATTTCTTCCGCAGCTCACCCGCATGGAAGTTGTGTGCAGGTGCCTTGGAGGTCGCGGCTGCGCGCGCGGCCCCCGGCGTAAGGAGTGCCGGAGTTGCGACGAAGCCCTTCCCGAGCTCATACGCGCTTTTCTGCGGAGCATTGGACAGGCTGTCCATGTATGTCCTGACGGCGTTGCCGCTGATACGTTCGCCGAACAATCCATCGAAGATCTTTTGGATCTGCCCGACCTCGGAGGCTCGGGCTCGTTGAAGCTCGGCAAAGAGGTGCCTCAGGTCCCCGCGGAACATTTCCATCTGGCGCGTATTCTGAGGCCAGCGATCGTTGAAATTTTCTTGGGGAAATGCCGGATTGCGCTCTTCCGGACGACGACCGGTCTCGAGAGCGTATTTCATCCGACGATCGAGTTCAGCTGCAAGATCTTCAAGCTGGGCGCAGACTCCAAAGGAGTTCGGGGGGATCTGCGCGGCAACTTTTGACAGATAGACCGAGATGGGGCGTTTCTCGTTCCTGTTGGCATACCTGAGGTTCAGGTAGCGTTTCATCAGCTTAAGGGCGAGCACCTGCGGCGCATCTTGAATGGGGTCAACAGTCTCGGGCAACTCGTCGATATCTGCATCGGCGACGATGATGCCGGGCCGAAGCCGGTCCCTGATCTCAAGCTGGTTGCGCAGGCTGCGAACCTGAGCCTGGAACATCTGGCTGGGAAGGGAAATTTGCCCTTTGAACCATTCCGCAAATCCATAAGGGTTCACCTTGTGGCGTTCGTCGTGACCTTCGTCTGGGCTGTGGTAGATGTCGCCGACCCGTTCTGGCCGCGGCTTCAGCGCAGGATCCATAGGCGTCACATCCAGATGCATGAAGGCGAAGCGAAGCTGAATGCATCGCGTGCAGCGTTCGATCTCCTGCACGTCCGGGAAGCCTTGGAAGGCCTTGAAGAGTTCGTCCAACACCCGGCGCGGTGACCAGCCGAGCGGCGTGTCGAATTCAAGAATGGCGTCCAGGTCGAAACGATCCTCATCTGCACCGTGAACGATTGTGGTTCCAATCGCTCTGGAGCCCTGTGCGTAGACCAAGGCATTATCGACATGGAGGCGCAAAGGACTGCCTTCGCGCTCAATGTGTGACGGGATCAGCTTGTAGCGCTTCTCAGCCACCCGGTTGTCGCGGGGGCTTAGCTCCATCTGGAGAACGGTCGCAATCAGAAGGGCGTCGAGCCCAGGGGACGTGTGATCAAGGGGCATGGACAACTCCTCTATCTACCCGGTTGCCGATTGCCTCCCTCAATCGATCCTACTTATCAATATATGGTGGCAATATGGATTTCGCAACGCTAATTGTTGCTTTTTGTTTCCCTTGTGTTCTCCCTTGATGTCGCGAGGATGAGCCGCATGGCGTCGCAGATTTCGGCCTTTCTTCTGATATGCAGCCTGAGCAGACCTCCAAAGATAACGTGCAAGAGGATCGTCTGGAAAAGCGCCAATAGAGCGCTGAGGCGACTCGGCTCCTGCTAGGGATGGCGATGATGGGCGCCAAGGATGGCGAGCGCGGGAGCTATCCCGAGATCGTCGATGCCCTGGTTGAGCATGGCGCATAGGGCAAGACCGATGCACAGGCCCTGTATCGCCGCGTCGTCTTCAGCGTGCTGATCTCCAATGTCGACGATCATCTGCGCAACCACGGCTTCCTCTGGCGCGGCAAGGCGGGATGGTCGCTGTCGCCGGCCTACGATCTCAATCCGGTGCCGAACGACATCAAGGCGCGGGTGCTGACCACCAATATCGATCTCGACGAGGGCACCTGTTCGCTCGACCTGCTGGAAGAGGCGGCGGAATACTTCGCCCTGACGCTCGCGCAGGCGCGCGCAATCATCAGGGAGGTGGCCACAGTCACCGCCACCTGGCGCGATACCGCGAGGTCGGTCGGTGCGCGTTCGGCTGAGATCAACCGCATGGCCAGCGCCTTCGAGCATGATGATCTGCAGCGCGCGCTGGCGCTATGACGCGACCATGCCTCCGCGGATTTGACACGTCATCGGTCAGGGTGCAGCCTCTTGAGGGCGGGTGCCATTTGATTGTGCCCAGGATGACCTCAAGTGTCCGTCATCAAATAATTTGGGACCGGGAATGCTCTGCCGGTCAGGAGGGTCTGGCTCGTTCAGTTTGAGGTTATGCCGCCTGGGTTTGGTTGAGCAAGCGGCGCTGGCGGATGGTGTCGGCCTTGATCCTCCTTCGTTCGGCTACGATGGCTTTGGCACGACCGAAGTAGACGTCGGCCGGGGTGACGTTTCCGAGGCTCTCATGGAGCCGTTGATGGTTGTAGTGGTCGACGAAGGTCTCGATCGCGGCCTCGAGTGCGCCGGGGAGGTAGTGGTTCTCCAGCAGGATGCGGTTCTTCAGGGTCTGGTGCCAGCGTTCGATCTTGCCCTGCGTCTGCGGATGGTTGGGGGCCCCGCGCACATGCTCCATCTGCTTGTCTTCCAGCCAGGTTGCGAGATCGCCTGCGATGTAGGACGAGCCGTTGTCGCTGAGAAGTCGTGGTCGGTGTAGCACGGACGGCTGGTCGCAACCGGACGCCTCCAGCGCGAGCTGGAGCGTGTCAGTGACATCTTCGGCCCGCATGGTCGTGCAGAGCTTCCAGGCGATTACATATCGGCTGAAGTCATCCAGGATGGTGCTCAGATAGTACCAACCCCAACCGATCACCTTCAGGTACGTGAAGTCGGTCTGCCAGAGCTGGTTTGGCCGGCTCGTCTTATCGCGGAACTCGTCCGCAGCCTTGACCACGATGAAGGCAGGGCTCGGGATCAGGTCGTGCGCCTTGAGGATGCGATACACCGAAGCCTCTGAGACAAAGTACTTCTTCGTATCTGTGAAGCGCACCGCAAGCTCCCTTGGAGAGAGTTCGGGCTCCTCCAGCGCCAAGCCGACCACATCCTGCCGGACAGCATCAGGGATGCGGTTCCAGACCCGACCCGGATGGGGTCGGCGATCCTCGAGACCGGCCTCGCCAAGGGATCGGTATCGGTCGTACCAACGATAGAAGGTTGTCTTCGGAATACCGAACATCTCCAGCGTGCGCGCCGCGGGCAGATGTGATCTCTCGACGAGCCGGATAATCTCGAGCTTTTCGGATGCAGGGTACCTCATTCGTGGTCTCCCCCATCCCCGATCATACTTTTTTTGAGCAGCCGGTTCTCAAGGGTGGCCTCTGCCAAGGCCTCCTTCAGCGCGCTGGCCTCAGCCCGCAGGACCTTCACTTCCGGGCTACTCGCCTGGCGCGCCGTGTCACCAGCAAGCCGCTTCTTGCCGGCCTCGAGAAACTCTTTGGACCAATTGTAGTACAGGCTCGTCGCAATCCCCTCGCGCCGGCAAAGCTCGGCTATGCTCTCCTCGCCGCGAAGCCCCTCAAGCACGATGCGGATCTTTTCCTCCGCCGAATGCTGTTTGCGGGTGCGTCGGCGGATGTCCTTCACAACCTTCTCGGCGGAAGGCTTCGGTGTTCCGGGTTTCTGTCTCATCTCCACTCCTTGGTGGTTACGATGAGCCAAAAACCCTCCTTTCCGAAATCAATTCAGATGTCCCATAGGCGCTGACGCCGGACAACCGGCGCGGCCAAGGGCACGCGCTCGCCAATGCGAGAGGCCCAGCGGAATGGATACCGGGAGCGGGATTGGGATACGCGTGCCGGCCGGATCGCGCTAGAGATCCCGAAGCTGCGCAAGGGCAGCTATTTCCCCAGCTTCCTTGAACCGCGGCGGACAGCCGAGAAGGCATTGGTGGCGGTGATCCAGGAGGCTTACGTTCACGGCATCTCCACGCGGTCCGTGGATGACCTAGTGAAGGCCATGGGAGCTGGCGGCATGTCTAAGAGCCAAGTCAGCCGGTTGTGCATGGAAATCGACGAGCGGGTCGACGCCTTCCTGTCGCGGCCGCTTGAAGGCGCGTGGCCCTACCTGTGGTTGGACGCCACATACCTGAAGGTCAGGGACGGCGGGCGCATCATTAGCAAGGCGGTGATACTCGCGGTGGCGGTCAACGAGGACGGCAAGCGCGAGGTTCTGGGTGTGGCAACCGGTCCATCCGAGGCGGAGGTGTTCTGGACTGATTTCCTGCGCAGGCTCGCCGACCGGGGCCTGCGTGGCGTCAAGCTGGTCATCGCCGACGACCACAAGGGCCTGCGGGCCGCCGCACGCCGGGTCTTCAACGCCACTCATCAGCGCTGCCGCATCCACTGGATGCGCAATGCCCTGGCGCATGCCCCGGCGAAACAGCGCACGGCAGTGGCGGCGATGTTGAAGACGGTCTTCGCCCAGGAAAGCAAGGCCGACGCCGAGAACCAGTGGGCCGTCGTGGCGGACGCCCTTCGGGAGAAACAGCACAAGCTCGGCGCCCTGATGGACAACTCCCGCGACGATGTGTTGGCCTACATGTCGTTCCCTCGAGAGCACTGGACCCAGATCGCTTCGACCAACCCGTTCGAGCGGGTGAACCGAGAGGTAAAGCGACGTGCGGATGTCATCGGGATCTTCCCGAACGACGCCGCCATCATCCGCCTCGTCGGCGCTCTGATGCTCGAAACCAACGATGAATGGGCAGTGGCGCGGCGATACATGAGCCTTGAAACCCTGGCCCGCGTCACCGACAATCCCACCGTCAGGTTGCCCGCCGTGGCATCCTGATCAGACCCGGACCTCTCCGAAGGTCGACGCTCCTACACCACGCGCGGGGGCACTATCTCCAGAACCGCAGTTCTCCTGAGCTGTGAGCCAGCATGCGGCGGCGCGTGGCAGAGATCTGCGGCGGCCTTTTGAAAGCTAAATCTGTACAAGACTGGTTGGTATCGAGCGCCTTCGCCCAATCTTTGGGCGCAGCGAGACAGCGCCGCCACTCCATGCAATCGCGATCCGGACCCGCCTGCCGATCCCTGCGATGCCAGAGGCCATCTCTGCATGCAGGAAATCCCGCCCCGGCGCGCGCGGTGCCTTCTGTATTCCAGATGCGAATGAAATCTTCGCGCTTCGTCATTGGACAGGGCTGGCCGTCTGCTCAGAGACTGCTTTCATCAGAGTAAAACTGAAAGCGGAAGCTACCATGCAGAATGCCGAACCGATCTGGGCCCACGTTGAGTCGCATCAGAATGACCTCGTAGAGCTTTCGGACCGTGTCTGGGGAATGCCCGAGACGCTCTATGCGGAGTATGAATCCTGTGCCGAGCACACGCAGGTTCTGCGCGCCAAAGGCTTCAAGGTGACCGAAGAGGTCGCAGGGATTCCGACCGCAGTCATGGGCGAGGCAGGCGAGGGTGGCCCGGTGATTGCCATTCTCGGCGAGTATGACGCGCTGCCCGGTCTCAGTCAGGAGGCGAATATCGCGGAGCCGCGCCCGATCGTGCCCGGTGGCAACGGCCATGGCTGCGGCCACAATCTTCTGGGCTCTGCAGCGCTGCTTGCCGCCTGCGCGCTGAATGACTGGCTTGCCGAGAACGGCCTGCCCGGGCGGGTGCGCTACTACGGCTGTCCGGCGGAAGAGGGTGGCGCCGCTAAAGCCTTCATGGTGCGTGAGGGTGCCTTTGCCGACGTCGACGCGGCGATCACCTGGCACCCGGCCTCTATGACCAAGGTCGATGAGGCCGAGAGCCTTGCCAACACGCGCATGGATTTCGAGTTCACCGGCCGCTCGAGCCACGCCGCCGCTGCCCCGCATCTCGGCCGCTCTGCGCTCGACGCTGCCGAGCTGATGAACGTCGGCGTGCAGTACCTGCGCGAGCACATCCCGCAGGAAAGCCGCATCCACTACGCCTATCTCGATGCCGGCGGCACCGCTCCCAATGTCGTGCAGGGCAAGGCCAAGACCCGCTACGCGATCCGCTCGACCACGCTGTCGGGCATGTTCGCGCTCAATGAAAGGGTGCAGAAGATCGCCCGCGGCGCGGCGCTGATGACCGACACCGAGGTCAGCATCTCGGTGATGTCGGCGGTGTCCAACATGCTGGGCAACACGCCGCTCGAGGAAGCCATGCAGAAGGCCATGGACGCGCTTGGCGGCGTGCCCTTCGACGACATGGACCGCCAGTACGCCACCGAGATCCAAGCCACGCTCAGCGCCGAGGATGTCGCGTCGAACTACCGCTCGGTGGGGCTCAAGCCGCGCAGCGGCGAGCCGCTCTGCGACTACGTCGTGCCAATGGAGAACCGCGGCACGAAGATGATGGGCTCGACCGATGTCGCCGATGTGTCTTGGGCAGTGCCGACGGTGCAGGCGCGGGTCGCCACGCATGCCATAGGCACGCCGGGGCACAGCTGGCAGATCACCGCGCAGGGCAAGGCGCCCGCCGCGCACAAGGGGATGATCTACGCCGCCAAGGTGATGGGGGCGACCGCGCGCATGCTCTATGCCGACGAGACGCTGCTGGCCCGCGCTAAGAAGGATCACCGCGACCGGCTTGGCGCTGAGCCCTATGTCTGCCCGATCCCCAAAGACGTGCTTCCGCCGCTCAAACCGCGCCCCGCGGCCGAGTGAGCACGTGACTTCGGCGGCGCCGGCACAAGGCGTCGCCGCTCCCTAGCCTGGGCCAGAGAACGCCCGGCCAACCCCAACAGGAAAAGGATACTTCGTCCATGAAACGCAATTTGCGTCTATTTTCATCGGCGGCGCTCGCCACTGCCCTGGCCGTCCCCGCCGCCCATGCCGAGACCCCGGCCAACGCGCTTGTCATGGCGTGGAACATCGACTCGATTTCGACCTTCGACCCGGCCCAGGTCGGCGAGGTGGTGACCAACGAGCTGCTGCAGAACACCTGCGACACGCTGGTCGCCCGCGTGCCGAGCAACGAGGCCGAGGTGCAACCCGCCTTCGCCGAAAGCTGGGACGTGGCCGAGGACGGCAAGACCATCACTTTCCACCTGAAGTCCGGCGCGGTCTTCCCGTCGGGCAATCCGGTGACCGCGCAGGATACGATGTGGTCCCTCAAGCGCGTCATCTCGCTCGGCTACGGCAACGCGGCGCAGCTGACGGATTACGGCTTCACGGTCGAGAATATGGACGAGCGCATCACCGCGCCCGATGACACGACACTGGTGCTCAAATTCGGCGACGTCTACCCGACCTCGCTGCTGATGCAGGCCATCGCCGCCAACCGCGTGGCGGGCACGCTCGACAGCAAGCTCATCATGGAGCACGAGCAGGACGGCGATTCCGGCAACGCGTACCTCAAGGACAAGACCGCCTGCTACGGCCCCTACAGCCTCGCGCAGTGGAACCAGGGCCAATCGGTGGTGCTCGAGGCCAACGAGACCTACAGCGGCGAGAAACCCAAGCTCAGCCGCGTCTTCATCCGCCATGTCGCCGAGACCGGCACGCAGCGCCTGATGGTCGAGAACGGCGATGTCGACATCGCTCGCGACCTGACGCCGGACGACCTGCGCGAGCTCGAGGCCAAGGACGGCGTCTACGTCACCTCGGCCCTGAAGCCGCAGTTGATCTTCTGGACCTTTAACGCCGCCGACGAGGTCTTCGATGATCCCAAGGTGCGCCGCGCGATGAAATATCTCATCGACTACGACGCGCTGGCGGACACCGTGATGCAGTACCTCGGCACCCCCTGGCATAGCTTTGCGCAGTCCGGTGCGCTCGGGGCGCTGCCCAAGGACGAGGCCACGCCGTTCTCGCTCGATCTCGACAAGGCCAAAGAACTGCTGACCGAGGCCGGGTATCCCGATGGCTTCGAGGCGACCATCTTCGTCGGCTCGCTGCCCTGGTCGGCCCCGCTGGGACAGCACGTGCAGCAGAACGCCGCGAAGATCGGCGTGACCTTCAACATCGAGCAGATGGCGAACGCGCAGTTCTTCGCCAAGGTCCGTGGCCGCGACTTCCAAACCGGCATCAAGGCCTGGCAGACCGGTGTGCCGGACGCGCACGGCAATGCCTCGCGTCTGGTGTTCAATCCGGACAACAGCGACGAGGCGAAGGCGACGCAATTCCCG